>JBKPAM010000129.1:0-30349 GCA_046726435.1 Actinomycetota bacterium
CCGGGTCGCGCGACTCGCGCAACCGCAGCCGCGCGACCACGAGCGCGGCCAGGCCGATCGGCACGTTCACGAGGAAAATCCAGCGCCACGACAGCGCGTCCACGAGCGCACCGCCCACGAGCGGCCCGATCGAGACCGCCGCGGCCGTGGTCGCGCCCCAGATGCCGAGCGCGGTCCCGCGCTCGCGACCCTGGAACTCCTGCGCGATCAACGCCAGCGAGGTGCCGAACATCATCGCCGCGCCAATCCCCTGCGCCGCGCGCGAGACGTTCAGGAAGAGCGGGTCGGGAGCCAGCCCGCAGGCCAGCGACGAAGCGCTGAAGATCGCCAGCCCGAGTATGAAGACGAGCCTGCGGCCGACCATGTCGGCCAGCGACCCTGCCGCCAGCACGAAGCCCGCGAGGGTTAGCGCGTAGGCATCGATCACCCACTGGAGGTCGCTGAAGTCGGCGCCGAGGTCGCGCTCGATCGACGGCAGCGCGACGTTCACGATCGTCACGTCGAGCAGCAACATGAAGATGGCCATGCAGCTCGCGAGCAGGGTCCACCACTTGCGCTCCACTGGGTTCCGAGACTACACGCGGAGGCCGCCGAGCCCATCGCTGCCCCCAAAGAGCTCGGATCGTGGACCCGCCCCGCATGCGAAGACGCCGAGTCTCAAGGCCTGAGCGGACAGCTAGACGCGGGCAGGCGCCCCGCGGCGCCGCCTCGCCTCGAGCGCGCGGGCGAGGTCGCTCGTCGAGATGATCCCGGCGAGTCCGCCGTTCGAGACGACGAGGCGCTCGCTTGGGCCAGCGTGCCGGAATGGCACCGAGCCGGGAGTACCGTGACTGCGGCCGACCTATCGTTTAGCGCAGCGATCCGTGTGCCGATGAAGCGGGCAGAGTGGGCACTGACGGCGCGCGAAAGACTGCACCACGCGTTTGGCTCGCGCCGCTCTGCCTGATCGTCGCACCGATCCTTGGCGTCTGGGCCGGAGGGTCGATGCCGAACCCGCCTGGCAACGGGCCTGGATCAAGTCAGATTTTCGTCGGCGTCCTCGTTCCGATCTGCGTAGCGTTAGCCGGAAGCGTCCTCGCGCGTATCCGCGCTATCGAAGCGTCGCTCTGGGCGCTTGCGTCGGTTGCACTGACGGGCGGCCTCATCCTCTTTCTCATGTACTTCGTCGTGTGTACGTGGTTCGCCCAGCCTAGGCCGCCGAGCGACGAGCAGACTCGCCTGGGCCAGCGGCCCGGAATGTCACCAGAGGCCGGAAGGTACGAGGAGACGATCCGCGCCCGGCTGGAGGCGCGCGGCGCGGCCGACGCGCAGCGGCAGACGGGTCAGTGAGCCCCGCGCCTCGTCCCGCGCGGTAGCGTGCCGACAACATGGCGACGCGGCGCGCGTCCTGCTTGTGCGGGCAGCTCACGGTCGAGGTCGAGGGCGAGCCTGTCAGGGTCTCGATCTGCCACTGCCTCGGCTGCCAGCGGCGCACAGGGAGCGTGTTCGGGGTGCAGGCGCGCTGGCCCCGCGAACAGGTGCGAATTGACGGCGATGCGACCGAGTATGTGTTCGCATTTCCGACGATTGCGAGGAGCACTCGCTTCTTCTTCTGCCCGCGCTGCGGTGCGACCGTCTACTGGTCGGCAGGCCCTGAGCACATCGCGGTGCCGGTCGGCGCGTTCGCCGATCCGAACTTCCCGGCACCGCGTGTCTCGGTGTGGGAGGACTGCATGCACCCCTGGGTCGGGCTGCCCAACGGGATCGAGCACATCGGCTGAGCCCAGGCGTCGTGTAGGTGTCGACCCTCGTCGCCGGTCAGGATGGCACGAAGGAAAGGTGCCGCTGTGCAAGCGGCCTGGGAGCGGACCCGGGCGCGGCTGTTCGCCTCGATCATCGCCAAGCGCGCCGACCCGCTCGCCCCGAACTCCGGCCTCAACGAAAACGCCACCTAGACGCCACCTCGCCTCGGAACCGGCGCCGACGCGGAAGGGCTTAGCCGAGCGGTCGAACCGCCGCGAGCCACGCCACGGCCTGAGTATCGGCAGCCCCTCGAATGCACTACAGCCAGCGGAGGGTGCGGCTGCGCGAGTGAACAGCGTTGCTTGGGCCAGTGTGCGCGAATGTCACTCGAAGGACGTTCCGGAACAAGGCGGGGCCGCCGTCGTCTCTGGCCAGGACTCGGGAATGGCGTGTGCTCGTAACTTTGTGAGAGTGCGCCAGCAGAGCCTGACCCAACCGGCGGTACCCCCTAGCGGTTCTGCTCACGCTCTGTGGGTGCGCGGGATCGCAGTCGGCGAGCACACAACGGCCGGACCGAGGCGGGCTCCACTTTGTTCCTACACCTCCCGCATTTCGCGCCCAGTGTCGTTCGACAGCACGCGCAGTCGGCTATTTCGTTCCGTGTCCGATGCGGGTACCACCCGGTTTCGCGGCGAATCAGGACGGTGCTCAGGCTGACTGCAAGATCACGATCATCTGCCCCGCGGAGAGATCCGGACGGGCGCGGGGCGGGACGATCGAAAGCGCCTACATGCACCACGTCGTGCTCATCTGGACGGTGGGCCAGCACACCTACGGTCTCGGCTTCGACAACTTTTCGGGCCTTCGCCCCACGCTTCAGCTCGACAAGGAGTTGGCCAAGCACATCAAACTTGCCCCGCCGTGAACTGGCAAAGGAAGGCAATCCTTCGCTGGACGAGCGTACTCACGCCAGAAGGCCCTCCGACTTGAAGTAGTTAGAGCACTGTGCCTCAAGTGTCAGGTTGACACTGCGCGGGGCGAGTGTCATTCTGAGACCCGTGACGATCCGGAGGCGAAAACAGCGGCCGACGCTGCAGCAGCTGGCTGCCGCGAACGTGGGCCAGATAGCAGGCGCCAAGGTAGTGGCGTTCATCGTCCAGTGGGCGATTGCGCAAGAAGCGGTTGGACACACGCTCACCCTCGACGAGTACGGCGACTGGTGGAACGCGTCGCGGTCAACCGTCTTTCGCGAGCAGGCGAGGTTCCGCGAAGCGTTTCCAGGTGAGGCCACGCCGCAGCGACTTGTCGATCTGCTGGGCCAGGAAGAAGGATCGGCGTGGTTCAAGCGAGGCGTTACGGCATGCGCGCGGACGGCGCTGAAGGGTGACGCGGTAATCGAGGCCCTGAGCGCGGCCAGTGAACCCGAGGCCCGGGCGACGTGAGGATCGAGAGAGCAATCGACGCGTTCTTGGACTGGCGCCAGCTCGAACGGGATGCAACGGCTAGGTCGCTCGACTCCTACCAGAGGATTCTCTGGAAGCTGGCGCGGGATTACCCGGAGGCCGACATTCGAGCACTGACAACGGTGGATCTGCGCGCGTTCCTCAAGGGATGGGTTGACGAGAGCAAGAGAGTCCGCGGGGTCGATTTGAGCGCTGCGACACGTTCGAACATCATCTCGGTGTTGCACTCGTTCTTCGGGTGGGCCGAGTCCGAGGACGTGATCGAGTCAGATCCCTCGCGCAAGATCCGGCGACCGCGGAAGCGACGGCCAGAGGTGTACCGACCGAGTCTGGAAGAACTGCAGCGGGTGCGGACAGCGGCGGTCGGGTACGAGAGGCCCCCAGTCCTTCTGATGGAGGGCGTAGGCCTCCGCCGCGCAGAGGTCGTGCGCTGCCGGTGGGTCGATATCGACCTCGTTCGGGGTCGGGTTCACGTGCTGCGGAAAGGCGGCCACTGGCAATGGGTACCGATCGCTCCTGATGTGCTGGCCGAGCTTCGGGAGAGCTTCCGGAGACTTCGGCCTGAGCTTGACGACCACGTTTTCACCGTGGAGGTCGAACAATGGGTCTCGCACGACCAACGGGTACGGAGGCGGAAGGATCCGAAGAAGGCGGCGAGCGACCAGGCGCTCATGCGGATGGTCTGGCGCGTCTGCAAGCGGGCCGGGATTCGGTCTCTCTCGCCTCACCAGTTGCGACACGGCTTCGCAAATCGCTTCCTTCGGGAGAGCGGCCGCGACGTCGTCGCGCTCCAGGCCCTGATGGGTCACAGGCATCCGGATACGACGCAGCAGTACACAGACGAAGTGCGCCTGGACGAGCTGGCGGACGCATTGGCTCAGGCGGCCGAAAGCCGAAACGCACAAGCGTCGCCTGATCTGGCGACGCTTGAAGGTGGGGTCTCCGATGAGCTGGAAACCCTTAGGTGGAGGCGGCGGGAATCGAACCCGCGTCCGCGATCGCCCCGTGCAGAGCGTCTACAAGCTTAGGCTGCCGTTGCGTTTCGCCCGCCGGCCGGTTGGCAGCCGACCAACCGACGGGCTAGCCATCCTATGGTGTCGCGCTTCGGGCGATTGGCTCTCCCTCCGCGCCGAGCCCGTTCTCTGACGCCGCTACCCGGGCCACGGGCCGAGCTCGGAGCGACGCGCTTCGCTACGGGTTAGGCAGCGAGAGCGAGTGCGGAGTTGTCCTTCGCACTTACGTTGATTCCCGGTTGTTTAACGAGGCCAACCGGGGACCTCGGCTTGCAGCTCTGCCGGAGAACCGACCACGTCGAAACCAGGTCGCCCCCGTATGTCAGTTGTTGCTTCCCGTGCCTGACTTCAGTCTGGCACGGCGTGCCTCAGATTGTAGCCGCCGGGCCTGGAGCTCCTGCGGCGGGACCTCCGAAGCACGCAGCTCGAAGGCGAACGTCGAGCCCTTGCCCGAGTTCGACTCGACCCAGATCCGGCCGCCCATACGGCCGATCAGCTCCTTGCAGATGTAGAGCCCCAGCCCGGTCCCGCCCACGCCGCGCGTCATCTGCGGGTCCGCACGGTAGAACTTCTCGAAAATCCGCTCGTGTTCCTCCGGCGCCACGCCAAGGCCCTCGTCCCTGACGTGGAAGCGGACGAAGTCCTCGCGCCCCCGGGCGCCGACCTCGACCTCGCCTCCGTCCGGCGAGTACTTGATCGCGTTTTCGACGAGGTTGACAAGCACCTGCCGCACCTTGTCGAGGTCGGCCGACACGCGCGGGAGACCCTCGGGGGCGTCGACCTTCAGCTTGACCGACGGCGGAGCGTAGGTTCGCGTCGCCTCGACGACGCGCTCGACGAGGTCGCGTGGGTCGAAGGGCTCGAACTCGATGTCGAGGCGGCCGGCGTCGAGCTGGTTGGCGAGCAGGATCTCGTTCACGATCCGGCCGAGGCGCTCCGACTCGTCGGCGATCAGCGAGACGAAGCGGTCGCGCCCGACCTCGTCGAGAGCGAAGTCGTGCCGCAGGAGCGTCTGCGCCGCGCCGTAGACAGCCGCCAGCGGTGTACGCAGCTCATGCGAAGCGGTTGCGATGAAGTCGGCCTTGATCTCCTCGAGCTGGCGTGTGTCTGTCAGGTCCCGGAAGGCGTAGACGGTGCCGCCGAAGAAGCGGACGCCGGAGATGGCGATCCAGCGCTCGCCGCGGGAGGTCTCGATCGGGATCATCACCTCGTCGTGGCCCGGGTCGGGGGTGGTCGAGACCGGAACCGAGTCGACCGCGGCCTTCCAGCCGGGGATCGTCTCGGCGGCGCTCCGGCCGACGACGTCGTCGGAGTCGATGGACGTGATCGCCTTCGCTGCCGGGTTCCACAGGCGGACGACGCCGTTGCGGTCGAGCAGGAGGATTCCGTCGGCGACGTGCTCGAGCACCCGGGCCGCGTCCGCGCGCTCCTCGACCTCGCGGTAGAGCCGCCCACGATCGAGCGCCAGCGCTATCCGGGCGGCGAGGTCCTCGCCGAGCGCGAGGTCGTCTGCCGTGTAGGTCGGCCCGCGCTCGGTGCGCGCCACCGTCAGGGCGCCCAGGGGCTGCTTGCGCGCCCAGAGTGGAATGCAGATAACCGTCCGGGACTCGAGCCCGCCGAGGAACTTCACGCGCTCGCCGCTCGAGCTTTCGCCGAGGGCGGGAAGGATGCGGGCGCGTCCGCCTTCGACGACGGCTCGAACGTCCTTCTCGGCCTCGGCCTGAGGCCCACGGCCGCCGCGGGGTTTCGTCGTCTCCGCGCGGGCGACCGCGAGCCGGCGTAGCTCGTTGCCGTCGTCCATGACGTCGATCACACACCAGTCGGCAAAGTCGGCGACGACGAGCTCCGCCACTCTCGTCAGCGCCGCTTCGCGGTCGAGGGTCGCGGCCAGCTCGTCGCCGGCGCGGCGGAGAAAGTCGAGCCGGGACTGGCGCACGGCGGTCTCGGAAGCCGCCGCCCGCTCGGCCGCCTGGAGCAGCTCGCGGCGGTCCTCGCCGCGCTTCAGCTCGCCGATGTCGCGCAGGAAGGTCTGCGAGTAGAGAGGGTCGCCCTGCGGGTCGCGCACGGTCGTCGACTCCTCGCGGATCCAGACGAGGCGGCCGTCGCGGGCCAGCAGGCGGTAGTCGATCGAGACGGGCGTGCCGTTCCCCGCCTGCTCGAGCGCCGGCATGACGCGCTCGCGATCCTCCGGATGGAGGAGCTTCGCGTACAGGTCGGCCTGCTCGCTCCACTCCGCGGCCGAGTAGCCCGTCAGGTCGGTGATCCCCGGGCTGACGTAGAGCGTCGCGCCCCGGTCGCCGGGCGCTGTCAGCCAGGTTACGAGCGGGAGGCCGTCGAGAAGCGCACGGTGTCTCGCCTCAGCGGTCTCGAGCTCGGTCCTCCGCTCCTGCTCGCGCCGGTGCCTGCGCCGGGCGAGCCAGACGACCAGCACCGCGGCCGCGACCCAGATCCCCGCGGCCGCCGCGATCCTCGCCGAACGCTGGGTGAGCAATACAAGCAGGGCGCCGGCCCCGCCGACGAGCACGAGGCCGCAGGCGGAGACGAGGGCGGTTCTGGAACGGAGCGTCTTTGAGCGCACGTGAGCGAAAAAAGAGGGTAACTAGGAGATCGGCGAGCGACAAGCCCGGACCGAACAGGCCGTATGGTTGCCGGGTGGTCGAAGTCGTCATCTGCAGGGACGAGGCCGACGAGCAGATCTCCCTCGACGTCTGGAACGAGGTCTGGCCGCACGAGCGCATCGGTCTCCCGGAGGTGCAGTCGTACAAGGCGAGCCTGCACGACAGCGTCGACCTGATCGCCCGTGTGAACGGCGATCCTGCCGGCTCGGCGGTCGCCGGCATCGAGCCGCAGAGACCCGATCTGGCCACGGCGCTCGTCACAGTCCTCGAACACAAGCGGCGACGCGGAGCCGGAACGGCCCTGTACGAGGCGATCTCGGCCTGGGCCCGGGAGCGCGGCCTGGAGGAGGTCGAGGCCGTGGTCGCAGACAACGATCCCGAGAGCCTCGAGTTCGCGCGGCGGCGCGGCTTCGTCGAGGACCGCCGCGAGAAGGGGGTCGCCTTGCGGCTTGCCGACATCCAGGCGCCGGCGGTCGAAGCCCCTGACGGCGTCGAGATCGTGACGTGGGCCCAGCGGCCCGAGCTCGCGCGGGGCATGTACGAGGTGGCCGTCGAGGCGCTCCCGGACATCCCGGGCTGGGAGGACGAGCTGATCGAGCCGTTCGAGGACTGGCTTGCCCACGACATGCAAGGCTCCGGCGACAGGCCCGACGCGACCTTCGTAGCGCTCGCCGGCGGCGCGGTGGTCGGCTACGCGAAGTTCTCGCTCACCGATGCGGCGCCGACGACCGCCCACCACGACCTAACGGGCGTGAAGCGCACCTGGCGAGGGCGCGGCATCGCGCGGGCGCTCAAGGCGACGCAGATCGCGTGGGCGAAGGCGAACGGCTTCGAGGAGTTGCGGACACGAAACGACGAGCGCAATGCGCCCATCCGCCACTTGAACGAGGAGTTCGGCTACCGGCCTGCGATCGGGCGGATCTACCTGAAGGGGCCGCTGGCGGGTGGACGCTCGGGCGAGGGCCCGGCTGTCCCTTGAGGCAGCGCCCCACGCGGCACCGGAAGCGGTGCCTAACGGCGGCTCTTGAGCTCGCGCTCGATGCGCCGCTTCGTCTCGCGCTCGGCGATGTCGCGGCGCTTGTCCCGGCCCTCCTTGCCGCGCGCGAGGGCGAGCTCGACCTTGGCGCGGCCGTCCTTGAAGTAGAGGCGCGTCGGCACGATGGTAAGCCCACGCTCCGCGGCCCTGGAGGAGAGCTGGTCGATCTGCCGTCGGTGCAGAAGCAGCTTGCGGTCTCGGTCGGGGTCGTGAGGCTCGATCGATGCCTGCTCGTAGGCCGGGATGTGCAGGCCGACGAGCCAGAGCTCCCCGTCCCGCGTGTCGGCGTAGGCGCGCTGGAGGGTCGCCTGGCCCTGCCGAAGCGATTTGACCTCGCTGCCCCTGAGCGCGAGCCCCGCCTCGACGCGCTCGAGGAAGTGGTAGTCGTGCCGCGCGCGGCGGTTCTCGACGATCAGCTTCTCTCCTGCTGCCCTGGCCAATGTGCCCCGATTGTAGGTCGGCGCAGTTTCGGCACAGCTGCGTCTCACATGCGTAGGAATTTCGCCGTTACGCTGATCGCGGGCGGCGGGTGGACCCAAACTCCCCACCCGGGGTGGGGCGCGCGCGCGCGAACCTAGAGGGCGCTCCTTGCCGGCTCGAGCTCGACCTTGCCCTCGCTGCGGCGGATGTCCTGGACGCGGACCTCGATCGGGTCGCCAAGTCGGTACGTCCGCCCGCCGCGCCGGCCGACGAGGGCCGTCGCAAGCTCGTTGAGCTCGAAGTAGTCGCCCGGCAGCCGCCGTGCGGGTACGTAGCCCTCGTAGACCCCGTCGAAGCGGACGAAGATCCCGGACGGGATCACACCCGTGATCTCGCCCTCGAACGCGGCCTCCCAGCCAAGCTCGAGGAGCCGCCGCTCGAGCAGCCACGCGAGGCACAGCTCGTCGGCGCGGTACTCGAGCGCCGTGGCATGCCGTTCCCGCGAAGACGAGCGTTCGGCCTCGGCCGCAAGATCCGCCGGCAACGGCTCGTCGGAGGCGCCGAGCTCCCGCAGCAGCGCGCGATGCACGACGAGGTCCGGGTACCGCCGGATCGGCGAGGTGAAGTGGCAGTACGCGCGGCTCGCAAGGCCCGAGTGGCCGAGGTTCCTCGGGTCGTAACGCGCCTGCTTGAGCGACTGGAGCACGAGCGCGGGGAAGGCATCGCGACCGCGGCCCGCTCGCCGCGTGTAGTCCATGACGAGCTCGGCGGCGGCCGCGGCGACCGCAGCGGCGTCGGCCGGGCCCATGTGGTCGAGCGCCGGCGGAGTCGGCACGCCGAGGTCCTCGAGCCGCGCCAGGAGCAGGCTCGTCGACTGGGGCTCAGGTCGCTCATGGACACGGAAGATCGCCTCGCGGCGCCTGCCCGCGAGCAGCTCCGCGACGAGCTCGTTCGCGAGGATCATCAGCTCCTCCACGAGCATGTGCGCGTGCAGCTCGGCCTCGCGCCACGCAGCCTCGACGCCGCCCCGGCCGTCGAAGGCGAACACGACCTCGGGGCTCTCCACACGAAGCGCGCCGCGGGCAAAGCGCCTCTCGCGGAGGGCCTGGGCCAGCCGCTCCGCTCGCCGGAGGGCCTCGGTCAGCGCGGCGTCGTCCCGCTCACGGCCCGCCAGGATCGCCTCCGCCCGCCCGTAGGTGAGCCGCTCGCGGCTGCGGATCACCGAGCGGTAGAAGCTCGGCTCTCCGGCCGGCAGGCCGTCCACGAGGGGAACCTCGACGGTGACGCAGAGCCGGTCGGTGTGTGGCCGGAGCGAGCACAGCTCCTCGGACAGCACGGGCGGCAGCATCGGCGAGACGAGACCCGGCACATAGACGGAGACGGCGCGCGCGGCTGCGCCGTGATCGAGCGGCGATCCGGCTGGCACGAACCACGAGACGTCGGCGATGTGCACGAGCGCTCGATCCTTCTCGACGGTGATCGCATCGTCGAAGTCCTTCGCGGTCTCGGGGTCAATCGTGAAGGACAGGAGGTCGCGCAGGTCGACACGCCCCTCCACGTCGATCGAGGGCGGATCGTATGGCTCGAAGCCGCGCAGCTCGCCCTCCTCGACCAGCAGGCCCTGCAGCACGACCTCGATCGAGCTCGCCGGCCCGAGCGCCCGCTCGACCCGCGCCCGCCCGCGGCCCTTCCGCGCAACCACGAGATCCCCCGGCCGAGCGTGACCCGCACCTTTCCGGTCCAGCAGGATCGGCGTGCCGGGCACGAAGTACGGCTCGCCCACGAGGTGCTTGCCCCTCGACGCAAGCTCGACGACTACGGCGTCAGTTGCGATGCCGGCTCTGAGATCAGACCTGGAGGAAACGGCGAATCGTCAGGCCGGAGCCCGCGGCCCCGAGCGCCAGGCCTGCGCCGAGGACGATCAGGACATGTAGCCCGAACGGCCAGGCGTGGATGTCGGAGGCGCTGGTGAGATGGATCAACGGCATGAAGAGGGTCCGCCCCAAGAGGAGAAGTACGATTGCGGCGACCGCACCTCCAAGCCCGCACAGCAGCCCTTCGATCATGAAGGGCCCGCGCACGAACCAGTTGGTCGCGCCGACCAGCTTCATCACCTCGATCTCGCGGCGTCGCGCGAAGATCGAGAGCCGGATCGTGTTCGCGACAAGGAGCGTCGAGGAGACGAGCAGCACGATGAACGCGATCAGCACGACGATCCAGAGGTAGCGGGCCACGGAGAGCACCCGGTGGGAGATGCGGCTGCAGCTCTCGCCGGTCGCCGTCCTCGCGGCCTTCGATCCGGGCGGCGGCGGGCAGATGCTCTCGACGTCCTTCGGATTCGACGCCGCCAGCTGCCTCGAGATCGTGTCGATCTGCTCCGCCGAGTTCGGGTAGACCTTGAGGGCGTTCGGAAACGGGTTGTACGGGAGGGTGTCGACCATCGCCGCGTGCTTCTTCCGCTCCTGCTCGAGCGCCTGCTGCTTGGAGACGAACTGGACCGACTTCACCTGCGGCATCTTCTGCAGCTGCTCGGTGACCGTGTTGATGTTTGCCGTCTTCGCATCGTGACCGCACCGGAGCTGCGTGCAGAAATAGACGTTGACGAGCAGCTGCTTCTTGTAGTGGTCGCTGAGCGACAGCGCCCAGCTGCCCAGCCCGATCACGAGCCCTAGCATGAACATCCCGATCAGCACCGTCGTGGTGGCGGCGAATGTAGTCGACAGGTTGGCCCCGAGGGAGCGAAGCGCCTCGGCGGCGACGAGCCGGAGGCGGCTCATCCGGAGCTGTACCCGCCGCGGCGCTCGTCGCGAAGGAGCTTGCCCTCCTCGAGCGCAATCACCCGCTTGCGCATCTTGTCCACCATCTCGCGATCGTGTGTCGCCATCAGGATCGTCGTGCCCGAGCGGTTGATCCGGTGGAGGAGCTGCATGATCCCGACGCTCGTGTCGGGATCGAGGTTGCCGGTCGGCTCGTCGCAGATGAGCAGCGGCGGGTGGTTGACGAACGCGCGCGCAATCGAGACACGCTGCTGCTCGCCGCCGGAGAGCTCATCGGGCAGCGACGACATCTTGTGCGCGAGCCCGACGAGGTTGAGCACCTCGGGGACCTTACGCCTGATCGCGGGCGCGCCCTCTCCCTGGACCTTGAGGGCGTAGGCGACGTTCTCGGCAGCCGTGCGGTTCGGGAGCAGCTTGAAGTCCTGGAAGACGCACCCGACGTTGCGCCGCAGCAGCGGCACCTTGGAGCGCTTCAGGCGCCCGAGGTCGCGTCCGCCGACGACGATCTTGCCCCGTGTCGGCTCGAGCTCCTTTAGCACGAGGCGGATCACCGTCGACTTCCCCGAGCCCGATGCGCCGACGATGAAGACAAACTCGCCCTTCTCGATCCCGAAGGAGACGTCGCGCAGCGCCGCCACGTCCGGCTCGTAGATCTTGGTCACCGCGTCGAACGTGACCATCGCGGAGCTCGACGAGGCTCGCGAAACAGCCACCGGCGCAGGCGCGAGGACAGCGGTGCCGGAGTCGGCGGGCTCTAGATCGAGTTCCGACTCGCTGGGCTGGAGGTCGAGTTCTTGCATCAAAAAATGCGCCACAGCGCGGGGGGTGGTGCCGCTTTAGCTACGGGCGCCGTTAGCTACGGCGCCGAACTTTAGCGAAACCGCCGGATAGGAGGGACTTTCCCGCCAAACCGCATTGATCGGCGGACTCTACAGGACTTTTCCCGCGGCCCTGGCGAGCAGGTACTCGCGGACGAAGTCGTCGAGGGCGCCGTCGAGCACGGCCTGCGTGTTCCCGGTCTCGTGCTCGGTTCGGTGGTCCTTGACGAGCTGGTACGGGTGGAGGACGTAGCTGCGGATCTGGCTGCCGAAGTCGGCCTGCTGGGCGGCGCCGCGCTCCCTGGCGAGCTCTTCTTCGCGCCGCTCCTGCTCCTGCTCGAGCAGTCGGGACTTGAGGATGCGGAGGGCGGTCTGCCGGTTCGAGCTCTGCGAGCGTTCGTTCTGGATCTGGACGACGATCCCGGTCGGGAGGTGCGTGATCCGCACGGCGGAGTCGGTCTTGTTCACGTGCTGGCCGCCGGCGCCGCTGGCGCGGTACGTGTCGATGCGGAGGTCGTTCTCGTCGATGTCCACCTCGACGTCCTCTGGCAGCAGGGGGCTGACGATCACCTGCGCGAAGCTCGTGTGCCTTCGGTGCGCTTGGTCGAACGGGCTCAGGCGGACGAGGCGGTGGACGCCTCGCTCGGCCTTCAGGATCCCGTAGGCGTTCTCGCCCTTCGCGGTGAAGGTGGCGGACTTGAGGCCGGCTTCCTCGCCCGGGCTTGCCTCGAGCAGCTCGGTCCGGAAGCCCCGGTCCTGGGCCCAGCGCAGGTACATGCGCAGCAGCATCTCGGCCCAGTCCTGCGCATCGGTGCCGCCGGTGCCGGCGTGGATCGTGACGATCGCATCGCCTGCGTCGTACTCGCCGGAGAAGAGCGCATCCTCCTGGAGCCGGTCGAGCTCCTGTCTCAGCGGGGCGATCGAGGCCTCGATCTCCACGGCCATGTCGCCGTCCATTGCCAGAAGCTCCTGCGCGTCCTGGTACTCCTGCGTCAACCGACGGTAGCGCTCGAGCCGGCGCGTCAGGCGTGCGTGCTCGGCGCTGACCTGCGCCGCGTGCTGCTGGTCATTCCAGAAGCCAGGACTGCCGAGCTCCTGCTCCAGCTCGGCGACCCGACGCTCGAGGGCCTCCGGGTCAAAGGTAATCACGGACCCAGGCGAGCTGGGCCCCGATCTCCTGGAGCTGCTGGTCGAGCGGAACCGCCGGCGTCTGATCTGCCATCGCGCGTTCGATGGTAGCGGCCGGGGCCTGTGGAAAAGGGGTTTCGAGTTTGTTGCGACGCGGACCCGAGATTCGGCCGCCCATGCGTCTTTCCAAGATCTGACCCCTGGGTTGAGCGCCGCGCTGCCGGGCTTTGCCCGGTAGCGCACACTGCCGCCTTGGGCTCGATCCTCGCCTTGAAGTCGTCATGGCGGCGGCGCAGCCGCCGCCGGACTTCAAGGCGCGGCTAAGCGCCGTGGCAGCGCTTGAACTTCTTGCCGCTGCCGCACCAGCACGGGTCGTTGCGGCCGAGCTTCTCGCGCGCGGAGGTCACCCGTTGCTGAGTGGCGACCGAGCCGCCGCCCCCCACCCCGGTGGTCACAGAGGCGCCGTCGCCGCCCCCCAGCATCATCGCGGCTCCACCGCCGGCCGCAGCGATCGCCTGCGCGCCGGCCAGCGACTCGTGCTCGTAGGCGAACGCCTCGCCGTCGAGCCCTTGGGCCTCCTGCGCTTGCTGAAGCTGGTCGACCTCCTCGACCTCGATCTCCGCATGGAAGAGCATCTTCACGACCTCCTCGCGGATCTCGAAGTTGAGCTCCTCGAACATCCGGTGGCCCTCCGCGGTGTACTCGACGAGCGGGTCCTTCTGGGCCATCGCCCGGAGGTGGACGCCCTCGCGGAGGTAGTCCATGTTCTCGAGGTGCTCGCGCCAGCGGACGTCGACGACCTGGAGGATCACGAACCGCTCGACGTCGCGTAGCAGCGGCTGCTCGGTCTCCGGGTTCGGACCGAGGCTCTTCTCCTTCTCCGCGTAGGTGTCGCGCGCGTCCTCCTGGAACTCCTGGACGAGAGCGGCGCGATCGAGGCCGACCTCTTCGCGCAGCTCCTCCGGCGTGATCGGATCGTCCGTGGCGTAGATGTCGATCATCGCCCGGCACAACGCCTCGAGATCCCACTCCTCCGAGAAATCCCCGGCCGTGTAGTACTCGACGTTGCGCTCGATCACCTCGTCGATCCAGAGCGCAACCTCTTCGGAGAGGTCTTCACCCTCGAGGACGCGCCGGCGCTGGTCGTAGATCACGCTGCGCTGCTTGTTCAGCACGTCGTCGTACTTGAGGACATTCTTGCGCATGACGAAGTTCTGCTCCTCGACCTTCTTCTGCGCGTTCTCGATCTGGTTCGAGAGGATCTTCGCCTCCATTGGCTGGTCCTCCGGAACCTTGAAGCGCTCCATGATGTTGTAGATCCGGTCGCCTGCGAACAGCCGCACGAGGTCGTCCGTGCCGGAGAGGTAGAAGCGCGACTCGCCGGGGTCGCCCTGGCGCCCGGAGCGGCCGCGGAGCTGGTTGTCGATGCGGCGCGCCTCGTGGCGCTCGGTGCCGAGCACGTAGAGCCCGCCCAGCTCCGTCACGCCCTCGGCCAGCTTGATGTCGACGCCGCGGCCGGCCATGTTCGTCGCGATCGTGACGGCGCCCTTCTGGCCCGCCTCGGCGATGATCCCGGCCTCCTTCTCGTGCTGCTTCGCGTTGAGGACGTTGTGCGGAATCCCCTGGCGGTCGAGCAGCTGGGAGAGGTGCTCCGAGACCTCGACGGAGATCGTGCCGACGAGGACGGGCTGGCCCGCCGTGTGCCGCTCCCTGATGTCCTCGATCACCGCGTTGTACTTCGCGTCCTTCGTCTTGAAGATCTGGTCGTTGCGGTCGTCGCGCGCAACCGGGACGTTGGTGGGGATCTCCACCACGTGCAGGTCGTAGATCTCGACGAACTCCTTCTCCTCGGTCTTCGCGGTGCCGGTCATGCCGGCGAGCTTGTCGTAGAGGCGGAAGTAGTTCTGGAGCGTGATCGTCGCCAGCGTCTGGTGCTCCTCCTGGATGCGCACGCCTTCTTTCGCCTCGACCGCCTGGTGGAGGCCCTCCGACCAGCGGCGGCCCTCCATGATCCGGCCGGTGAACTCGTCGACGATCTTCACCTCGCCGTCCTGAACGACGTAGTCGACGTCACGCTGATAGAGCGCCTGGGCCTTCAGCGCCTGGTTGAGGTGATTGACGAGCTGCCCGTTACGCGGGTCGTAGAGGTTGTCGATCCCCAACGAGCGCTCGACCGCCTCGATCGAGCCCTGCATCGGCGAGACGGTCTTGTGCTTCTCGTCGTACTCGAAGTCGGCCCCGGAGGCCTCCGCCGCGCCCTTCGGCTGGCCCGGCTTGGAGGCGTAGCCGTCGAGCGTCCGCGCCACGCGGGCGAAGTCGTAGTAGACCTGGGCCGCGACCTCGGGCTCACCGGAAATGATCAGCGGCGTGCGGGCTTCGTCGATCAGGATCGAGTCGACCTCGTCCACGATCGCGAAGTCGTGGCCGCGCTGGACCAACCCGTCGATCGTGACGGCCATGTTGTCGCGCAGGTAATCGAAGCCGAACTCGGAGTTCGTCCCGTAGACGACGTCGGCCGCGTACGCATCGCGCCGCTCATCGAACGGCATCATGTTCTGGATGAAGGAGGCGCGCATGCCGAGCGCCTCCCAGACCGGCTTCGTCCACTCCGGGTCGCGCTTGGCGAGGTAGTCGTTGACGGTGACGAGGTGGACGCTGTTGCCGGTCAGCGCGTTCAGGTAGAGCGGCTGGACGGCAACGAACGTCTTTCCTTCGCCCGTCTTCATCTCGGCGATGTCGCCCTCGTGGAGGACGATGCCGCCCATCAACTGCACGTCGAAGAGACGGATGCCCATCGTGCGCTTGAACGCCTCGCGGACTGCGGCGAAGGCCTCGAAGACGAGCTCGTCGACGGGCTCGCCGTTCTCGATCCGCTCTTTGAACTCCGTGGTCTTGGCGGCGAGCTCGGCGTCGCTCAGGGCCTCGAACTCGGGCTCGAGCGTGCCGATGTACGACGCCTGCTCGGCGAGCCGCTTGACCCGCCTGCCCTCGCCGAAACGGAGAACCTTCTCGAACGATCCGAGCTGCTGCGCCATTCGTCCTAGGGTAGCGACCTTCGGTCTGCCTGAGTGAGCATCGGCCACGAGCCCGCTTTCCTAGAGCGGGTCAGCCTCGATCTCCCAGAGGTCCTCTTCGAGCCTGCGTGCACGGACGACGTAGGACTCGCCCTGGCTCCGGCCGACACGCTCCAGCTCTTGGACGCTACCGAAGGCCCGGTCGCCGTCGACCGTGAGGGTGCGGCCCGCGTCTGTCGCGACCAGCTCCAGCAGCTCGCCGTCGGCCTCGAAGCTCGCGACCTCGACCCGGCGTGCCGCGACCGCCCATACATCGTCCTGCCGGCGGACGGCTTCCGCCCGGTACGGCGGCTCGATGGTCTGCTCGATCGCATCCGCGAGCGGCGCGACGGTGTCCGGCGGCTCGTCCTCGTCGACGACGAGATCGCCGTTTGGCAGCGTCACGAAGTGCAGCTCGTCGCCGGCGAGCCCGGGCGCGTCCGCCGAGGCGACCGCGTCCCAGCGGCGGGGGCGCGGAACGCCATGGATGCCCGTGACTCCCCAATGCGGGCCCGGGTCAAGCAGAGGCGGCTCCTGCTGCTCCAGGCCGGCCTCGCGCGCGAGCTTCTTGTGCAGCGGCTCGCGCCTGAAGATCACTGCGGCTCGATCAGCCCGTAGTCGCCGTCGAAGCGCCGGTAGACGACGTTGACCTCGTTCGAGGCCGCATCGCGGAAGACGAAGAAGTCGTGGCCGATCAGCTCGAGCTGGAGCACCGCCTCCTCCGGCCCCATCGGCTGGACGGTGAACTGCTTGGTCTTCACGATCCGCGGCTCCTCCGACTCGGAGAGGACGGGGATCGACTCAACACTCGGCTCGTTTGCGCGGGCAGCTCGACGCCGGCGCGAGCGAGCGCGGCTCCGGTACCGGCGAACCTGGCGCTCCAGCTTCGCGACGAGCTGGTCGATCGAGGCGTGCATGTCGGACGACGCCTCCCGGGCGCGCAGGACCGGGCCGCTCGTCCAGATCGTGGCTTCCGCAACGTGGTTGTCGGCTATCGACGGATTGTTCTCGACCGCCAGCTCGAGCTCTACCCGCGGGTTCGTCAGCTGGCGCTCGAGCTTGCCGAGCTTCTTCTCGGCGTAGCTGCGAATCGCCTCGCTGACCTCGAGGTTCCTGCCCTTCACCTGGAACTGCATCGGCCCTCCTTCGAGTCGGGCGCCTGTTAGGAATCTAACGGACGACCCGCGCGAACGTCACTACCTTGACCCGCCTGGCTCCTGCCTTGCGCAGGGCTGTCGCGGCGGCGCTCGTGGTCGAGCCGCTCGTGTAGATGTCGTCCACCAGAGCCACCCGGGGCGGGCAATCGCGCACAGGGGCGAACGCACCGGCGACGTTGCGCCGCCGGTCGGCGAGTGACAGCCCGCGCTGCCGCGGGGCAGGACGAGTCCGGCCGAGCAGAGGCAGCACCGGCAGGGCCCAGCGCTCGCCGAGCTCGCGCGCGAGCCGCTCCGCTGGATGGTGGCCGCGTTCGAGGCCTCGCGCACGATCGGGCGGGACGAACGTGAGCGCCGTCGCAGAGGGCGTCGGAAGGGCAGCGGCGACCGTGTCCGCGGCCACGGCTGCCAGCGTGCGGAGCCCGCGTTCCTTCCACGAGCGGACGAGTCGGCGAACGCCCTCGTCGTAGGCGACCGCGGCACGCGCCGAGGCGAACGCGAGTCGGCGGCCGGCACACTCGCGGCACCTCTTCACGGGCCACGCGGTCGGAGCACCGCAGCGGTCGCAGAGCGGCGGGCCTATTCGCGGGAGGGCGTCGCGACAGGCCCGGCACAGCTGCTCCCCAGCGGCGTCGCAGACGACGCAGCGCACAGGCATGATCAGATCGAGAAGCCTCACGTCACATCACACTCACCTCCTCGGCCAGCGTAGAGACGAAAACGTCACGCGTGGGTGACGCGTTCGTGACGAATGTGTGCCGGATTCAGTGAGGAGACGAGAAGGCGCGGTCGGCCTCGGCCAACGTCTCCTTGGAGCCGATGTCGTACCACCGGCCGGGCACACGCCAGGCGTACACCGGCCTCCGTGGGTACAGCCACTCGATCAGTCGGCCGGGCTGATCGGGGTTGTTCCCGCCGTCGAGGTACTCGCGCACCAGGCCCAACGACTCACGCGGGTAGTAGTAGAGCGCGATCCCGGTCAACGTGCTGCGGGGTCGCTCGGGCTTCTCCTCGAAGAAGACCACGCGATCGTCAGGGTCGAGCTCGATCGCGTTGTAGCTCCGGATGGCTTCGAGATCGCCGACGTCGTAGACGCCGAGGGCCGGCGTACCCTTCTCGCGCCCGAACTCGGCGAAGGGGGCGAGGCTTCCGCTGAAGAGGTTGTCGCCGGCGAGCACGATCAGGTCGTCGTCGATCGCCCCCTCCCGTATCGCCAGCTCGAGGTCGCCGATCGCGCCGAGACGCGTGTCCTCGTTCTTGGTGCCGTCGTCGATGATCCGCACGTCGCCCCCACCCCACTCGCCCGCCCACGCGCGAAACGCGTCGACGAACTTCGAGTTGCTCACGAGGAAGATCTCGTCGAGCCCCTCGACCTCGGCGAGGCGCTCGAGCAGGAGCTCGATCAACGGCCGACCGGCGACCGGCAACAAGGCCTTCGGTCGGTCGAGCGTCAAGGGGTAGAGCCGAGTCGCGTACCCAGCGGCAAGGATGACCACCTTCACGCCGGAACCGCCCGGACGAGGGTGTCAAGATACGGCGCCCGATGCACCCCGATCTCGGTCACGATCGCCGTGATCAGCTCCGCGGGCGTCACATCGAAGGCGGGGTTCCGAGCCGGAAAGCGGGCATTCACCTCGGCCGGGTCGCGCTCCTCGATCGGGATCCCCGAGCCGTCGCGAACCGACGGATCGACCGTCGAGGTCGGGGCGACGACGTAGAACGGCACCTCGTGACGCGCGGCCAGCACGGCGAGCGGGTACGTCCCGATCTTGTTGGCGGTGTCTCCGTTGGCGGCGATCCGGTCGGCCCCGACGAAAACACAGTCGACCTCGCCGCCCGCGAGGAGTCGCCCCGCCGCCGCGTCTGCGATCACCGTGTGAGGGATCCCGTCCGCCTCCAGCTCCCACGCGGTGAGCCGCGCGCCTTGCAGGAGCGGTCGCGTCTCGTCCACGAACACGTGGCGGAGCAGTCCGCGCGCCCAGGCCTCGCGCAGCGCTCCGAGCGCCGTCCCCTGCCCACCCGTCGCCAGAGCACCGGTGTTGCAATGAGTCAGCGCACGCGATCCGGTGGCGACCAACCCCGCCGCGTGCTCGCTCATCAGCCGGCAGCGCTCGATCTCCTCCGCGTGCAACTCGCGGGCCCGGGCCGCAGGATCGGCCGAAGCCCGAACCTCGTGCAGCGCCCAGCTGAGGTTCGCCGCCGTCGGGCGTGCGGCTTCGAGCACGGCCGCCGCCGCCTCGAGGTCCTCTCCGCGGCCGACGGCGAGCGCGTAGCCGTACGCCGCCGCGACCCCGATCGCAGGGGCCCCGCGAACCGCGAGCCCGCGGATCGCCTCCGCGACCTCCGCCGCGGACGAACAGGCCAGCTCGACCTCCTCATTCGGGAGCCGGCGCTGATCGAGCAGGACGACCCGATCGGCCTCGAGACGCACGATTTGCTCGGGCTCCAGCACCGGAGTGGACTCTAGCCCGTCCTCGCCCGCGCGCCCCCTGACCCCGCGGCGCCCGACTAGCCCGCAGACGGCCCGAGGCCTACGTGCCCTCGTCCCAGGAAGCCAGGTACTTCGCCTGCTCCTCCGTCAGCCGGTCGATCGAGACTCCCATCGTCGCGAGCTTTAGGCGCGCGATCTCCTTGTCGATCTCCTCCGGCACCGGATAGACCTTCCGCTCCAGGCTGGCCGCGTTCGCGACGACGAACTCGGCGGAGAGCGCCTGGTTCGCGAAGGACATGTCCATCACCTGCGCGGGGTGCCCCTCGGCGGCCGAGAGATTCACGAGCCGCCCGTCGGCGATCAGGTAGACGCGGCGGCCGTCCTCGAGCGTGAACTCGTCCACGTACTGCCGCAGCGTGCGCGTGTCGGTCGCCAGCGAGCGCAGCGCCGGGATCTCGATCTCGACGTTGAAGTGACCCGTGTTGGCGAGGATCGCACCGTCCTTCATCAGCAGGATGTGCTCCCGCGTGATCACCGACTTGTCGCCCGTCGCGGTGACGAAGATGTCCCCGACCTGTGCGGCCTGCTCCATCGGCAAAACCTGGAAGCCGTCCATGACGGCCTCGAGCGCCCGCAGCGGATCGACCTCGGTCACCACCACGTGCGCCCCCATGCCCTTGGCCCGGCTCGCGACGCCGCGCCCGCACCAGCCGTAGCCGGCCACGACGAACGTCCGCCCGGCGAGCAGGATGTTCGTCGCACGGACGATGCCGTCGATTGTCGACTGGCCCGTCCCGTAGCGGTTGTCGAACATGTGCTTCGTCAGCGCGTCGTTGACCGCGATCACGGGGAAGCCGAGCGCGCCGTCGCGCTCCAGGGCCTTGAGCCTGATGACGCCGGTGGTCGTCTCCTCGGTTCCGCCGAGGATGTCTCCGAGCTGCTCGCGCCGGTGCGAGTGCAGCACGCCGATCACGTCTGCGCCGTCGTCCATCGTCAGCTGCGGCTTGTGATCAACGGCGGCCTCGATGTGCTCGTAGTAGGTGTCGTTGTCCTCGCCTTTGATCGCGAAGACGGAGATGTCGAACTCCTCGACGAGGGCCGCCGCGACGTCGTCCTGCGTCGAGAGCGGGTTCGAGGCGCAGAGCACCACATCGGCACCGCCGTCCTTCAGCGTGCGCATCAGGTTCGCCGTCTCGCTCGTGACGTGCAGGCATGCGGAGACGCGATAGCCGGCAAGCGGCTGCTCGCGTTCGAAGCGTTCCCGAATCGCCGCCAGCACCGGCATCTGCCTGTCGGCCCACTCGATCCGGCTGCGCCCGTCAGCCGCCATCGCCAGATCCTTCACGTCGTGTCGTCTCGTCGCAGCCATCTCGCTCCTTCGGTCGCTTAAGGCGTTCGCTTGCGACGCCGGCCAAAGAGGCCGTGCCGGCTCTGCCGGCGCGGCCGTCCAACGCACTGTCTGGGATCTACCACGATGTGGCTTCCAACCCAGGTTGCCTCTACGCGGCCAGCAGCCGCTCGTGCTTGCGCTGCTCCCAGTCGAGCGCGCTCAGTTCCGTGCCTGCGAGCCAGGTGTCGACCGCGGCACGCAGGTCCGGCTCGCGCCGCAGCCGGGCCGCGAAGGCGACCTCCCGCAACTCCACCCGAAACCGCCGCCGCAGCTCCTGCAACGACCGCAGCTGGTTCAGCTCGAGCAGCCCGTACGCGCGGTAGCCCGACCCGGTTCGCCGCGGGACGACGAGCCCCGAACGCTCCAGGTACCGCAGCATCCGCGGAGACCACCCGCTCTGCGCCGCCGCTTGTCCAACAGTTGCCGCTGGCACGAGCGGAACCTTAACACACCTGTGTCAGGCTTCGCTCGTCCCCTCGCGCCCGTAGAGGTCCTCGAGCCGGACCACGTCGTCGAGCTGCGGCGTCGAGACCTCGAGGATCGTCGTGTCCTCGACTGCGGTGACCCGGTGCACCGTTCCGGGGGCGACGTGAAAGGCAGCCCCCGGCCCGACGACCTCGCTGTTGAGCATCCGCTCGCCCATCGCGCCGAGCTCGAGCTTCACTCGCCCCGACAGCACGTACCACGCCTCGTCCTTGACCTTGTGGAACTGCAGGCTGAGCGAATGGCCCGCCTTGACGAAGAGCATCTTCCCTGCATATCGCTCGGTTTTCGCCCAGATCAATTCGTGCCCCCACGGCTTCTCGACCCTCTCGGGCTCGGTCGCGAACTCGTCGAGCCCGCCGAGGTTCGGTGAGGTCAAATGATCGTGGTCCGCCACGAGCCGGGCGAACCTACCACCCTCGCGCTACGCGGGCCAGCCGGGGTGCTCGGCGAGGTACTCGTCCGCCAGCCGCAGGTCCTTCGGGGTGTTGACCGTCAGCCAGATTCCCTCGTGCCGCAGCGCGCGCAACCGACGCTCCGCCGCGAGCTCCGGAAAGGTCGTCGTCTCGTGGTCGCCGCGCTCCGGCAGGCGCGCGAGCGCTTCCTCGCCGAGCACGTAGATCCCGCAGCTGACCCAGTGATCGAGACGCGGCGCCTCGCGGAAGCCGGTGACCACGTCGTCGTCGAGGTCGACCACGCCGAACGAGGACCGGAGCGGCACCACGGTGATCGTCGCCGCGGCACCACCTGCGCGGTGCTGCGCGAGCAGCTTCGAGAAGTCGACGTCCACGAGCTCGTCGCCGTTGAGCACGTAGAGATCGCCCTGCTCGCGCCGTGCAGCCGCCGCGAGGCGAATCCCTCCCCCACGCCCGAGCGGCTCCTGCTCGGGGACGGCGACGATCTCCGGCCCGATGCCGCCGAGGGCGGCCTCGAAGACGTCTTCCTGACCCGAAGCGCAGCTGACGAGCACCCGGTCGACCCCCGCCCCGCGGAGCTGCTCGACCTGGTACGCGGCGAGCGGCTTGCCGCCTACCTCGACGAGCGCTTTCGGCCGCCCGTCCGCGGCCTCGCCGAGACGCTCGGCCTTCCCGCCCGCCAGGATGACCCCCTCCAAAAACTTCTCAGATCTCGAGCTCGGGCTCGCGCTCTTCGGTCTCGGGGAGCGCGGCGAGCGGCGAGGCCGCGCGGCCGATGCCTTCGTAGGTGAAGCCGGCGGAGCGGGCCTTCTCGGGGTCGAGCATGTTGCGCCCGTCGACGATCAGCGCTCTGCGCATGGCCTGACGCACCTCCTCCGAGGCCAGACCGCGCAGCTCCTTCCACTCGGTCACGATCACCGCTGCGTCGGCGCCGGCGACAGCGGCGAGGACGCTGTCGCAGAAGGTCACACCGTGGAGCAGCTCGGTCGCGTCGGCCACCGGGTCCCACGCGCGCACGTCGGCACCCTCGGTGAGCAGGCGTGACGCGAGCACGAGCGACGGTGCCTCGCGCATGTCGTCGGTGTTCGGCTTGAACGCGAGCCCGAGCAGCGCGATCGTCTTGCCGCGCAGCTTCCCGAGGTGCTTCTGGAGCTTGCCGACCACGCGCCGCTTCTGGAGCTCGTTCACCTCGATGACGGCGCTCAGCAGCTGGAAGTGGTAGCCGGAGTTCGAGGCCAGCTGCTTCAGCGCGACGCCGTCCTTCGGGAAGCAGCTCCCGCCCCAGCCGATCCCGGCCCGCAGGAAGTGCGGCCCCAACCGGTGGTCGAGGCCAACCCCCTCGGCTACTTTGACCACGTCGGCCCCCGTCGCCTCGCAGACGTTCGCGATCTCGTTGATGAAGCTGATGCGCGTCATCAGGAAGGCGTTCGCGGCGAGCTTGATCATCTCGGCCGAGGCGACATCCGCGCGGACGATCGTCGTGTCGATCGGCTCGTAGAGCGACGCCACAGTCTCGGCGTCCGCCTCCGTGAACGCGCCCACGACGACCCGGTCCGGGTGCATGAAGTCGTGCACCGCGCTGCCCTCGGCGAGGAACTCCGGGTTCGAGACGTAGCCGACGTGCGCGAGCCCGCGCGCGTCAAGCGCTGCGCGCACCTTCTCGCCGGTCCCCGCGGGGACCGTGCTCTTCATCACGAGCACCGCGTGCTCGTCGAACTCGGGGAGCTGGTCGACGACCGTCCACACGGCCGAGAGGTCTGCGTCGCCGGAATGCATCGGCGGCGTGCCGACGCAAACGAACATCACCGGCGCGGAGACGTCGTCGACGTCGAGCGTGAACGACAAACACTCGCGGTTGCGCTCGAGCAACTCGTCGAGACCGGCCTCGTGGAACGGCGTGCGACCGGACCGGAGGGCCTCGATCCGCTCGGGAAGGACATCGCGGACGACGACCTCGTGCCCGAGCTCCGCGAAGCAGGCGCCGGTCACCAGCCCGACCCAGCCGGCCCCGAAGATTCCGATTTTCGGCTTCACAGCGTCCTGCACCGGCCGGAGCCTATCGCGGCAGTGGCCGCAGCCCGCGGGCGATCGCGAGCATCGTCTCGTTCGAGAGCGAGTTCAACAGCGTGTTCACGACCCAGTAGGTCGTGCCGTTGTACCGCAGCACCACCATGTGCAGGCTCGAGCCGGAGTAGTAGAGGTCGTAGTCGCGACGGTTCACGCGCTGCGAGAGGTTCTTGTCGGCGAGCGCCGGGGCGTCGGCCCAGCGCGTCTCCTGGATCCCCCAGTACTCGGGCTGGCCGCCGCCTGTGCGGAAGGTAAGCCTGACGGTCGGCTGCCCGTTGAGCGTATAAACCCGCACCGGATTCTCGCCGGGGCCGGAGTCGAGGTACGAGCTGCGCTCCAGGAACGTCGGGTACTGCAGCTGGAACGGCAGCCGCTTGCGCAGCCTGAAGAGCGTCGAGCGCGTCTCGCCCGGGTCGCGTCGCACGTTCGGCGGCTGGCGCTTGGGCTGCTCGTGAACAACGGTCGGCGCAAGCTGGTCGTGAAAGGTTGAGCCAACGACCACCGCGAGCAGCGCGCCGTTCGCGAGCTTGTTCTTGATCAACGGCGGCATCTGCTCGACGTCGGCGCTGCCGACGAGCTTGGCGACCTGTTGCGCCGCGATCTTGCCCAGGCCGGGCCGCTGCGGGTCGAAGTAGACCTTCGAGTGGAAGTAGTTCCAGTTGGGCGCGTTGGCCGGCTGGTTCCCCGCCGGCAGCGCGGTCGTGTACCCCTTGCGGCCGAGCAGGTAGCTCGCGTTCGACGCGGAGCCCGCCCGCCCGTTGCCGTTCAGCACGGTCAGCGTGACCTGCCGGGGCGGAATCGTCCGCTTGCGGGTGCGCAGCTTGCGGCCGAGCGCGACCGCCGTCGCCGCCCGCGGGGCCTCGACATCGGGATTGAGGAAGC
The DNA here is from genome assembly GCA_046726435.1 of Actinomycetota bacterium. Classification (GTDB taxonomy): domain Bacteria; phylum Actinomycetota; class Thermoleophilia; order Gaiellales; family Gaiellaceae; genus AC-32. Next base: position 24,872 of record JBKPAM010000129.1, read on the forward strand.
TCTGCACGGCGTCGTCGATGTTGGTCTGGGAGGTCGAGAGCTCGTTCTGTCCGACGATGCCGCCGATCTTGACCTGGAAGACGTGCCCGGGCGGCAGCCCGTAGGCGAACTTCGCGTAGCTGTAGATCAGGTTGAGGTTCACCTCGCCGCCGCCGCCGACCCCGATCTCCACGTACTTGTGGTGCGCGATCGTGTTCACGATCCGTACGAGGCTCGTCGGGCCGATCGACTTCGCGATCCGCTGCCGCATGGCCGAGACGAACTCCTGCTGCCGCGCGAGGCGGAACAGGTCGGAGTCGGTATGGCGGTAGCGGACGAAGTCGAGGGCGTGCTTGCCGGTCAGCCGCTGGTAGCCAGGCTGCAGATCGATGTTGGCGAAGTTCGTCTCGATCGTGCCGACGTTCTTGTTGTAGTAGCGGCGGTCGATGTCCATCCAGACTCCGCCGAGCTTGTCGACGACGGCCCTGAAGCCCGCGAAGTTGACGCTGATCAGATAGTTGATCGGCAACTGCGTCAAGTGCCGCACGGTCTCCAGCGAGCCCGAGGAGCCGCAGAAGGTGTAGGCGCTGTTGATCCGCCCGTTGTCGACCACCACGGCCGGCCCGGTGCGTGCCCCTGACGCGGTGCGACCGGGACACCAGATCGGGACGGTTAGATCGCGCGGGAACGAGAGCAGGGAGATCGTCTTCGTGACCGGGTCGGCCCGGATCAGCATCATCGTGTCGGAGCGCGAGGGAGCGCTCCCGTCACCGGCGCGGTGGTCGTAGCCGATCACGAGCGCGATGGCCGCGTGCTTCGCATCCGGCACCTCGTCGAGTCGAGCCTGGGCCCGCTTGGCATCGAGCGAGTGCGCCTGCAGCGCCGCGGCGCTCTCGTGCGCCCAGAGGTAGAAGCCGCCGACCAGGCCGCAGACGAGCATCAGCACCGTCACGAACAGCCACAGGAAGAAGCGGCCGATCTGCGCCGCGAGCCCGCGCTGCGGCGGCGGCGGCTGCCGGTAGAGCGTGACCGGCGAGAGCGCTCCCGGAGGGAGGATCGAGCGGCCGTTGCCGTTGACCTCGGCGCCGCGACCGATTCCTCTCTTCAGCGTCGTGCGCATCGAAAAAAAGAGAACGCCCCGCGCGGCGTTCGCCGCGCATCAGGATAGCCGACTACCCGGCCGGCTAGACCGTAGTACTAGCTCGGTTGAGCGCCTCCTCCGCCAGCCTCGTGCCCTCGACCATCGCGCGCAGCTTCTCGTACGCGACCTCCCAGCTTCGTGTGCGCAGGCCACAGTCCGGGCAAACGTGGATCCGGGCCGCGTCGCCGAAGACCTCGACCGCGTACAGGATGCGGTCGCGGACGAGCTCGGGCGACTCGACGAAGTCGGTGTGGATGTCGAGGACACCGAGCCCGAGGATGGGGTCGTACGGCAGGTCGCGGAACTTCGCGATCACTTCGTAGCCCGGCCGGTCGGCGCCGGAGGCGCCGAGCTCGCGGCGGTCGTAGTTGGCGAAGCCGACGCAGTACTGGCGGCAGCCGCTCATGCCCTCGATCGCGGGGAAGAAGAGGTCGTAGTCCGAGAAGCAGAGGTGGGTCGAGAAGAAGCAGTCGAGCCCCTCGACGCTGACGTTGAAGCTCTCGACGAAGAGATCGAGCTCGTCGGCCTCCGTTGACGCGCCGGGCTCGTCAATCTGGATCCAGTCGGCGCCCAGTGCGATCAGGGCCTCGAGGTTCGGGCGGATCAGGTTCCGCGCGATGTCGAGCGTCAGCTCCCGTCGCGCCTCGATCTCCTTCGCGCGGCCGTAGCCGGCCCCGAGGCGTCCCTCTTTCGGCGTGTGATGCTCGTCGTACGACCAGATCGCGAGCGTGTAGGCGCCCGTGACCGGGATCTTGAGCCGGTGCTGCGCGGCCGACTGCAGGAACGAGAACTCCTCGTTGTGGTACGGAACCCGCAACCCGACGGGGCCGACGGCCGCGGACTTCGAGTAGTACTTGTTGTCGAAGCTGCGGACCGTGCCGCGGGGCTCGAATCCAGTGGCGTGCTCGATCGCCCAGGCGTACATCTCGCTGCGGAGCTGCTCACCGTCCCAGATCACCTCGACGCCGGCCGACTCCAGGAGCCGCAGGCAGTAGCGACTCGACCAGCGGGCGACCTCGGCCGGATCGGCGCCGCCGCGCCGCAGGGACTCGACGAGCTCTTCGTAGCCCTCGACACCCAGGCGCTCGCCCCAGCGCTCGGCATGCTCGATGTCGCTCTCCACGAGCGGCGTGCCGGCGTTGGTCTTCGCCAGCCACGGCGGCTTGGCGAGAGAGCCGATCTCGTGGGTCAGGAACGCGTGCTCGCTCATGCGGCAGCAACGACCGTAGCGGTTCGCGCCTGGCCGAGGCGCTTCAGCTTCTCGCGCGCGACCGGCTCGGAGACGTACTGGAGATCGCCGTTCGGGACGAGCGCGATCCGCTCCGCGCGCTCGCCGAGCTGCCGCGCGAAGCCCGCCAGCTCGAGCGGGTCCTCGAGCAGCGAGCTGCGCGTGTCGAGCACCCCCGCCAGCAGCAGCTTCGGAAAGCCCTCGGGCAGGTCGTCGAGATGCGTCGCGTAGAAGTCGATTCCGACTCCCTCGACGGGCAGGTCCGCGGCACCCGCTTCGAGCAGCCGTCGCGCGTCGCCGAACGTGAACCACACCGCGAGCTTCGGCCCGCCGGCGAGCGCCTCGAGCGCCTCGGCCAGGTCGTCCAGGTCGGCCGCCTCCTCGCGCGCGAGGAACGGCTCGACGAGCACGACCAGCTCCGCGTCGAGCCCGTCGAGGGCCGGGCGGAGAACGTTCTGCGCCATCGTCGGCGCCGTGGTCCCCGTTCCCTTCGCGAGCGCGAACGGCGACGGAAGTGTGACGAGGCGCGGCCCCGGGAGCGAGGGAACGTAGCGCTCCTCGAGCGGCCCGCCGAGTGAGGGCGTAGCGGTGGTGGCCTTGGGCGCGCGGTAGAAGGTGTTCGTGTCGAGGAACCGCGTCAGGGCGCCGGTCTCGAGCCCGTTGGCGGCCTCCAGGAGCGGCCGGAAGTGGTCCTGCCAGCGGAGCATGCCGTCGGCGAGGAGATCGAGGCCCGCCTCCTGCTGGGCAGCAACGAGCTCGACCTCGTCGCGCTCGACTTGCTGCTCGACCGCCTCGGCGGACGTGCGCCCGCGGTCGAGGTCACGCGTCGCCTGGACGAGCGCCTCCGAGCGTGCGTAGAGCCCTGGGATGAACGCGTGGAGTTCAGCCATGGACCGAGAGCTGGTTCTCTGCGTGCCTGATGCGCTGCTCGAGCTGCCAGCGGTCGGCATCCGACTCGCCTCGCTCGCACCGCTCCAGCTCCTCGCGGGCCTCCTCGAGCTGCTGGTGCGCACGCTCGGCGTCGATGTGGCGCGCGTCCACGGCGTCGTCGACGAGCGCGAGCGCGCGGTCCTGCTCGACCTTGAAGAACCCGGGGCCGGTCGCGAACTCGAGCACGTCTTCGCTGTCGCGGTCGCGGTAGATCCGCGTCGAGCCCGCCTTCAGCATCGCCACCAGGGGCGCGTGGCGCGCAAGCACGCCGATCTCGCCCGCGTCCCCGGGCACGACGATCATCTCGACCTCGCCCTCGAACGCCGCTCCCTCGGGGGTGACGAGGGAGAGCTCGAACGTCTTGCCCGCCACTACGCGGAAACGGCCTCGGGCTCTTCGGCCTCGGCCTTGGCTTCGGCTTCGGCCTCGGTCTCTTCCTCCGCCTCTACCTCTTCCTCGCCTTCCTCGCCGCGGCCCTTCGCGACGGCCTCGTCGATCGTGCCGACCATGTAGAAGGCCTGCTCGGGAAGCTCGTCGTGCTTGCCGTCGAGGATCTCGGCGAAACCGGCGATCGTGTCCTCGAGGCGCACGAACTTGCCGGGCTGCCCGGTGAACGTCTCGGCCACGAACATCGGCTGCGAGAGGAAGCGCTCGATCTTGCGCGCCCGCTGCACGATCACCCGGTCCTCGTCCGAGAGCTCGTCCATGCCGAGGATGGCGATGATGTCCTGCAGGTCCTTGTAGCGCTGAAGCACCTCCTGCACCCGGGTCGCAGTCGCGTAGTGCTCGGGCGAGACGACGTTCCGGGCGAGCGCCCGCGACGAGGAGTCGAGCGGGTCGATCGCGGGGTAGATGCCCTTCTCCGAGATCGGCCGTGAGAGCGTGATGAAGGCGTCGAGGTGGGCGAAGGTGTTCGCGGGCGCGGGGTCGGTGAGGTCGTCCGCCGGCACGTAGATCGCCTGCACGGAGGTGACCGAGCCCTGGCGCGTCGAGGTGATGCGCTCCTGCAGCTGGCCCATCTCGGTCGCAAGGGTCGGCTGGTAGCCGACGGCGCTCGGCATCCGGCCGAGCAGCGCCGAGACCTCGGAGCCCGCCTGCACGAAGCGGAAGATGTTGTCGATGAAGAGCAGCACGTTCGCGCCTTCGTCGCGGAAGTACTCGGCCATCGTCAGCCCCGTCAGGGCGACCCGCAGACGCGCGCCCGGTGGCTCGTTCATCTGGCCGAAGACGAGCGCCGTGTCCGGGAGCACCCCGGACTCGGTCATCTCGATCCAGAGGTCGTTGCCCTCGCGCGTACGCTCGCCGACGCCTGCGAACACCGAGTTGCCCTGGTGCTCGCGGGCGACGTTGCGGATCAACTCCTGGATCAGCACGGTCTTGCCGAGGCCGGCGCCGCCGAAGAGCCCGACCTTGCCGCCCTCCACGAACGGCGCGATCAGGTCGATCACCTTGATCCCGGTCTCGAAGATCTTCATCGTCGGCTGCAGGTCGTCGAACGAGGGCGGGTCGCGGTGGATCGGCCAGCGCTCGCCGTCCTCGGGGAGGGCGTCGCCCTCGTCGATCGGCTGGCCCAGGACGTTGAACAGGCGGCCGAGCGTCTGCTTGCCGACGGGAACGGTGATCGGAGAGCCCGTGTCGACCACGTCGACTCCGCGCGGAACGCCGTCGGTCGCGTCCATGGCGACCGCGCGGACGCGATCGTCGCCGAGGTGTTGCTGCACCTCCGCAATCAGGTCGATCGCCGGCTGGTCGTCGCGCTCGGGCAGCTGGATTCGCAACGCGCTGTAGATCTCCGGCAGCTCCTCGGCAAAGACGGCGTCGATGACGACGCCCTTGATCTCGATCACTTTGCCGACGTTCTGCTTCTGGCCGCTGTTCTGGTCAGGCATGTGTCTCCTGGAGAGGTGGGTCGGGTGCGTTTCGCACGCGGCACGAGAGCATGCCGCTCAGTGGGTTCAGTCTACCGAAGGGCGATCGGGACGGCCGCCGCGCGACGGCTTCCGGAGTGCTGTTTCGCTCGAGCGCTGCCGCCACCCGGGCGGCGTGGTCGAGGCTTCAGACGTACGATGTGACGAGCGACGGATACATGCTCCGAACAGTATCCCCGCCCGGGCCCCGCGTTACGCCGGGCGCTACGGCCCGAGGACGACGTGCCCGCCGTGGACGGCGCGCTGCGGGCCGGTGAGCAACGCCGCGCGCT
>JBKPAM010000130.1:0-5057 GCA_046726435.1 Actinomycetota bacterium
GGTTCAGTCGCGGGACGAGCTTCCGGCCGCACTCGCCGGCGGCGATCCAGTCCCCGCCTAGCGTCCTGACTGCAGAGAGAGACAAGACCCGCCGGGTGGCGGGTCTTGTCAGTGAGTGGCCGGCTAGCGCGGGATCCGCAGATTGACCGCGACCTGGCGGCTTGCAGCGTTTCCTGCCGTGTCGCGGGTTGCGATCTGCAAGCGTGTCGAAAGCCTGCCGTGCCGCGCGCAGCGTGGCGACGCCGGCGGCGAGGGGGATCGACAGTGTGCGGCGCTGGCCGCATCGGATGCTCACGCTATTCGAGCCTAGAACGAGCATTGCACGTACCCGACCGAGCCGGATCGTCCTGGCCGTGGTGAGCGTCACCGTCGTCTGGCAGCCGCCGGTCTCTGCCGCGGGCACGACAGTGGGACGCGGGCGATGAGGTGCCCGTGACTGCGGACGACCGTGATATGCCCGAGGATCGGGAGGAGCGCTTTGGTGTCGGGGGCGGGGGCGGAGGCGTGGCGTCGATCGTCTCGACGCCGTCGATCGCGTCGATCGTGATCGCGTCGGTCTGGGCGCTGTCGCTGCCGGCGCCGCCGCGGACGAGGTCGCCGTGGCTGTCACGGGCGAGCAGCCGGTCCTCGCCAACCTGGCCGTCGAGGAGGTCGCTGCCCCCGCCGCCGGTCAGGGTGTCGTTGCCGGCCCCGCCGACGAGGCTGTCAGCCTCCTCGGCCCCGGTCAACGAGTCGTTGCCCGAGCCACCGTCGGCGGTGGCCGGCCGTAGGCGAGCCGTTGATCTCGATGTGATCGAAGCCGGCGTTCCCGTCGGCGGTGTCGCTGTCGTCGCCGTTGTTCCAGACCAGCGCGTCGTCGCTGTCGCCGCCGCTGAGCCTGTCGCTGCCGCGGTCGCCGACGACACGGTCGCCGCCGCCGCCGCCGCCGAGCTTGTCGTTGCCGTCGCCGCCGCTGATCAGGTCCGGGCCGTCGCCCCCGGAGAGCGAGTCGTCGCAGGAGCCGCCGTTCAGCGACAGGAGCGTGAGCGGGGCGAACCCTGCGTCGCCGTTGAACGTGTCGTCGCCGCCGAGGCCGTTGACCGTCAGCCGCTCGGCGCTGAAGTCGACCGTGAAGGGCACCAGGTTGGTGCGGGTGAAGAGCACGCGGCCGGCATTCGGCACGGCCGTGAACACGTCGCCTGCGGTTGGGGCGCCGTTGACCTCGACCTCGTCTGCTCCGGCGCCGCCTCCATCACGTCCGTGTTGTCGCCGTTGTTCCAGACGAGCACATCGTTGCCGTCGCCGCCCTCGAGGTCGTCGTTGCCCCTGAAGCCGATGACGCGGTCGTTGCCGCCGTCGCCGAGCAGGTGGTCGTTGTCCGACCCGCCCGTGAGCAGGTCGTCTCCATTACCGCCGTTGACCGTGAGCGCCGAGTAGTCGGCGGTCCCGAGCGCGCTCGCGTCGACGGTGTCCGCGCCGTCGCCGGCGTTGACGATGATTTTGGCATTGTCGTCGGCGGCGAGCGTCGTCGCCTGACGGTTGACGGTGATAAATCCGCCCGCGGCAGCGAGGGTGATCGTGTCGGCCTCCTGATCGCTAGTGACCGTCAGGGTGTCGCCGTTCACGTTGACGCTGACGGCCGCCGTGGCGGTGGTAGGCGCGGTGAGCGCCAGCCCTGCCAGGGCGGCGACGAGTGCGCCGACCAGCCAGCAGCACGTGCGAGTGATCCTTCTCATGTCGGCCTCCTGGGTCGTGAGCTCGTGATCGAGCTCGGAATCGGATGGCCCGATCGTCGAAGGCTCGGACGCTGATTCGCACCGCGGGGACCCCCCGGACTTTCTGTCTCAAGGGCGGGAGTAGGCTTGAGGCGCATGAAAGTGGCCGCGGCCGCCGAGCCGCTCCTCGAGCGGAACGATGAGCTGGCGCGGATCGAGTCGGCGCTGGCCGACGCTCGCACGGGCCGCGGCAGGTTCGTGTTGGTCGAAGGTCCGGCCGGGATCGGCAAGACGGCGGTGCTCGCGGCGACGCGAACGGCGGCGGCAGAGGGCGGAATGCGCCTGCTTCGCTCACGGGGGACCGAGCTCGAGCGCGATTTCGCCTACGGAGTGGTGCGTCAGGTGTTCGAGCCGTCGCTCGTCGAGGCATCGGAGCTCGAGCGTGCCGATCTGCTGCAAGACGCTGCGGGCGTGGCAGCCGGCCTGCTCGGGCTTCCAGGCGCGCCTCCTACGGACGCCCGACCCTACTCGGGCGTCGATCCATCGTTCGCGATCCTCCACGGCCTCTACTGGCTGTGCGCGAATCTCGCAGCAGTCGGCCCGCTCTGCGTGCTCGTCGACGACGCGCACTGGGCGGACGCCGCTTCCCTCCGGTACCTGGCCTTCCTGCTCACGAGGCTCGAAGAGCTGGCCGTCGCGCTCGTCGTCGCGACCCGCCCTCTCGAGGCGGGTACTGGTACCGCCGCCGAGCCGCTCACGACCGTGACGACCGATCCTTCCGCTGCTGTGATCCGTCTCGCGCCTTTGACAAGAACCGCCGTTGCCCAGCTGCTGGAGTCAGGGCTCGGTGGGACTCCGGATCCGGCCGCCGTCGATACCTGCTTGCGAGTGACGCGCGGCACGCCGTTCCTCGTTCGCGAGCTCGCGGAGGCGCTCCGCGAGGGAGGCGCCGGAAGCGATGTGGAAACGGTCGGTCGCTCGGTTCGCCTCCGGCTTCGTCGGCTGCCAGAGCATGCGGGGCGGCTCGCGCGAGCGCTGGCGGTCCTCGAGCAGAGCGACCTGCAGCACGCGGGCCGACTCGCGGGCCTCGGAGAGCTAGACACTGCCGAGGCAGCCGACCTGCTGGCAGCCGCCTCGATCATCGAGCCCGGGCGGCCGCTGACGTTCGTGCATCCGCTCGTCCGCGACGGGATCTACTCGGAGCTCTCCAGCGCCGAGCGCGCGCGAGGCCACCGCCGTGCCGCCGAACTGCTCGCCAAGCAACCGGGCGCGCATGAGCACGTGGCGAAGCATCTGCTGGTCAGCGAGCCCGCCGCCGATGGCTGGGTGGTCGAGCGGCTGCTCGAGGCCGCCCGCGCGGCGCGGCAGCAGGGTGCCCCGGAGTCGGAAGCCGTCTTCCTGCGCCGAGTGCTCGCCGAACCACCGCCGCCGGGCGTGCGGTCGGGATTACTGCTCGACCTCGGAATGGCCGAGGCGAGCGCCGGGGTCACGGGCTGGCCCGAGCACCTGCAGCTGGCCGTGGACGCTGCGCCGAACGCCGCATTAGCCGCCGAGGCAGCGATGGTGCTCGCGAACGCACTCAGCCGCGCCCAGCGCTACACGGACGCGGTCGAGGTTCTCGATCGCGCATCATCGGCGCTCGATTCCGATCACACCGAGCTCGCGCTTCAGCTTGAGGCTGCGGCCGTCCTACCCGCGTTGAACGACCCCGTGACCGTACCCTCAGTGGCCCTCCGCCGCGAGAGGTTGCGCGAGCGTGCCGCGAGCGATCCCGCAGCGCCACCCGAGGTCCTGGCCTCAGCCGCGTTCGTCTCCGTCCTTACGAACGAGCCCGCCGAGACCGGCGCCGACGTCGCGACCCGAGCGCTTTTGGCCCAAGACAGCGCAGGACCCGTCTCGGACAGCGGGCCATGGTTCTCGTTCGCAGCGTGGTTTTCGCATACCACGTTCGCGCTTCTTTTGGCCGAACGGTATGCGCAGCTGCGTCCGCTGCTCGATGCCTCGATAGCGCAGGCGCGGGTGACCGGAGACGGTGGCCGGCTCGCCGTTGGCCTGCGCGATCGAGGCTGGCTTGCGCTGCGACGCGGCGATCTGAGCGCCGCCGAAGAAGATGCCCGAACGGCGCTTGCGGCGACCGAGCTCCCCGCACCACCTATGTACCGCGTCATGAACGGCAGTCTGCTCATCAAGGTGCTCGTCGATCAGGGCAAGCTTGACGAGGCAGAGCAGGCGCTCGCGCCGCTCGATCCCGAAGCAGGGAGCGGATTCGCCACGGCCTGGGGTCTTCGCTTCGCCCGCGGACGTCTGCGGGTCGCACAAGGACGAGTCGCCGAAGGGCTGGAGGACTTCCTGGGCCTGGGCGTAGATCTGACCCGAGCGATCGTCACCTGCCCGGGCTACCTCCCCTGGCGCTCGGAGGCGGCGCTCGCCGAGCTCGCGCTCGGCGATCACGAGTCGGCGGAACGCCTCGCAACGGAGGAGGTCGAACTCGCCCGGGCCTTCGGCGCCCCGCGCGCGCTCGGCGTCGCGCTGCGTGCCGCCGGCGTCGTGGCCGGCGGTGACCGTGGAGCATCGCTGCTCCGTGAGGCGATCGAGGCGTTCGAGCGCGGCGACGCCAGGTTGGAAAGAGCGCGTGCCCTCTCCGACCTCGGCGCGATGCTCCGGCGCCGCAACCGCCGCACCGAGGCGCGGGAGCTGCTCCGTGAGGCCCTCGCCGCCGCCCGCCGGGCCGGCGCCAGACCCCTCGCCGAATACGCCGAGACCGAGCTCCGCGCTACCGGTGCGCGCCCGCGCCGGGTCGTTCTCACGGGACTCGACTCCCTGACGGCGAGCGAGCGTCGTGTCGCCGAGTTCGCAAGCCAAGGCCTGAGTAACCGCGAGATCGCCCAGACACTCTTCGTCACTGCGCGGACGGTCGAGGGCCACCTCACGAGCGTCTTCCGCAAGCTACGGGTTCAGTCGCGAGACGATCTTCCCGCCGCACTAGCCGGCGGCGCTCCGGTCTCGGCCTAGCGCCTCGGAGGCGCCTGTGCCGGCAACAGAAGATGCCGATTAGCAAGGACTTTTACGGGAGCGACGGGACTCGAACCCGCGACCTCCGGCGTGACAGGCCGGTCTTGGCGCTTGGGGGCTAACCGGGGATGCGTGGGAAGCTCCGCACGAGCAGGACTCTCTGTTCTTGTCTTGCGGGGATTGGCGGGCACCCGCGGGAGCTTCCGGCGGCCTCCCGCGGGATATGTGCGGGATGCGGCGTTTTCTCAACCGAGAACTGAACGTGAACTGCGTACGGGGGTTCACAGGCGGTTGCGTTAGGCGTCCCGGTGCCGAAGTCCCTCTGCACGCAGGGCGGCTCTAGGTTTGACC
>JBKPAM010000131.1:0-7125 GCA_046726435.1 Actinomycetota bacterium
GGCCCGCCGCCGATCACGTAGACGCGGCCGCCGAAGCCGAGCACGCCGAGGCCGTGCCTCGGGGTGGGCAGATCCGGCAGCCGCCGCCAGCGCCGGGTGCGAACGTCGAACGCGTAGACGGCAGGCGAGGTCCCGCGTGCCGACTCGCTCCCGGCCGAGACGAGCAGCGGGCCGACGGAGGCGGAGTCGGTGCCGCCCCGCGTCTCTGGGAGGGGCGGGAGGGAGACCCAGCGGCGGCGTGCGGGACTGTAGGCCTGGAGCGTGTCGAAGTTCGTTCCGGTCTCCCGCCCGGCGACTGCGTAGACGCGTCCGCCGAGCGCGCTCACGCCGAGGTGCTCGCGCGGCTTCGGGCCGGTGATCCGCGTCCAGCGGTTGCGCGTCCGGTCGAAGGCGAGCGCCTGCTGCGCGACACGGCCCCGCGTGACGCCTCCGATCACGTAGAGCGTCCTCCCGACGATCGCCGCACCCGCGGCGGCTCGCGGCTCGGGGAGGTCCGGCAGCCGCTGCCAGCGTCCTTGCAAGAGGACGAACGCGCGGGTCGGCGCGCCGTACCCGCCGACGACGTAGAGCCTGCGCCCGTCCGAGGCCGCCATCGCGTGGTTGACCGCAAGCGGCAGGTCGCGCAGTCGGCGCCAGCGGTCGCGGGCCGGCGAGTAGGCGTCGACCCGGCGCGAGCTGCGTCCGTCCGCGAGGAACCCGCCCACGACGACGAGCTCCCGACCCACTGTCGCAGCCGCGACCTCGCTCCGCGGGACCGGCAGAGGCGTCCCTCGCTTCCATTGGAGCGCCTGAGGCGAACCGGCTCGTGCCGAGGCGCCGCCGAGGGCGATTAGCGCCGCTCCGAGCAAGACGGTCAGCGTTCGCGTCATCGACCGGAGTATGGCTGCCACGCCTGGCCTAGCCTTGTGGCGTGCGGCGGGTACTCGTGACAGGCATGTCGGGCACCGGCAAGTCGACCGCGCTCGCCGAGCTGCGGAGGCGTGGATTCGAGGTCGTCGACACCGACAAAGGAGGGTGGACCGAGTGGTCGGACGAGGAGGACGGGTACCTCTGGCGCGAAGATCGCATCGCGGAGCTCCTCGCCCGCGACCGCTCGGTGCCGCTCTACGTCTCCGGGACCGTCTCGAATCAAGGCCGCTTCTGCCCGCAGTTCGACGCCGTCGTCCTGCTCAGCGCACCCGCCGACGTGCTGCTCGAGCGAATCGAGACCAGGACGACGAACGAGTACGGAAAGACCCCCGAGGAGCGCAACCTGGTCCTCAGCCACCTCGCGGAGGTCGAACCGCTGGTTCGAGCCACCTGCACGCACGAGATCGACGCCGCGCAACCAATCGACGACGTGGTCGCCGAGCTGATCGCAATCGGTTCTGGATCCGACTCCTGAGCACGGCAGTCGACTCGCCGGGGTGGGTGCGTCCCGATCTGTGCAAACTGCCTAGCCGCACCGTCGTCGTAGGCGGAAACGGTGCAGAAGGAATCCAGCGACGGTTGAGGAGGGCCGGCGGTGTCGCTGACTACAGTTTGCTCTATGAGGCGCGGAGCCGTGGCGCTCGTGGTAGCGATGCTGCTCACAGGGTGCGGCCAGTCCACATCCGTGAAACGCATGAACGCCAGGTTCGACGCGCTGGACTACAAGATGGCGACCGAATACGAGACCGCCGCGACGCCGTACAACAATCTCCTCGACAAGGCCACGCAGCGCTACATCGCGCTCGTCCGAGAGTACGCCGATCAACTCGGGCCAGACGAGGCCAAGCGGCGCCTGATGGCGAAGGGGGACGAGGTCTCAGCATTCTGCACGGCGTGCGGGCAGTCGCTGTATGACGCGGCGAAGAAGTACTAGGCGCCCACAGCTAGATGGTTGATGCCATGAGATCGCACGCTCCGGGGCGCGAGCTGGTGCGTCTGGGGCGCCGCGGCGGACGCTCGGCGATGCTGGCAGCATCGGTGAGCGGCCGACGTGGTGAAGCGCAGGCTCGGCGGAGGCCGGCTCCGCCGGCCGCAGCCGGGCCGGAGCGGCCCAGGCGTGCCGGATCGTGCAGCCGGACGCGCGAGATCGTGGCATCAATCATCTAGGTTCCTGGTGATGCATAGCGAGGACGCCGTAGTCGCCTTCGTCGAGATTCCGAAGGGCTCGCGAAACAAGTACGAGTACGACGCAGAGCTTGGCCGAGTCGCGCTCGACCGCCACCTCTTCACGTCGATGAGCTACCCCGCCGACTATGGCTTCATCGTCGACACGCTCGGCGAGGACGGCGACCCGCTGGACGCGCTCATTCTCGTTTCGGACCCGACATTCCCCGGCTGCGTGATCTCTGTCCGCCCGGTCGCCGTGTTCGACATGACCGACGAGAAGGGGCCAGACCAGAAGATCATCTGCGTTCCCTTCAAGGATCCGGAGTGGTCCGAAGTCACGAACGTCGACGACATCTCGCCCAACTTCCGGGACGAGATCGAGCACTTCTTCTCGCAGTACGGCCGCCTCGAAGGAAAGACGGTGAAGACCGAAGGATTCGGCGACCGCACCGAAGCCGAGCGCTTCATCGCGGAGGCGCGCGAACGCTTCGTGCACGAGGGCGGCCCGACACTCTAAGCCGCTGGGAGTGCGGGCGAGAGGACTCGAACCTCCAAGGAGCTTTCGCCCCAACGGGACCTAAACCCGTCGCGTCTGCCAGTTCCGCCACGCCCGCGGATCGACCACAGGATACGAGCGAAAACTCCGCCGATGTAAGAGGAAAATGAAGACCGCTAACTAATACAGGCGGGTTCGAGTCTCTACCTCGGTCATGAACGCAACCGTCATCGAGCTCCCCACCGTCGAGTCGCTCAGCGACGAGATCCGAGGCGTGGTCTTCGAGCGGCAGACCCTCCGCTCCGTGGGGGCCGGGCGCGAGGAGCTCGAGCGCAACCGGACCGAGCTCGTGCGCCTGCAACAGGAGCTCGTCAGCGCCCTGATCCGGCGCCACCTCCCGGCCGGCGCGGCGGCCTGACTCCGGCGTAACACCCCAGGCTCGGCGGGCTATCCTGTGGGTGCTCGCGGTGGCGGTAGCTCAGTTGGTAGAGCCCCGGGTTGTGGTCCCGGTGGTCGGGGGTTCGAGTCCCCTCCGCCACCCCTGAGGCTGGCCCCGTAGCTCAGCGGAAGAGCGGCGGACTTCGAATCCGCGTGCGGAGGTTCGACTCCTCCCGGGGCCATGGAGCTAATTGGAGCCATGCGGAACCCCTATAGCTCCATGGGTCAGGTGTGCCGTGAAGGCGCGCATCGCTCGCCGGCCCTCGCTCGAGCGCTCTCGAACTCGCGGCCACGGCGGTTAGGGTGGATGGATGGGGGACCGCCCGTGAGCCGCGTCGAAGTTCGCGACCTTGGCGAGCCCGAGGCGGTCGTTCGGCATCCGCTCGGTGCCACCTCTCAAGTCCGGCTGGCCCAGACCGTGATCAGCCGCCACGTTCTTGAACCTGGCTGGAGCTGGGAGGAGCACGCCCGGCCCAGGGTCGGAACGCGGTCATGCGAGCTCTACCACCGCGGCGTTGTCCTCGAGGGACAGATGGGCGTACGGACCGACGAGGGCGAGGAGCTCGTCATCGGCCCCAACCACGTGTTTGACCTCCCGCCCGGGCACGTGACGTGGGTGGAGGGTGATGAGGAGCTGGTGATGGTCGACTGGGCCGGCGGCGCCGGCTTCGATCCCCGGCTGGGTGGGGAAGCGCGCGCACTCGCCACCATCCTGTTCACCGACATCGTCGACTCCACCGCTCGCGCGCGCGAGGCCGGCGACATGTCGTAGAGACGGACCGTGGCGATGCACGACGATGTCGTCCGCAGTGTGCTCGCCGGTTTCGGCGGTCGCGAGGTCGAGACCGCCGGCGACTCGTTCTTGGTCGTCTTCGACACCGCCGAGGGCGCCATCCGCTGCGGACTCGCGCTAGTCGTGGCGCTTGCCGCGATCCAGCTGCCGATCCGGGTCGGCATCCATAGTGGAGAGGTGGCCGCGAGCGGCGACCACGTGCGCGGCCTCGCGGTCCATGCGGCGTCCCGGATCGTGGATCAGGCGGGAGCGGGCGAAGTCCTCGTGTCGGGTACCACTCGCGACCTCGCCGAGGGCGCGACGGGACTGACGTTCGAGTCTCGCGGCCGACACCGCCTCAAAGGCCTGGAGCGAGAGCACGAACTGTTCGCAGCAGGATCGTCCGCTCCGTAGCGCTGAAGCCTGGCTCGAGCTTCATCTACCCAGAGACGGTTTCCTGTTGATCGAGCAGTGACCTCAAGTAATCCTCCATCTTGTTGAAACTGTCTTCCTGGCCGTCGGACTTGGTCATGTGGTCACGGCCGGCCTGGTCGCGGAATGCCAGCTTCATCGTCAGCTTCGTCACTCCGTGAGCTTCTTGCAGATCCACGGACTCGACCGCGTCCGCATCTGGCCACCCTTCGAACAGCCACGTTGCGACCGTCCGGGTCGGCGGCTCGATCTCCAAGTAGGTTCCCCGAAACGAGCACTCGGTTCCGTCTTCGGTCACGAAGACGATGTGGTAGTTCCCGCCGACGCGCAGGTCGATCGAGCACTCCGTCACCTCATCCGTGAATGGAGCGAACCAGTTGCGCACATGCTCCGGCTTCGTCAGTACGTCGAAGACGAGCTCGAGCGGAGCTTCGAACTCTCGAGTGGTGACAATCTCGAGATCGTTCGGGAATTCGATTACTGCCGACCCATGCCGATTAGGTGTCACTGGGCTCTCCTTCTTGTTGTTGGAGTTCCTTGAGGTAGTCGTCCATCCGATCAAGTCGCTCATTCAACGCCTGTTCGTACTTGGCCAACCAGTCGTGAAAGGGCTGAAGGCGCGCAGGTTCCAGGCGGTACAGCCGACGACGTCCCTCCGCCCGGCACCTGACGAGTCCGACCTCGCTGAGCACCCGTAGGTGCTTCGAAACCTGAGGCTGGGACATCGAGAGGTCGTCCACGATCGCCCCGACCGGCTTCTCGCCGGCGATCAGCGTGTCCAGGATTTCCCGACGGTGCGCCTCGGCAACTGCGTTGAAGACGTCCGACGTCGTGGAGGAGCGGGCCACGGGGCCATCATATTCCGATATTGGAATATGTCAAGCTTGGATGTTTCGGATGTCTCGTCCATCCGTGCGGGCGGCGTCTAAGCCGTGGCGGTCGAGGCCGCCTGGCTCACCGGCTCCGCCTCGGGCCCTTGCCGACGGTGAGGTTGATGCGCGCACCGTGACGGAGTGTCCGGTGCGACTTCGGCGACTGTGCGAGCACCTTTCCCTCATTGCGGACCGAGGATGCCGCCCGCGTCACGGCCCCGACGGCGCAGTGGGCTCGTACGAGTCTCGTCTTCGCCTTGGCGATCGAGAGGCCGACGACCTTCGGCACGACGCAGCTCGGCGCGCGGACTCTGACGAACTTCGCGTTGACGGCGCGGTCCACGGTCATCGAGAGGACGCAGGCCCCCGTGCCCGAGCAGTCGCCCGACCAGCCGGCCACCTGGACACATCGAGCGCGGGCAAGCACAGCTACACGGTGACCGCCAGCTCGAGCGACGGTCTCACTGGCAGCGCCACGATCGCCTACACGGTCAGGGCGCCCGCCACCGCCCCGCCGCCGGCCACGGCACCGCCAGCGTCGCAGGACACACTCGCGCCGACCGCCCCCGGCCTCCTGCAGGGACGGCTGGTGCGCGGGCCGAAGAGCCTGATCAGGGCCAGCCTGCGCCTCTTCTGGCGCGCGGCCTCCGACAACCGCGGGGTCGACCACTACGAGCTCTTCCGCCAGGGCACCTCGCCGCTGGTCGAGCGGCTGGGCGCTTCGCTCGGCACGACCCGCCTGCCGCTGCGCGGCCCGGCCAAGATCATCGTCAGCCTGCGCGCCTTCGACGCGGCCGGCAACCGCGGCCAGGCGGCGAGCCTGACCATCCTGCACCGGGCGAGGCCGGGCGGTCTGCCGCGGCCGATCCCGCACTGGGCCGGACGCCTGCTTCGCTGGCAGGTCACCCCGGTCTCAGCCCGCGGAGCGCGCCCGACGGCGCCGCGGCGGCTCCCGGGCTGGTACCGGCGCTGGGCGGGCTGGCGGCTCAACCCCTACCGGATCGCGGGCTGAGCGGCTGCCAGGTCTTAGCCGGGCGTGGCGAGACGCTCGCGCATCGCGGCTTCGATCGAGGCGGCCGTCGCGGGCAGCTTCTCCTGAAGGCGACGGAACTCGGTGCCGAAGAGCGCGAGCACATTCGCTCCCGAGGTCGTCGTCACCGTCGCGGTGCGCCGGCCGCCATCGAGCACACCGACCTCGCCGAAGAAGTCGCCCGGCCCCAGGGACCGGACGACCTCGCCGCCGACGTTCACCTCGGCCGTGCCCTCGGTCAGGACGAAGAACGTGTAGCCCGCTGCCCCCTCGCCGCAGAGCTTCGTCCCTGGCCCGACGTTGCGGGACTCGAACCAGCCGGCGAGCTCTCGCCGGTCCTCCTCTGAGAGCGAGCTGAAGAGTGAACCTCGGCGAGGTTGCGGGGGTCGATGGTCAAGGGCCCTCCTCGGGTCGTCGCGACAACGCGAACCTAGCAAGACCCCCTTTCGCGGGTGGTGCTGTTACCAGCTCCCAACAATCGGCTGACCCGCGCGTTCCAGTTCCGACTTGACGCCCAGGGTGGCCGCCGTGAGGCTGCGACTCGCGTGGAGACCCGTGAGGTGGAATGGCAGCTCGACGCGGTTGACCTGCGGCCGGTGGCGCGCTGGCTCGCCGAGCCCGCTGCCCTGGCGGAGACAGGCATCTCGAAGGTCGACCCCTGCGGCAGCAGCAACCACGTCGACACCTACCTCGATACCGACGACCGCCGCTTCCACCGGGCGGGCTATGCCCTGCGCGTGCGCCGGGTCGGGCGGGCGAGGACGGCAGGCGTCGAGGCGAGCCTGATGGAGATCGACCCGGCGGCGGACGAACGGCCGGGCCCGTCCACGCGGCTCGAGGTCAGGGAGCCGTTCGAGCAGGCCGATCCCCACCTGCTTGCGACAAGTGACGGCCCGGTCGGACGGCGCGTCCAAGCCGTGGCGGGCAGGAAGAAGATCCGGCGGCTGTTCGAGGTCCGCACCCGACGCCGCATGCTCTCGCTCGAGGCGGACGGGTTTCCGCCGGGTCA
>JBKPAM010000132.1:0-15685 GCA_046726435.1 Actinomycetota bacterium
GAGCCCGTGGGCGTCGATGGCAACCTCCCCGACCTCGATCGCGGCCGAGGCGAGGATCTTCCGCGGCCGGTCGTAGGTCGGCCGCTCGACGAGCACGCGACCCTCTTCGCCGAGCGCCTCGAGGACGAAGTGGAACGCCTGCAGCGACCCGTTCGTGACGAGCACACGGTCGGGCTCGACGCCGTGGCGCTCGGCGATCCACTCCCGGAGCGGCTGGTAGCCGAGCGTGCTTCCGTACGAGAGCGCGACCGAGCCGTCCGCCTCCAGCGCGGCCTTCGCGCAGTCCGCGAGCTCGTTCACCGGCAGGCATTCTGGCGCCGGGATCCCGCGCGCGAACGAGATCGTCTCCACGTTGAGCAGTCTAGGTCGGGCCCCGGCGGAAGCGCCGGGGCCCGCATCGTCGCGGCTATGGCCGCGGGCAGTTGTCGATCGATCCGCTCCCGATGAAGTTGCCTTCGTAGAACGAGTCCCGCCAGTGGTCGCCACAGGCGTTGTAGTAGTCGAACTCGTACGAGGTCGTCGGGGCCGGGTTAGCAGAGTTCGGGTCGGCTGCTTCCTCGGTGATGCCGAACACCTTGGTCAGGAAGCCGACCCACGAGTCATCAGCCGGCACGGCATCAGGGTTGTAGTCGAAGCCAGCGAGGTCGAAGGTGATGTGCCTCGTCCAGACATCGTTGAACGTGCCGGCATCGGCCGAGTCGAACGCGTTCGCGCAGTCGCCAGGGTGATGCGTGCCCGGAACCGTCGTGAACGTTCCGTGGACGTCGTAACGGGTGACGAAATAACCGTCGCCGTTCTGCGCGGGGTTCACAGCGTAGAAGCGGTCCTCGGTGTCGTGCGCCCAGACCTCCTGGTCTTGGCCAATGATGCATCCGGTGTCATCGCGGCCGACGATGTGGAAGGGGCCGAAGGTGCCGAACGCAGAATCGCCCTTGTCGCCCTTGTCTCCCTTGTCCCCCTTCTCGCCCTTCAGGCCCTGTAGGCCACGCGGCCCGATGGGCCCCTCGTCTCGACACAGGCGTGGATCACGCCGTTCTTGACTCCGAGCTGCGCCTGCTGACCCGCGACGCGGGCACTTCCGCCCAGCGCCGCCGAGACCCCGATGGCCAGCGCGACGAGCGCCGAAACGACGATGTACTTCATGTAGGTATCCCCCTTGCGTGACAGATCGCAGAGCGATCTTTTACTCACGTCAACTGTTACACAAGAAGAACGCGCTGTCGAGAGCGCTACGCGCGGGCCGAGGCGATCTCGGCAGCGAGCTCCGCCACCTCGGTCGGCGTCGTCCCGACTCGCACACCGCGGGCCTCGAGCGCGTCCTTCTTCCCCTGCGCGGTGCCCGACGAGCCGGAGATGATCGCGCCGGCGTGCCCCATCGTCTTCCCCGGCGGGGCGGTGAACCCCGCGATGTACGCGACCACCGGCTTGCTCACCTCGGCCTCGATGAACGCGGCCGCCTTCTCCTCCTCGTCGCCTCCGATCTCGCCGACCATCACGATCACATCGGTCTCGTCGTCGGCCTCGAAGCGGCCGAGGATGTCGATGAACGACGAGCCGACCACCGGATCGCCGCCGATTCCGACGATCGTCGAGTTCCCGAGCCCGCGCTGCGTCAGCTCGTGCCCGATCTGGTAGGTCAGCGTCCCCGAGCGCGAGACGACGCCGATGCGGCCCTCCCGAAAGATCTCCGCCGGGATGATCCCGACGTTGGCCTTGCCGGGCGAGAGCGCGCCGGGGCAGTTCGGGCCGAGCATCGTGATCCCCTTGGGACGGATGTAGTTGTAGATGCGCAGCATCTCGTGCGCCGCTAGGCCCTCGGCGACGCAGATCACGGTGCCGATGCCGGCGTCCACTGCCTCGTAGATCGCGTCCGCCGCGAACCGAGCCGGGACGAAGACCATCGTCGTGTTCGCACCTGTCTCGGCGACGGCTTCCGCGACGGTGTCGTGGATCGGGAGGCCGTCGAGGTCGGTGCCGCCCTTGCCGGGAGTGACTCCCGCAACCACGTT
Organism: Actinomycetota bacterium; assembly: GCA_046726435.1. GTDB lineage: Bacteria > Actinomycetota > Thermoleophilia > Gaiellales > Gaiellaceae > AC-32. The sequence goes on from JBKPAM010000132.1 coordinate 2,010, forward strand.
CGTGCCGTAGGCGCGGTTGCGCAGCGTGTGGAACGAGCCCTCGCGCCCGGTCGCACCCTGGACGACGAGCCGCGTGTCCCTGTCGACGACGATGGCCACCCTAGGCCGCCTTCCTCGCCCTGATCAAGATCTTCGTGTCCGTGTAGCCGCCTTGCTCGTCGATGCGGTTGCCGAGGAGCTCCCTGGCTCGGTCGCGCTCGAGGCCTGTACAGCCGGTCCGCTCGCACCAGGCGTCGAAATCGCGCCGTTTCTCCTGAAGCTCGACTTCCTCGACGCCGAGGCCGGCGCCCTCGAGGAACGAACGCCACTCCTGCTCGGAGTACGAGCGAACGTGCGTTGGGTCGTGCAGCCGCTCGGCCTCCTCGACTTCCTCGCTGTCATAGAGCGTGTCCTCGATGAGCACAACCCGCCGCGCGACCCGCGCCATCTCCCCGATTGCGGCGCGAATGTCCGAGAAATGGTGCGGAGCGATCCGCGTCGCGACCGTGTCGAAGCTTCCGCTCGCAAAGGGGATGTCCTCCGCGGACGCGAGGACGTCAGCACGCATCCCGGGCGCCGGATCGAGCGTCGTCACCTGAAAGCCCTCCCCACGAAGACGTCGGGCGACGTGGCCGCCACCCGTCGCGACGTCGAGTGCCGTCTTGCCCTCCGCCCACGAGATGAGGAGCTCGAGGTCGCGACCCTCGCGGTGCGTGTCGCTCTCGGCATACGCCTCGGCGCGCTCGGACCAAACGTCGCTCACGCCGCCAGCTCCACCGCACGGCGGGCGGCATCGAGCATCGTCGCCTCGGTGTGAAGGTTCGGAGGTGCGGCCTCGGCGAGGATCTCGCGGCCCTCCTCGGCGTTCGTGCCGTCGAAGCGAACGACGATCGGGTGCTCGATCTCGATCTGCGACAGCGCCTGCAGGATCCCCTGGGCGACGACGTCACAGCGGGTGATCCCCGCGAAGATGTTGAACAGGATCGAGCGGACCTGCGGGTCGACGCTGATCACCTCCAGCGCGTCGACCACGCCCTGTGCATCACCGCCGCCGCCGAGGTCGCAGAAGTTCGCCGGCCGGCCGCCGACGAGCGCGATCACGTCCAGCGTCGACATCACGAGCCCCGCGCCGTTTCCGAGGATTCCGACCTCTCCGTCGAGCTTCACGTACGTCACGCCTTTCTCGCGCGCTGCGCGCTCCTCCGGTGGGTACGCCTCGAGGTCGCGCATCTCCGCCACGTCCGGGTGCTTGTAGAGGGCGTTGTCATCGACGGTGAACTTCGAGTCGAGAGCCCGCACCTCGCCTTCGGGCGTGACGATCAGGGGGTTGATCTCGCAGAGCAGCGCGTCGCTCTCGACGAAGCAGCGGTAGAGCTTTCCGACGATGTCGAGCAGCTGTCTCTGCTCGTTCGGGTCCTCGATCCCCGCGCCGTAGATGAGACGCCGGGCCTGGTACGGCTGGAAGCCTTCGAGCGGATCGACGTGCAGGCGCGCGAGCGCGTCCGGATTCGTCGCGGCGACCTCCTCGATCTCGACGCCGCCCTCCGTCGTGAGCATGAACAGCGCCTGCTTCGCGCCACGGTCGAACGTCACCGAGAGGTAGTACTCCTTCGCGATCTCGGAGGCCCGCTCGATCCAGAGCTTGCGCACCACGTGGCCGCGGATGTCCAGGCCGAGGACCTCTTCCGCCTTGCGCTCGGCGTCCTCGGCGCCGTCGGCGAGCTTGATTCCGCCCGCCTTGCCGCGGCCGCCCGTGAGCACCTGGGCCTTGACGACCACCTGGCCGCCGAGCTCCTCGGCCGCCGTCCGGGCCTCGGCCGGAGTCGTCGCCACCCGACCCTCGGAGGTCGGTATCCCGAAGCCCCGGAAGAGCTCCTTGCCCTGGTGCTCGTAGAGGTCCACCGGCGCGCGAGTGTACAGAGGTAGTCTCAGCCGCCGTGGACGCGCTGGTCGCGGAGGGGCTCGAGAAGCGCTACGAGAACGTGCAGGCGCTCGCCGGGGTGTCCTTCCGCGTGCGCGCCGGCGAGGTCTTCGCGCTGCTCGGCCCGAACGGCGCAGGGAAGTCCACGACGGTCAAGGTCCTGACGACGCTGACGCGCCCCGATGGCGGCCGCGGCGAGGTCGCCGGCCACGACGTCGTGCACGAGGCAGATGCCGTGCGCCGCTCCATCGGGTACGTGCCCCAGAGCTCCGGCGTCGACCGGGACGCGACCGGCCGTGAGAACCTGATGCTGCAGGGCCACATCCAGGGCCTCGGCGGCGCGCAGCTGCGGGCGCGCATCGACGAGTTGCTGGGCCAGGTCGGAATCTCGGAGTCGGCTGACCGGGTGGTGCGCGGCTACTCCGGCGGGATGAAGCGACGACTCGACGTGGCGCTCGGGCTCGTGCACCGGCCCGAGGTCCTGTTCCTCGACGAGCCTACGACCGGGCTCGACCCCGAGGCGCGGGCCGCGATGTGGGAGGAGCTCGGCGTGCTCGCGCACCGCGAGTCGTTGACGATCCTGCTCACGACCCATTACCTCGAGGAGGCAGACCAGCTCGCAGACCGGCTCGCGATCGTCAGCCGCGGCCGGGTGGTCGTCGAGGGGACGCCCGACGAGCTCAAGCAGAGCCTCGAGGGCGAGGTCGTCGAGGTCGAGATCGCCGACGGCGCGGTCGAGGACGCGGCCGCCGTCGTGCGCGCGCTGGACGAGGTGCGCGAGGTGACGCTCACGGGGCGCAAGCTCCGCAGTCGGGTCGCAAACGGGGCGCGCGCCGTTCCGACGATCCTCGCCGCGCTCGACGGGCGCGGCGTCGGCGTCGAGGCGGTCACCATGCACCGCCCCAGCCTCGACAACGTCTACCTCCATTACACGGGGCGGGAGTTCAGCGCCGAGGACGAGGCCGGGACCGACGCCGGCGCCAGCGTTCAGACGTGAAGAGCGCCGTCGTTCACACGTGGTTCATGGTCGGCCGCCAGGCGCGCAACCTGATGCGCGAGCCGATCTGGATCGTCCTGCTGCTCGTGCAACCGATGATCTGGCTGCTCCTCTACGGGCAGCTGTTCAAGCGCGTCACGCATCTGCCCGGCGGCGGGTTCGGGACGACGTCGTACATCACGTTCCTGACACCGGCCATCGTGATCATGAATGCGTTCTTCGGCGCGACGTGGAGCGGGATGGCCATGGTGAGCGACCTCGACCGCGACGTGATCCCGCGCTTTCTCGCCACGCCGGTCAGCCGGGTCTCGCTCGTCGTCTCGCAGATCGTCCGCTCGGCGCTGACCGCGGTGATCCAGGGAATCGTGATCCTCGTCGTCTCGCTTGCGCTCGGCGTGCACGTGCACTACGGAGTCGCGGGATGGGCGATCGTGCTGCTGGCGGCGGCGCTGATGAACAGCGCGTTCGCCGGGATCTCGCAGGGAATCGCGCTGCTGACGCGCAAGGAGGCCACGATGATCGCGATCGCGAACTTCATCGGCCTGCCGCTGTTCTTCCTCTCCTCGACGCTGATCTCGTTGAACCAGACCCCGCACTGGATGCAGGTCACGGCCCGGTTCAACCCGGTGAACTGGGGCGTCGTGGCGGCGCGAAAGGTGGTGCTGCCGGCCACCGACTGGGGCTCGGTGGGCCTCCACCTGGGCTTGCTTGCCGGCCTGACGGTCGTGACCGCCGGGTTCGCCACCTGGACCTTCAGGGTCTACCAGCGGCAGTTGTAGCCTCCGCGGGCGTGGCCGGGCCGGCTCAGTCTTCGCGGTCGACGATCACGCAGAGGATCTGGCCGTGTGTGACGGCCTGGCCGGGCTCAACCGCAAGTTCGGTCACGACGCCCGCGCGATGTGCGGTGATCTCGTTCTCCATCTTCATCGCCTCGACGACGCAGATCACCTGGCCAGGCTGCACCTCGTCTTCTTCGGCGACCTCGACGGCCAGGACCGTCCCCTGCATCGGCGTCACGACGGCGTCCTTCGCTCCGGTGTGGGCCGCGCCCGCCGCCCGCTCTCGTCGCCTCCGTGCGAGCTCCGCGTAAGGCGGCTCCGGGACCAAGGCATCGATCTCGTAGCGCCGGCCCTCGAGCTCGAGCGTGAGGCGGCGCGCACGCGTCGGCGTGCCGTCCGACTGGGCCGGTACGCTTGTTTGCTGATGAGACAACTGCTGAGCACGCTCTGCGAGCTCCTGGGACTCGACCACGCCGTGACACGTCGTGCCCTCGACGAAGCACGCGTGCTCGAGCAGCGCACGGTGGAAGCCGAGGAGCGTCGTGATTCCGCCGATCTCGAACTCCTCGAGCGAGCGCAACATCCGCCGGCGCGCGTGCTCGCGATCGACGCCGTGCACCACCAGCTTGGCGACGAGCGGATCGTAGAGCCCTGGCACCTCCCCGCCCGCGGTAACCCCGGAATCGACCCGTACACCCGGCCCGCCCGGCTCCCGGTAGCTCGTGATCCTCCCCGGGCTCGGCAGAAAGCCGTTGGTGGGATCCTCCGCGTTGATCCGGCACTCGATCGCGTGCCCGGTCAAGCGCACGTCCTCCTGGCGAAGCCATAGCGGCTCTCCGGCCGCGATTAGAACCTGCTCGCGGACGAGGTCCAGGCCGGTCGCCATCTCGGTGACGGTGTGCTCGACCTGGATGCGGGTGTTCATCTCGAGGAAGAAGTACTCGCCCTCGCGCGAGAGCAGGCCCTCGACGGTTCCGGCGCTGCGGTAGCCGACCGCGCGTGCTGCCTCGACGGCGATCCCGCCGATCCTCTCCCGGAGCTCTGCGTCCACGGCAGGCGACGGCGTCTCCTCGACGAGCTTCTGGTGGCGTCGCTGGATCGTGCAGTCCCGCTCGCCGAGGTGGATGACGTTTCCGGAGCCGTCGGCGAGCACCTGCACCTCGACGTGCCGTGGATCGTCGAGGTAGCGCTCCACGTAGACGGATGCGTCCGCGAAGTAGGCCTGTCCCTCGCGCTGGGCGGACTCGAGCGCGCGCTCCGCCTCCTCGGGGCCCTGAACGACCTTGAGGCCCTTCCCGCCGCCGCCGGCCGAGGCTTTGATCGCGAGTGGCCAGCCGAGCTCGTCTCCGAGTCGCCGGACCTCCTCGGCCGAGCCGACCGGCCCGGTCGTTCCGGGCACGACGGGAACGCCTGCGGCCGCCATCCGCTCGCGCGCGGCGGTCTTGGAGCCCATTACCTCGATCGCTTCCCCGGGCGGCCCGATCCAGACGAGGCCGGCGCGCGCGACCGCCCGCGCGAACCCCGCGTTCTCCGCCAGGAAGCCGTACCCCGGATGCACGGCCTGAGCGCCCGCACGCAGCGCGATGTCGAGAAGGCGTTCCTGGTTGAGGTAGCTCTCCGCCGGCGGCCCGGGACCGGCGAGATACGCCTCGTCTGCCACGCGGACGTGCAACGAATCGCGGTCGACCTCGGAGTACACGGCGACTGTGCCGATTCCGAGCTCGCGCAGCGTGCGAAAGATCCGGATCGCGATCTCGCCGCGATTGGCCACGAGAACCTTCGAGAAGAGCGGCATGTGCCTATTCTCCATGCGCATGACCCCGGCGGATCAACTGACACTCGCGCGCGTGGCGGCCGTGCCCATCGTCGTCACGCTCTTCGTCTGGGACTTCGACCGTCACTACTGATGGGCAACGGGCGTGTTCATCGCGGCCATGACGACGGATTGGTTCGACGGGCAAGTCGCACGCCGAAGCGGCTACAGCTCGCCGCTCGGATCGCTTCTGGACCCGGTCGCCGACAAGCTGCTGGTGCTGACGGTGCTGATCGTCCTGATCGATCCCGGTGTCTTCCCGGGTTGGATGGTCGCGGCGATCGTCGCCCGGGAGTTCCTGGTTTCGGGTCTGCGGCTGGCGGCGCTCGAGCGTGGCGTGGTCATGCGTGCGCGTGACCTCGGGAACCTCAAGACGTGGTCGCAGGCCGTCGCTGCCGCGATCGGCGGGTTCGCCGCCGCGGGTGCGTGGGACGACCGGGTCGCGTGGTGGGCGCTCCTGATCGCCCTCGTCCTGACGTGGCTTTCCGGTCTCGACTACGCGCGCCTGGCGCCTGGGCTTCTGCGCGGCCGCACCGCCTCGCCCTGATCGCGGCCGCCCTCGGCGTTCTCGCGGATCCCCGACTCGCGCCAGGCGCTGCGGTAGGCCGGCGGCGTGCCGTCGGAGGAGAGCAGCTCGTGAACCGCAGCGAGAACCGCTTCGCGCTCGTTCGGCTCCGGCCTGATCTGGACCTCCACGGGACCGCAGCCTAAAGCCGCAGCGACATCAGGACGATACGAACGGCGATGAGCCGCCTCTTCACCGCCCTCGTCGCCTGCGCGCTGCTGGCCACGCCCTCCGCGATCGGCTCGCGCGTCGGAGACGCGTCGGGGTCGCCGTCGGCAAGCGGGGCCGCCGCCACCTGGGCGCAGGCGGAGATTCGCCTGGTCGTCAAGCACGGCCTGATGGCCCGGACGGTCGCGTCGTTCCGGCCCACCGACCCGCTGACCAAGGGCGAGCTCGCGAGCCTCGCCGCCGCGCTGACCGCGACACCCCCCGCGCCAGTTACCAACCCCACCGCCCGCGTGACCGTGGCGCAGCTCGACGCGCGCCTCGTCGGTGGGATCGGCCTCTCGACTGCCGCGAAGACGTTCGCCGATCGAGCCCGCGCTGCGAGCCTGGCCGCGCCCGCTCGGTTCGGCACCGAGACCGTCGCACGCCTTCTCGGCCTCCGAGTGAACCACCCGGCTGAGAACGACGACCTGGAGCTTCTGCCGACCGCTCCGGTTACCCGCGCGGAGACCGCGTACTCCGTGGCTCGAATCCTCCGCTTCAGCGGCTGGGAGGCCCCGTACGTGGACGGCGCGGCTTCGACATTCCAGCTGCCGAGGCCCACCGCGTGGCAGAAACGCGTGCTCGACACAGCCGTGCGCTTCGTCGGCTTCCCCTACGTCTGGGGCGGCACGAGCGAGAAGCCCGAGGCGCCCTTCGGCGTCCAGGCACCCGGCGGCTTCGATTGCTCGGGCTTCGTCTGGCGCGTGTACAAGCTCCAGAGGTACCCGGGCGGGGCCGCGCTATCGACGACCATCAAGGGCCGCACCACCTACCAGATGAGCGGCGAAGTCGCGAAGGCGCAGCGCATCCCGTTCGCAAGGCTCGCGCCGGGAGACGTGGTCTTCTTCGGCCCCAACGGGCCGCGCTCGAGGGCCGCCTCAATCGGCCATGCCGGCATCTATCTCGGGGGCGGCTGGATGATCCACGCGTCCGGCCAGGGCGTCGCGGTGACGCCGCTCACGGGCTGGTACCGGCAGCAGTTCGCGTGGGGCCGCCGGCCCCTCGCCGAAGCCGGGCTCGCCGGCGTGCGGCCCTAGCTGGGAGCCGATTCCCCCTTCCGGGGGATGCTGCCCCGGCGAAGGCGCTCGACAATCGGCTCGTCCTGTAAGCAACCCGTGGGGAGGTTGACGTGCTGCACTGGAGCCCGCGACTCGTCGCCCTAGCCGCCGCCCTCGCGCTGATCCTGCTCGTGCTCGGCGGCCTAGGCATCGAGGAGCCCATCAACCTGTACTGGTAGCAGCGCCGTGAAGCACCGCACCCTGCCGCCGCCGCGGGTCCTAGCGGTTCTCGTACCGGTCTGCGTCACCGGTCTCAGCATCGCCTTCGCCGCCGTCGGGTGGTTCGCGGTGACGCCGCACAAGCCCGAGACCCTCTTGGGCGTCGCCGCCCTCCTCGCCGCGTCCACGCTCGCAGATCGCTTTCCCGTGCCGGTCGACGGCGTGGAGCGCGGCGTGTCGCTCTCGTTCGTCTTCGGCGTCGCCTCCATCGTCCTCTTCGGCTGGTCGGCGGGCCTGCTCGTCGTCGCTCTGGCGCCTTGCGTCACGCAGCTGCTCGAGAAGCGGCCCCCGCTCCGGATCGCGTACAACGTCTCGGTCCTGACGCTGGCAGCGACCGCCGCCGGCATGGCTGCGGCACCGCTTCGTGGCGAGTCCCCGAGCGACGTCCTTGCCTGTGTCGGAGCCGCTGCGTCGGCGCAGTACGCGGTCAACCTGCTCCTGATCACCGCGGTCGTCGCCGTGAGCTCGCGCGCCTCGCTTCTCGGGCTCGCCTGGAAGAACGTCCGCCTGACGATCGTGCCGTTCTCGCTGATGGCCTCCGCTGCGCTGATGCTCGTCGTCCTGTGGCAGCGCTCGCCGCTCCTGTCGGTCGCGCTCGTCGGCCCGCTGCTTGCGATCCAGCTCTACCAGCGCGCGATCGTGCGCGCGCTGCGTGCGATGAGACTCGCGCTGACGGACCCGCTGACCGGGCTCGGCAACCACCGCCACTTCCACGAGCGCCTCGAGCGGGAGCTGCAGCACGCCCATGAACGGCGTCTCCCTCTCAGCCTGTGTCTCGTCGATGTCGACGACTTCAAGCGCATCAACGACCGCTTCGGCCACCCCGCGGGCGACCGCGTCCTCTCTCGGCTCGCCACGCGGCTACGTCAGAGCGGCGAGGCCTTCCGTCTCGGCGGCGACGAGTTCGCGCTGCTGCTTCCGGGCTACGGCGAGAGCCAGGCTCTGACCGCCGCGACCTCGGTCGTCGAGCGAATCTCGGCGCTGCAGCTCGACCAGCTCGGCCCGGTGACCGTCAGCGCCGGGGTCGCCACATCTCCCGTGCACGGCGTCGACCGCGACGAGCTGATGAGGCTCGCCGACAGCGCGCTCTACTGGGCGAAGGAGTACGGCAAGAATCGGGTGCGCGCCTACCGGCCCGACGTGATCGAGCTGGCAGAGCTGAAACGCCTGGCGAGCGGGACCGACCGGGCGGCCCGCTTCCGCGCGGCCGCGAGCCTCGCACGAGCTGTCGACGCGCGCGACGTCTACACGGGGAGCCACTCCCAGCGGGTCGCGGAGCTCGCCGCTCGCATGGCCCGGCGGCTGGGCCTTCCCGAGGAAGACGTGGAGCTGACGCGCCTGGCCGGGAGCCTGCACGACCTCGGCAAGCTCGCGATCCCCGAGGAGATCCTTCGCAAGCCGGGGCCGCTGACCGAGCCCGAGCGGATGGTGCTCGAACGACACCCGCAGATCGGCTTCCGGATGCTCGAGAGCCTTGGCGTCGACCCGGTCGCCGAGTGGGTGCTCCATCACCACGAGCGTTGGGACGGAAGCGGCTATCCCGACGGCCTACCGGGCGAGGAGATCCCGCTAGGCGCACGCATCATCTTCGTTGCGGACGCGTACGACGCGATGACGTCGGAGCGTGTCTACCGCCGCAGAGTTGCACCGACGGAGGCCATCGTGGAGCTGAAGCGGTGCGCCGGCACGCAGTTCGACCCCGAGATCGTGGACGCGATTGCGGAGGAGATCGGCGAGCAGGTCGAGCCACCCCGGGTCGCCGCCGCGTCGTAGCGGCACCGCGGCGAGCCGACCACCGGCCGGGTTCGGCCAACCCACCGAAAACACCTCCGAGCCTCGCTACCGGCCGGCTCGCCCGCCGGGCCCCCCTCCGACCGCCGACACACTTTTGCCACCGTCCGGTGACGGACACGTGCGACCTTCCCCGATACGATCGCCTCGGGGAGGAGGCCGGGCGAACCGTACTAAGGGACGAAGGGCCTCGAGGCGGGCCGGCCCAAGCCACGGAATGAGCCCTACCCGCCCAAGCCACCGATGCGCCCACCTGCCCCAGGGCACCGCTGCGCCCTACCTGCCCAGGGCACGGATGCGCGCGCCTACAGCGGAATGTTCCCGTGCTTGCGGGGCGGGCGGCGTTCGCGCTTCGTCAGCGCAGTCTCCAGCGCGTCCGCGAGCACCTGCCGAGTGCGGCGCGGCTCGATCACGTCGTCCACGTACCCCCGTTCTGCCGCCACGTACGGGTTCGCGAACCGCTCGCGGTAGTCCTCGATCAGCTCCGCCCGACGCACCTCGGGATCGTCCGCGTCCTCGAGCTCCTTGCGGAAGACGATGTTCACCGCCCCCTCGGGCCCCATCACGGCAACCTCCGCCGTCGGCCACGCGAAGTTGAAGTCGGCCCGGATGTGCTTCGAGCTCATGACGTCGTAGGCACCGCCGTAGGCCTTCCGTGTGATCACGGCCAGCTTCGGCACGGTCGCCTCCGCGTACGCGTACAGCAGCTTCGCGCCGTGGCGGATGATCCCGCCCCACTCCTGCGCAGTCCCCGGCAGGAAACCCGGCACGTCGACGAACGTGACCAGCGGGATGTTGAACGCGTCGCACGTGCGGACGAAGCGCGCACCCTTGACCGACGAGTCGATGTCGAGCACGCCGGCGAGCGACCGCGGCTGGTTCCCGACCACGCCGACCGGGTAGCCGTTCAACCGCGCGAAGCCACAGATCAGGTTGTCGGCCCAGCGCTCGTGCACCTCCATGAACTCGCCTTCGTCCACCACCCGCCGCACGACGTCCTTCATGTCGTAGGGCTTGGCCGGGTCGTCGGGGATCAAGGTGTCGAGCTCGGCGTCTTCGCGCGAAGCCGGGTCTGAAGGCTCCGCGTAGGGCGGCGGGTCGACGTTGTTCTGCGGCAGAAACGAGAGCAGGTAGCGCGCGTCCTCGAGGCACGCCTCCTCGTCCGGGCTGATGAAGTGCGCGACGCCCGACTTCGCCGCATGCGTCGCCGCGCCGCCGAGCTCCTCGAAGCTGACCTCCTCGCCGGTGACCGTCTTCACGACGTCGGGGCCCGTGATGAACATGTACGAGCTGCCCTCGACCATGAGTACGAAGTCCGTGATGGCCGGGGAGTAGACCGCGCCGCCGGCACACGGGCCCATGATCAGGCTGATCTGCGGGATAACGCCCGACGACTGCACGTTGCGCCAGAAGATCTCCGCATAGCCGGCCAGCGAGACGACGCCCTCCTGGATGCGCGCGCCGCCGGAGTCGTTGATCCCGATCACCGGGCAGCCGAATTTGGCCGCCAGGTCCATCGCCTTGCAGATCTTCTCGGCGAAGACCTCGGAGAGGCTCCCGCCGAAAACGGTGAAATCCTGCGAGAAGACGAAAACGCGGCGACCGAAGATCGTGCCGTAGCCGGTGACGACTGCATCGCCGTACGGGCGCCGCTCGCGCATCCCGAACTCGGACTCCCGGTGGCGGACGTAGCGGTCCAGCTCGACGAAGGAGCCCGGGTCGAGGAGCTTCTCTGCGCGTTCCCGCGCCAGGAGCTTTCCCTCCGAGTGCTGGCGCTCGACGGCACGCTCGCTCCCGGCGTGACGGGCCTGCTCGCGCAGCTCCTCCAGCCGCCGGAGCTTCGCCTCGGTCGATTCGGTCTCGGTCGACACGCCGCGAGCGTATCGCGTGCAAGCGTGAATTCGCCCTCGCAGCGGGCGGCCGCAAGCCGCGTGCGAGAATCGAGAGCGATGCGGGTCTCTGCAAAGGTGGACTACGCGCTCCGCGCGGGAGCGGAGCTGGCGGCCGCGGCCAACGGCGGCCCGCAGAAGGGCGACCATATCGCCCGTGCCCAGAACATCCCGCTCAAGTTCCTCGAGAATATCCTGCTCGACCTCAAGCACGCCGGCCTCGTCCAGAGCCAGCGAGGCGCCGAGGGCGGGTACTGGCTCGCGAGAGCACCCGAGGAGATCTCGCTCGCAGACGTGATCCGCGCCGTGGAGGGGCCGATCGCGAACGTCCGCGGCGAGCGGCCCGAGCAGGTCGAGTACGCCGGGGCCGCCGAACCGCTACGCCAGGTGTGGATAGCGGTGCGCGGCAACCTCCGGGCCGTGCTCGAGACGGTGACGCTCGCCGATATCGCGGCCGACCGGCTGCCGGAGCCCGTCTCGCGGATCGCGTCCGACCCGGACGCCTGGCTGCCGCACTAAGGCGTTCGCTTGCGACGCCGACCAGAAGAGGGCGCACCGGCTTTGCCGGTGCACCCGTCTCTTAGGGTCGAGCGAAGACGGTCTCGCGGCTCGGCCTTTCGTAGACGATCTGGCCGCGCTCGAGCTCGAGCTGCTCAGCTTCTTCCTGCGTCAGCTGCACGAGCAGGTGCTGGCCGTCCTCGCGCACGAGCTCGACGCGGACCTCGAAGCCGAGATGCACGACGCGCTCGACCATCGCCTCGGCCGACCCCGCATCGGGCTCGAGCAGCAGGTCGACGTCGTGCGGGCGCACGTATGTGTCGCCCAGACGGTTGACCGGCCCGACGAAGCTCATTACGAACTCGTTCGCCGGCCGTTCGTACAGCTCGCGCGGCGACCCGACCTGCTCCACGCGCCCCTCGTTGAGGACGACGATCTGTCCGGCAACCTCCATCGCCTCTTCCTGGTCGTGGGTGACGATGATCGTCGTCACGTGCACCTCGTCGTGCAGCCGGCGGAGCCAGGCCCGCAGCTCCTTGCGCACGCGCGCGTCGAGCGCACCGAACGGCTCGTCGAGCAGCAGGACGCTCGGCTCGACAGCGAGGGCGCGCGCCAGGGCCATCCGCTGCCGCTGCCCACCGGACAGCTGTGCCGGGTATCGCTTCGCGAGGCCCTCCAGCTGAACGAGCTCCAGCAGCTCGTGCACGCGCCGACGCACCTCGTCTCGCGGCCGCTTCCGGATCTTGAGCCCGAAGGCGACGTTGTCCCAGACGGTCATGTGCTTGAAGGCGGCGTAGTGCTGGAAGACCATTCCGACGCCGCGCGTGCGCGCAGGCCGGTCGGTTACGTCCGTGTCACCGATCAGCACGCGGCCGGTTTCCGGCCGCTCGAGCCCGGCGATCACGCGCAAGAGCGTCGACTTGCCGCTGCCGCTCGGGCCGAGGAGCGCCGTCAGCGACCCCTCCGGAATCGCGACCGAGACGTCCTGCAGTGCAGCGAACCCGCCGAAGCGCTTCGTGACTTCAACCACCGCGATGCCCATTAGTGCTCCTTTCGGTGATGAGATCGTGGCTCTCGGTCGCTGGCACCAAGCCAGAGTTCCCACTCGGCCGCGGCGCAGGCTGGAAGCCTGCGCAAGGGCGAGGGAGGGCTCTGGCGCAGCGTGATAGCGGGCGAGAGACGGGATTTCGTTGCCGGAAGGAGCACTTAGGCAGCCTCCTCTTTGGGATGCAGCAGGCGCAGCCCTACCACGACGGCGATCGCGATCAGCGCGAGAACCACCGAGGCGGCGTAGGCGCCGGCGACGTTGAACGACTCGAACTGGTCAGAGACGTAGAGCGGCAGCGTCTCGGTCTTGCCCTGGATCCTCCCCGAGACGACGCTGACGGCGCCGAACTCGCCGATCACGCGGGCAGTCGTGAGCACGACGCCATAGATGACCGCCCAGCGGATTGCCGGGAGCGTGACCTTGCGGAAGACCTGAAACGGCCGGGCGCCAAGCGTCTCTGCAGCCTGCTCCTGCTCCGTTCCGATCTCGCGTAGCACCGGTACCACCTCGCGCACGACGAAGGGCAGCGAGACGAACATCGTCGCCAGCACCATCCCCGGGATCGCGAAGAGAACCTTGAGCCCGTGCTCCGCGAGCCCGCCCAGCCAGCCGCCGGTCCCGTAGAGCAGGAAGAGCGCGAGGCCGACCACGACCGGCGAGAGCGCGAGCGGGAGGTCGACGATCGCGTTCACGACGCCGCGTCCGAAGAAGCGGGTCCGAACGAGCGCTAGCGCGAGAATGACGCCGAAGACCGTGTTCGCCGGCACGACCATCGCCACCATCAGCAGCGTCAGCTCGAGCGCGTGCACGGCCTGGTGGCTCGACACCGAGTCCCAGGCGGTGCCGAAGCCGTGCTCGAAGGCGCGGTAGAAGACGAACCCGACCGGCACGAGCAGGATGAACGCCAGGTAG
>JBKPAM010000133.1:0-17544 GCA_046726435.1 Actinomycetota bacterium
TTTCATGAGCCAGCTCCCGGAAAGGAAGGCCGCGTGGTCCTCGCCGCTTCCACCGTTGCCATCGTTGCCATCGCCGCGGTGGTCATCGTCGCGCTCCTCGCGCTGATCTACATCCTTCCCCGCGGGGGCCGAAGGCGCCGCTGCCATCAGACAGCGCTCGTGCTCTAGCGGTTCTGCTCCGACGCGCTGAGAGCGACTCACAACCGCACTCGCATCCGTGGTTCTGCACTCGCGCCCGGACAGCACGGCGGACACCCTCTTACCATCGCCGTGACCAGAGTCGCCGGCGTCGACCGCTGGTCGCGCGATTGCAGCGTCGGTGCTCCGGCCCCGTGTGGTGGCTGCGATCAAGGTCATCGTGGCCGAGATCCCAGGGCTCACCGGGAATGATCGGCTTCCCGCAGCGGGCACAAGTCACGCCACCTCGCGCCACCCGCCTCGACCAGCCTCGCCGGACTTGCTGGTGAGCGGTGCCGTAGCCGCGCTCGCTGGTGTTACCGCTCACCTGGGGCGGCCAGCCACGAGTCGCGCGAACCCTTTGCAGCGCCCCCGTTCCCCGAACCCGCGCGCCGCGCGGCCCGCGCAGGTCGAGAGGCAGACGAGGGCATCTCCGCACCCAAAGGACGTCGATTCCCGCACCCCCAGAGGTTTGGCTTAACCATGCGTTTTTCGGCGATTAGGAGGGGAGCGTATGGGTGCGATCACCGTACCCCGGGCTAACTGTCGGCGAAGGGCCAGGCCCCCGTTGGGGCAGTACTTGGCGCGCTCTAGAAAACAGGCACTCGAGCTCATGTGCGCACCCAAAGGTGTCGGCCCCCTCCGCCGTAGCCCGCTTCTCCTGCAAAGTGGCAACTTCTGCGGGTGCCGAAGTGGGGGCCATGGGTGCCGATCATGGACCCCTATAGCTGTCGGCGGTCGCGCCGGTGCGCGAGCTGGGGGCGGAGGCCATGCCCCCCGTTGTGGCAGTACTTGTCGCTTCTGAGAAAGTGGCAGAACATGGTCTAATCGGCGAATCCAAGGCTCGAGTCGCCGACAATTCGAGCGGGGGAGGGGGTGACACGATGCCCGCTGCTGATGAACGCGAGGCGATTCCGGCCGGACTCGAAATCCACTTCGAACCGCGCCGGCCGGAGTTCGATCCAACGCTGAACATCGACGTCGAGGTCGATCGCACCGGTGAGCCGCGCAACCGGCTGGTGGCAATTGGTGACTCGATCTCGCACGGCTTCATGAGCGGAGCAATCTTTCGCACCGACTTATCCTGGCCGGCGATCGTCGCCTTCGAGCTCGGAGACTTCCAGACCTTCCGCCGCCCGATCTACGAGCCGCCAAGCGGGCCCGGCGGGATCCCGCTCGATATCGAGCGGGCACTTCGATCCTTCGAGGCGCACTTTGGATCGAAAGCTGACTGGTACGAGTACGTCGGCATTGCGCGCTGGCTTCACAGCTACCTCGACAAGGTGGAGGACTACTGGGAACGAGGCGCCGGCACGAAGATGCCCCCGACGGACCAGATCTTGCACAACCTGGCCATCTACGGCTGGGATCTGCGCGACACGCTTTCGCTGACCGCGACGAGGGTGCGTCGCCGAATTGGACGGGCGCGCGACGACGTCTGGTTCCCGAAGCAGAAGGTCGAGGACGATAACGATCGCGCGGCGCTCTTCGTGCTCGAGACGGCGCGGGGGCCGGGTAACCGCTTCCTTACGCCGCTTGCTGCTGCGCGAGTCCTCGGTAACCAAGGCACCGACGCCTCCGACGCCGGGGCGGGCATCGAGACCCTCGCTGTGCTCCTGGGTTCGAACAACGCCCTGCAGGCGGTGACGAAACTGAAGCTGGCCTGGAGCGGCGCCGGCTACGACGACATCGGGAGGAAGGGCGCCTACACCGTCTGGCAGCCCGATCATTTCGCCGCCGAATGGGCATTGGTCGTGGCGGAGCTGCAGCGGATCAAGGCGAGGCACGTGATTGTGGGCACCGTCCCGTCGGTGACGATCGCGCCAATCGCGCGCGGCGTTGCCGGGAAGGTCCGGCTTGGATCCCGCTACTTCCCCTACTACACGCGCCCTTGGATCCGCGACGAGGACTTCGATGAAGACGTCGACCCCCACATCACCGAGGCGGAGGCGCGCGCGGTCGACTCGGCGATCGACGCCTACAACCGCACGATCATCAACTCAGTCGCTGCTGCTCGGGAGAGCGGGCTCGACTGGTACCTGTTTGACCTCGGCGGCTTTCTCGACCGATTGGCCTCGAAGCGTTACTTATCCGATCCTGCAGCGCGGCCGGACTGGTGGACCCCGTACCCGCTCCCGCCCGAACTGGGCAGCCTCGACCCGGTGCCGAACACGCGGTTCTTCGCCTCCGGGCCGGGCGGCCGCACCGACGGCGGACTCTTCTCGCTAGATGGGATCCACCCGACGACCATCGGGTACGGCTTGATTGCTCATGAGGTGATCCAGGTGATGAATTTGGCGGAGGTCGAGTTCAGAACGCCGACCGGAGATCCTAAGCGGAAACCAGGCGCGGTGGACTTCTCGCGCGTGCTGGCCTCGGACACGCTGATCAACAGGCCTCCGACATCGTTGTCTGGGCAGCTTGCGACGCTCGGCTGGCTCGACGACAAGCTCGACTGGGTGCATGCGCTGTTCTGACGCGATTAGTTAGTTTCGAAAGTTGAATAGGGGCCGGTTCGGCGTGCCCCTTTGTTGCATTACCACCCGGCCCCGGGATGGAGCCACCGTCACCTAGCTGGGCCACGCCTAGTCAGTCCTCAAGCGAGCGATCCAGCGCGGAACGTCGTGGCCCCTGTCGCCCCGGCGCGGGAGCTTCCTGAGCGAACGCTGCTCGAAGCCCTAGAGCTAATGCTCTTGGTGGCGCGGGTTGCATCACTTTGTCAGGCGGTGCTGGTTGCTTCCATCGGCATTCATGACGTAGATCCCGCCAGGGCCGTCGTAGGCGATCTTTCGTCCATTCGGCGACCAGGCGGGGTCGCCGTCGTTCACTCGATTGCGGGTCAGACGCCGCTGGTGGCTTCCGTTGGCGTTCATGACGTAGATCTGCGTGTTGCCGTTGCGGTGGCTAAAGAAGGCGATCTTGCGCCCGTCGGGCGACCAGGTTGGCCAGAGGTCATCCGACCCGTTTCGTGTCAGCCGCCGCTGATTGCTGCCGTTGGCACTGATGACGTAGATCTCAAAAGACCCCGTATGGTCGCTCTCAAACGCGATCCTGCGCCCGTTCGGCGACCACGCGGGATCGGCGGTGTCCGCGTTGTTTCGCGTCAGTCGCCGCTTATGGCTGCCGTTGGCGTTCATCACGTAGATCTCGTAGCTGCCGGTGGGGTAGTCGCTATCGAAGGCGATCTTCCGTCCGTCCGCCGACCAGGTGGGACGGCCGGCGTCGGTCTGTGCCACTCGCCGCAGACGGGTTCCATGGGCGCTCATCACATAGATATCGAAGAGGTCCCGGCTGAATGCCAGCTTTCTCCCGTCAGGAGACCAAGCCGGCTGCACATCGCCAACCGACCGCGTCAAGCGACGGCGGCCATTTCCATCTGCCCCCATGACATAGATTCCGGGGCCGCCGTATGCGATCTCGTGTCCGTCTGGTGACCACGCAGGACTGATCGGCTTGGGTCCACTTGTGTTGTTAGACGCAGCCGGAGACGCAGAGATAACGCCCACCAAGAAGAGCCCCACGATCCCCAGCGTCAAGCGCATTCCTGGGGCCACACTACTCCTGCCGGAGAAACAATGGGGGCCCCTGGCCGAGAAAGCCACTAGGCAGCGGCGTGCCGCCCGGATCGGCATGGATGAACTTGGCAGCAGGCGGGGACAGCCCACGGATAGCCGACCCCTACCGCGGCGACCGCAATAGCCGGATCGTTCCATCGGAGGCGCCGATCGCGAGCAGCCGCCCGTCGCGGCTCGAGGCGACACTCATGGCCTCAATGTTGTGGGCATCGAGGAGCATACGACGGCTCGCAACGTCCCACACGCGGAGCGTGCCGGATTCGGAGCAAGCGGCGATCGTGTTCCCGCCCCGGCTGAAGGCGACGCTGCTCTCCATCTCGAGTGGATCGTGATAGAGCGTGCCGTGCCGCCGGCGGCCGCGAACGTTCCAGAGCTTGACTCCGCCCTCTGCGTCACCAGAAGCGATGAGCCGACCGTCGGTGCTGAAGGCCACCGTCAGTACCTGCAGACCGACACGACCAGGCTGTCCGAGCCGCCGGTGCGTTTCGATGTCCCATAGAGCCACGGCGCCCCCATATGAGAAGAGGTTGACCCCGCCCGCAACCGTCCGGCCGTCGGGGCTAAAGGCGACGTCGTTGAATGCGCTGCCAGGGTGTCCAAAGGGTCGGCCTACCTGCTTATGCCTGCGCACGTCCCACAGACGGATACGCCCGTCTCCAAAGTCGCTGGCGGAGACGAGCCTTCGGCCGTCGGGACTAAACGCAACAGCATTGACGCAGTCCAGCTCGCGGCCGGCGTGGAGCGGCCGCCCGAGCTGCCTGTGGGCACGCACATCCCACAGCCTGATCGTGTCGTCACAGGCACCCGAGGCAAGTTCACGCCCGTTGGGGCTGAAAGCGATGGTGTTGATCCTGTTGGAGCGCCAAAGCGGCTGTCCGAGCTCGCGCTGGTTGCGAACGTCCCAAAGCCGGATCGTGCCGTCATCACTGCTCGAGGCCAAGAGGCGCCCATCGGGGCTAAAGGCGACGCTCTCCACTGCATCGACGTGGCCTTTGAGGAGCGCCCCTATCTGCCCGGGAACATGGCTCACTGCAACACCGGGGCAAACGCCGGCCCCCCAGATCGGTGGCGAGACCGCCCACAGCAGCCCAAGCCCGGCGGCGTAAAGGGCGATCGCGGCGAGCACGATGCGACGCCGCGATCGTGAGACGCGCCAGACAGAGAAGGCGGCGGCGATCACGAGCAATGCACCAAGCACAGCCGCCGCCGTCAGGCTCTCCGGCTGACCGCCGTGGACGTACCCGATCGGTCCCATCTGATCGCCGCCGCAGCTCGTCACGAAGGAGGCGAAGAACCAGTAGACGCCAAAGAAGATCAGCGCGACGAAAGCGAGCGCGAATAGCCACCCGAGACGCTCATCCGCAAACGATGCGCGTCGCTCGGTCACGGGCGCATGCACGGCCAAAAGCCGAGACGGGCCCGTGCGTGCCGCCGGCCGCACGGCGGTGACCGCGTAGGCCAGCTCGACGGCCACAACCTTCGGTCGTCGAGCCACAACAACAGCCTCCATGACGCCCAGATGAGCGCCCATGCCAACGTGCCGAGCAGAGCCCCACTCACGAAGCCCGCGAAACCACCCAACACCATCGCGTCGGCCCGGGAAACCCTAGAGGACTCCCATAGAAATGATCCGCTTGCGGCTTCGTTCCACGCCACGCCCGCCCAGCTGGCGCCGATCAAGGCCGCAGGGTTTCCGGCCCCAGCGTCAACGGTAGAAGACTCATAGTTGACCGAGACTCGCAACCGCCTCTAACGCGCCGCTAACCGTGTGTTGGCCCTCTAGGACGAGCAGGCAAATCGGAGATCGAGTGGGAGCTCGATCGTGTTCGGCACTCTGCAGGTCACGTTGTGCGGGCAGTGCCAGAGGACGACGTCGGTGGCTCACTCTCCTCTGCTGAACCGACCGATCCTAGGTCTCGCCGATGCCGTTGCGGTTCCCATCGAATCGGTGCGGGTCTGGGTTAGCCACATCCCAGCGCACACGGAAGTTGCGGTAGGGGATGTCCCCGCAGTCCAGGTCTGGGGGCGGCGGCGGGATATAGACCGTGGGGTAGGAGGCCGCGCACTTCCCGCCCGCCGGCGGCGGGGGCGGCGGAGGGCGCTTAGAGCTCGAGAGGCAGGCGAAGCCGAGCACGGGATGCAGCTCGATGCCATTGCGGGCGAGCCCGGTTTGCCCGTGCAGGAAGTCGAAGAAAGGCGACACCGACGACACGGGCCTTGGCACAGACCTCTGCTGCTCTGCGGGCAGCGGCCATCTGCTTGCGCCGCTTGGAGGTTGCTCCGCGGTGCAGAGCGAGGAGGGAGTCTCGGCGATCATCGTGCGCGAGCCGCTGCGCAGGAACAAGGTGGTAGTCGAGGTCGTCCTCGCTTCGCTTGAGCGTGACTCTGGCGATCACGCTCTAGATCTGGCGCTCGCAGGAGCCGCCGTCTGGCCGGAACGTACGGTCTCCGGAGGCTGGTCACGTGCGTGACGGTGGTCGGGGGCGCCTGCTCAGTAAGCCCTGCGTGCGCTTGGACGAGCGCTTGACGCGCGGCCCGGGATCCCGCTTAGCGTGCGGGCGACCACTTCCGGGCGTTGACGTGGGTGGTGGCCGTGGACGCATCCAAGAATGGGGCGCGACCTGGCTGGTTTAGACTCGCGCCTCATGCCTGGCCCACCGATCTACCAGGCTGGCGCAACAGTGCAGATGCAGGAGCGCGGCCATCCCGGCCCCTTCGTACTGGAGATCCATGAGATGCGGGACGACGGTCAGCCCCGTTGCGGCCCGAAGGCCCGCCAGTGGCAGGGAAAACCGATGGATCCCGTGCCGCTCGGGCCGGGATCGGTGACCTGCCAGCGCTGCGCCCAGATTACGGATCACTGATGGCCCTGGGCGCACCTCCGGCGCCGCTCGCTTTTGCGCGGCTGACGACTCACGAGCTGGAAGATGGGGATGTAATAACACCACGGTGATCGTTCCGCGCTGGGAGTGGAGGACCTTCGGCGACGACTTCGGGGACGCCGAGGCGCACTTCGCCGGGCTCTCCCCCGAGCGCGTCCAGGAAACCGACGAGATCTACCTCCTTTCGCTCGTCGGCGATGCCTCGGTCAAAGTCCGCGGCGGCCTCATGGACGTCAAGCGTCTCGAGCAGGTGGCCGACGGCCTCGAGCAGTGGAGACCGGTCCTGAAGGCCGACTTTCCGCTCTCGGCGCAGGACGCCGGCCACGTGATGGAGGCCCTGGGCACCGGCGGGGCGCCGTCCGGGCGGGCCGAGTACGACCTGGCCCAGCTCCTCGATGAGCTGGTTCGGCCGAGCCCGCAGCTGCTGGCCGTCGAGGTCCACAAGGTCCGCCGGCACTTCACGGTAAGTGGCTGCCGCGCGGAGGTCTCCGAGCTGCGGACGGACCGCGGCTCGAGGCGGACGATCGCCGTGGAGTCGGAGGACCCCGGTGCCGTGACCGCGGCTGTGAGCGAGCTCGGACTGAGCTCGCGACCGAACGTCAGCGTCCCGCGCGGGCTGAAGGCTCTCGTCGGCTTCGGCGCGAAGCGCTACGCGGTGATCGACGTGGGCACGAACTCGGTCAAGTTCCACGTCGGCGAGCGCCGTGCTGACGGCGAGTGGCAGACCCTCGTCGATCGTGCGGAGGTCACCCGGCTCGGCGAGGGCCTCGAGGAGACCGGCCGGCTCGGCGACGAGCCGATCGAGCGAACGATCGCAGCGATCACGGCCATGGCCGACGAGGCCCGGCAGCAGGGGGTCGAGGCGATCGCGGCGGTCGGCACCGCCGGGTTGCGGATCGCATCCAACAGCTCCGCCTTCGTAGAAGCCGTCCGGGAGCGGGCGGGCGTCGAGCTGGAGGTCGTTTCCGGCGACGAGGAAGGTCGGCTCGCGTACCTCGCCGTGGAGTCGGAGCTCGATCTCGGGGACGGCTCGCTCGTCGTGTTCGACTCGGGCGGCGGCAGCGCGCAGTTCACGTTCGGCCGCGGAGGGCACGTCGACGAGCGGTTCAGCGTCGATGTCGGAGCCGTGCGGATCACCGAGCAGTTCGGCCTCGACCAGGCGGTCAGCGAGGACACGCTCGCCACGGCCCTGGACGAGATCTCGAACGAGCTCTCACGGCTGGACGACCGACCCTCGCCCGAGGTCGTGGTCGGCCTAGGCGGCACGGTCACGAACCTCGCCGCAGTGATGCACGAGCTCGCGCCGTACGACCCGGACGTCGTGCAGGGCTCGGTCCTCGACCGCGCCGAGATCGACCGTCAGATCGACGTCTATCGCACCCGGTCTGCCGACGAGCGCAGGGAGATCGTCGGGCTCCAGCCCAAGCGGGCCGAGGTGATCCTCGCCGGCGCGTGCATCGTCCGCACCGTGCTCGAGCAGCTCGGCTGCGAGTCGCTGACTGTCAGCGACAGGGGGTTACGTCACGGCCTGCTCGTCGACCGCTTTGGATCGCTCGAGTCACTCGGCTCGAAGCGCTGACGCGGTGACTCGCAGGCCGCGGTCGGCGCGGTCGACGTCGATGCCGACCACATGCCAGCCGGGGCCCGTGGGCACGCGGAGCGAAACCGGGCCGGTCACCCGCAGCGAGCGGACCGGCTTGCGGTCGACGGAAACGGTCGTGCTGACGGGGTCCTGCGTCGTGAGCCCGAGCTTGACCGGCCCGCGCGCCCAGAACGCCGCATGCCGGTAGCGCGGCGAGAGGCCCTTCCACCCTTCACAGAAGACGATGTGGCGCGTCGGCTGCGGCACGGGCGACTCGGCGGCAGGACGGCCGCGGACCAGCATCGAGATCGCTCCGTCGCGGGCGAGCTGGCCGAAGCCGTGCTGCCCCAGGACGCGCCAGGCGAACCACTCTCTCGGGCCGGAGAGCCCGTGGTGGAAGGCGACGTAGCGCACGCCGAGCCTGCTCAGGAGCGCGTCCGTCCCCGGCCGCCAGTCGCCGCAGTTCAGTTCCTGCAGCCGCAGCGACAGGCGCGCGGCTGCGTTCGGCGCGATCGTCGAGTAGCCGCCCGGCCGCTCGCGCAGTGCTTCCTGGTCGTACCAGAGGTAGATGCTGCCGAGCTGCACGTTGGGGTGGAGAACGGGCACCTCGAGGAGACGGCCCGGCGGCTCGGCATGGAGGGCCGAGTAGGCGCGGTTCCCGCGGTCGGAGGCGGCCGCGTCGTAGACCCCGGTCACGTAGAGATCCGCCGCGAGGACGACGATCGCCACGGCGGCGGCGAGCGCCCAGCGGATCCGCGCGACGGCGAACGCCACCAAGGCGGCGAGCGCGAGGCAGGCCACGGGCATCTGCCGTTCGGGCACGCGCGGGTAGCGCAGCGGCGGGAAGTGGTGCCAGATCGTCGAGTAGAGCGGGAAGTGGGTCCCGAGCGCGAGCAGGATCGGCACGACCGCGCCGACCGCGAGCGCGATCGCCAGCCCGTAGCGCCGCGCCCGCAGCAGCAGCACGAGCCCCGCCAGCGCCAGGAGCGGCGTCAGCCAGCCGAGGAAGACGAGGCTCTCGAGCCCGTGCCGCGGGTGTCGCGTAACGAAGTCGAGGTCGGTCGCCGAGTAGCGGGCCACCTCCCTCAGGCTCCGCCCGCCCGAGCCGATCCCGGAGACGGCGAAGTGGCCGACGAGCAGCGCGGTCCCGACGCCGAGCGCCGTCGCGGCCGCTGCGCCCGCGAGCACGGCGACGTCGCGGGTCCGGCAGAGCGCGTAGAGCAAGAAGAACGGCACGGCTCCGAGCGCGAGGTGGACATCGGAGAACGGGATCGACGCGAGGGCGGCCCCGGCCGCGGCCAGCCACCAGCGGCTTCCGCGGAGCGAGCGCTCGAATGCCCACAGCGCCAGCGGCAGCAGCGCCGAGACGGGCCCGCGCAGGTGGCCGGCGCTCTGCGCCACGCGATAGGGGGCGAGCGCGAACATGAGCCCGCCCACCAGCGCCGCGCCCACCGGAAGGCGGAGCTCGCGCAGCCACAGGTACGCGAAGGCCCCGGCCGCGACGTAGGTCAGCAGCAGGAACAGGTTCCATCCGAGCACCGGCCCGAAGAGCGCGTCGAGCGGCCAGAACGGCAGCCCGAACGGCCACCCGCCGAAGTTCCAGCGCGGCGGGCTCTCTGGCCGGAAGGTGTACGGGTCGTGCCACGGCGCCCGCCCGTGCTCGAGCTGGTGGCCGACGAGCCAGAGGTGGTACTCGGCCTGCAGGTGATCGCCGGCCGCGGCCTCTCCCGGCACCGGCGTCGCCTCCGCGAAGAAGCGCGAGCCGATGTGCCCGAGCTGCGAGGCAGTCGCCAGGAGCCCCGCGCCCAGGAAGAGCGCGACGACGAGCGCTACAAGGCCCGGGCGGCCGAGAGCAGTTCGTCGAAGTCGGGCACCTCGGCCGTCTCGTACCGCCATGCGCCGCGGACCGTACCGCTCCGGTCGACCAGAAACGCCGTCCGCTCGGCGATGTCCTTGAACCCGCGGAACTCCGCAGCCACTCCGAAGGCATGCACCGCCTCCGCGTTCCAGTCGGAAAGCAACGGGAAGCTCAGGTCGAGCGCCTGCATCCAGGCGATGTGCGTCCAGGGCGAGTCGCGGGAGATGCCCATGGGCCGCACCCCTGCCTCCTCGAACTGCCGGCTCCTGTCACGCAGGAGCTCCATCTCGTTCGTTCAGGTGGAAGACCAGTCGAAGAGATAAAAGAGGAACAGTGCCGGGCGCTCGGCGACGAGCTCCCGCAGCGACACGGGCTCCCGCGGGCCAATCCAGACGCGGACGTCCGGGATTTGCTCTCCCACGTTCAGCACTACGCGGAGCCTAACCGCGCATGGATCGCGTGCCGCGGGACGATCGACGCGCTCAAGCAGACGGTTCCGCCCTGGAAGAAGGAGGTTTACCAGGGCGGCGACGAATGGGTCGGCCGCGGCCTCGTAAAAGAGCGGGTCAGGCCTTGTGGTTTGCAGGGCCTGACCCGGCTTGGCGGTGGCTCGCCGCTACGGTGCGGTTGCCGCCCACGATCCGAAGGCTTCGACGTTGCCTGCGGCCGTAGCGTCATAGTGGACAAGCGCCCCGTATCTGACGCCACCCGAGGGGTTTGCGGGGTCCACGAACCCAACAAACGCGGCGCCGCTCGAGGCAATTTGGAACACGCAGAGGTGGCCGGGAGCGGCCGCCGGTGCCTGGACTGTGCCCGAGCAACCCGCCGGAACGGGTGAGCCCGCCGGGATCAGATGCGCCGTCAGGTTCCCGGGCATCTGAAAGCCGAATGAGACGGTTCCGAGGATGTCGAAGCCGTTGGTCGGCGCGTACCCGGCTGCGGACCAGACGCCCCGAAGCGTCTTGCCGGACGGGAGCGTGTCGACGAGCGCCCGGCCGGGCCTGTGTCGCCCTTGTCGCCCTTCACGCCGTGGACGCCTTGGACGCCTTGGACGCCTTGAACGCCCTGCGGACCCGCTGGGCCTGCGAGTCCCACCGGACCGCGCTGACCGCGAAGCGAGCTGATCGTCTTCTTCGACAGATCGGTCCTCTGGATCGACCTGTTCGTGATCTGCTTCGAGCCGACGCTATTCGCCGGCAGCTTCACGGCGGCGTAGGACGTGCCGCCGAGCGCGACGAAGAGCGCCAGCAGCGCGACGTGGTGGCCTCGGATGTAGTGAATGATGCTACGCATTGCTTCCTCCTGTTGGTGCGGTTGCTTCTGAAGGAAGCGTCGCCTGACGCGGTGTCAGGCGGAATGCGGTCTCCCTGAAACCGTGTGTACGGCGGCCTCGTGGCCTGAAGTGCGGCTAACCGCACGTACACGGGTCCGAACAAGGAGGCGAACGGCCGGCCTTTGGGCACGGCTGCTCGCTGACTCTTTCGCGGGCCGCTGCGGTTAGCCGTGCGGGAAGAGGCGCTCCTCCGCGGCCTGGTAGTGGGCGGGGTCGCGGTCGATCTGCGCATCCGGGTGCTGGGCGGTCAGGCTGAGGAGGCTGCGGTTCGCGCCGAGCTCGAGCGTCTCGTAGGTGCGGAAACGAAGCACCGTGCCGCCGTCCGTGCCTCTCGTCCGGAGCTCGACCGGCCTGTAGGAGCCTGGATCGGCGTAGTAGGTCGTGTGCCCGTCGGCCGAGGCGATCTCGATGGTGTCCTGCCCGTCGATCGTCCGGTGACCCACGACGTGTGCTTCGCCCGACCGGAGGAGAGCCAGGATCTGGCCGCGGGACCCCGACGAGCTGAGGTCGGCGCTCGAGGAGTCGTCGCTCGAGGGCGACGGCTTCGGCAGGCTCGAGCGCGGGCCGACGGCGATCACGGGCGGTACGCCGTTCCCGAGCTTCCACGCGATGACGTCTTTGCCCTTCCGGAGAGCCTTCGCCTGCGCCGTGGTGATGACCGCCGTTGCGACGACGCGGGCGCCCTTCGCCTGGGCAGCTCGTCCCGGAAGTTCGAGGACGGCCGTTCCCGGCCTCGGTCCGGGCTCGATCGAGTAGGAGTTCAGTTCCTTGGGCGTTGCCGTCACTCGTGGGGCGACGTAGATCGTGTTACGGGCCGAGTCGTAGACCTCATCCTGGCCGTCGGCGGTGGCCGTCTCGACGATCGACCCGTCCGGCGCGGTCTGGATCTTGCGGCCGTCGTAGGGCGGGCTCTGCTGATACCAGCTTTCGTCGCGCCAGTTGATGCTGGTGCCGTCCCCGTTGTCTTGATAGCCGAGCATGTCGACGTGCAGGATCGTCCCGGGCGAGGGAGCGACCGCAGCGGCCGCGCGGTCGACCACGGAGGCGCCCGCGCCGTGTCGAGAGACGATGCTCACCGCTCCGAGCGCGGCGGCGGCGGCGACGGCTGCGGCGAGAGCGGAGCGCAGCACGAGCCCACGCCGACGGTGGGCCCGGTGGCGGGGGAGGTCGCGACGGATCGCGTCTTCGAGGGCATCGCGATAGTCGATCAGGCAGGCAGGCAGCGTGCTGTTCACAGGTCCTCCTCGTGGACGGAGAGTGCGAGGCGGCGGAGTGCGCGGGATACGCGCAGCCGCGCGGCGGCCGGACGGATCGCGAGCCGCCTTGCCACCTGGGCATAGGACAGCTCGTCGACTACCCGCAGCTCGAGGGCCTTCCGCTCGTGATCGGAGAGCGAGCCGAGGGCGCGTTCGAGCGCGAGCCGGGGCGAGAGGCGCTCCTCGACCGCGGAGTAGCCGTCTTCGCTCGCGAGGTCGGTCGGCAGGCCGAGCCGTTCCCGCGCCCGGGTGTCGACCCGGTCGCGGCGCACGGTATCGGCGAAGACGTTCGCGGCGATCCCGAGCAGCCAGGGGAGCGCCGACCCGCCCCGCTCGTCCCGGAAACGGCCTCTGCTCAGCCACGCGCGGGCGAAGGTCTCCGCCGTGAGGTCGCTCGCGGCCCATTCGATCCGCCTGCGGAACCAACGGAAGATCGCCTCGACGTGGCGCGCGTAGAGCTCCGAGAAGGCCGCCGGGTCGGTGCGGGCGTCGCGAATGAGATACGCGTCGGTCCTGCTCCGAAACCGGCTGTCCCTGAGATCGCGGGCCACTACCAACTCCATCGCACCGCCGCCCTCGGATGTATCAGCGAGACCCTGCAGCACGACTCCACGGCGAGGCGGCGCGCTGGAGTCCCCCCGCGAGCGCGACGACGGCGCGCGAATTCCGTCGCGCGGTCGCGCGGGAGATCGGCCCGGCCGGGAACTCGACGACGAAGTGCGCTGCGCGCGGGAAGTGCACGCGCTCCCATCGCGTGGCGGCTCCGGGCGGGGCGGAAAGGCGCTTGTAGGGAATTCCGGTCAGCCGCGAGTAGCGCTTCAGGATCGCGACGTGCGGGTCGGAGCCGTAGACCACGTGGAGGGGCTGGTGGTACCAGATCGTCAGCGCGGGCTTCACGCGCAGGATGAATGCGCGCATTGCCCGGTTCTCGGGCTCCGACATCGGCCGCGGGCCCGAGTAGTAGCCGTCCCAGGGCCGGCCGTAGCGCACCCAGCCCACCGGCCAGTTGCGGTTCAGGTCGACCCCGCGGGCGTTCTGGCGCGTGCGAGCCCTGAGCCCGTCCGGGTTCACCGTCGGCACGAGCCACAGGTGGACGCCCGGTGGGAGGGGCATCTGCCGGAGGCGGCGGATCACGGCCAGACCGGCCGGCTCGGTGCCGTGGATCACGCCCACGACCAGCGTCACCGGCGCCGTCGGGTCGCCGCGCTCGTAGGCGACGATCTCGCGCCCGCGCACCGACCGGCCGACGTCACGCTCCGAGACCTGGGGCGCAGCAGACGCCACGCCGGCGAAGGCGAGGCAGAGCAGCGCAAGCCGACGCACCGCCGAAGCCTACGGGGCCGCGATCCGCACGTGCATGTGGTTGTCGTGAAGAGCGAGGACCTGAACGATCCGCGCCGGCCCGGCCAGGTGCGTGTTCGGGCCGACGAAGATCCTGACGGCACCCGCGGCCACGAAGCGGTCGACGAGGTTCTGGGCGCGCAGCCGGTCGATCTGGGCCGCACGGCTCGGCGGGCGCTCGCGGCCGTCGAGGCGCGGGTAGTAGACGTCCACGTCGAGGCCGTTCTGGTGCGAGACGTGCTTCGGCCCGAAATAGCCGCCATGGGGCCGGCTGAAGTCGCCGATTCCAACCCTGGACGCATCCGGATGAGCGCGCGCATAGCCGGCGAGGGCGCGCAGCACGATCCGGACGAGACGGTCGTTGCCGTAGCGGCGCCAGGAGCGGTCCGGGGAGCGGTGAAGGATCGGGTCCCAGGTGAAGAAGGCGGTTCCCATCGCGGGGAAGCGGACGCCGCGCACGAGCGTTCCGCGGTCCGGCCGGCCGAGCGACAGGGAGCGCCGCCAGCGGACCCGCGGTGCGGCGTGGACTGACGGCCTGTGAGCCTCCGCCGGAACGAAGCGAAACTGGTGCTCCGTCGCCGAGCGATCGGTCTGCCCATCGTGACTCATTCGCGAAGCACCGCCACAGCCGGCCCCGAGAATGGCGGCGAGGACGACGACGGCGAGCCGTCTCGCGATCGTCATCTCGTGCTGCAGCACCAGCCGGCGATGCGCGCAGAGGCGCCGAACTGCGCAGAGATCCGCGAGGCACCAACGATTTGCCGCCGGCCCGCGGTTCGGACGAAGACCCACTGGTCGGCGGTCGGCCACGTCACCAGCAGCCAGCGCCGGTCCGGAGACCGCACGACCTGATCGAAGACGCCGGTTCCGCGGAACACGACCCGGCCACCAGTGACGGCCTCGCTTTGACCGCCGCTCAGGCGAATACCGGGGTTGTCGCGTCGAAGTAGGCGTCCGTAGCGAGACCAGATGATCTTCCGCGCCGGCGCGACTCGTCGGAGCACGGAGCCCGACTCCGCGTCGTAGACGACCGTGTTGCGGCCGTCCGAGTACGCGAGTACGCGGCCGGGGCCGGGGCGCCACGCGGGTGCGACCGGAGCGGCCGGGCCGATGGCGTGGTCACCCGTTCCGTCGCCGGCCACGATCCGCAGTTGCCCGCCGGAGAGGTACGCGATGCGCGTGTCGGTGCGGGTGCCCGTCCAGGCCGGGAAGCGCGGGGCCGGCCTTGCGAGCGTCCAGCGCACGTCGCCCTTCGGGTCGAGCGCGACGAGCTGGTTCGCCTTCGTGGCCGCGACGAAGAGGCCGTGCGGCGAGAAGGTGGCGTCGCGGTAGTGGCCGAGCTTGCGCTTCGAGCCGTCCGGGCGCACGAGCCAGAGCCCGCTGCGGCTGGTGACGAGCAGGTCTCCCCGGGTCGGCAGCGAGAAGAGCGCGGGCTCGGCTTCCTTCAGGCCGACCGCCTTCCGGAAGGAGTGCACGACCGAGCGCCCCGGAGGGCTTAGCGCCGCTGCGACCACGGCGGCGGCGACCGCGACCGCGACGAGCGGCCGCACGTGTCTTCGCGGCCACGCCACCGGCTCGCGCTCCGCGTAGGCCGCGCGCACGACCTCCCAGGCGCGCTCGCCGGCCTCGCGTTCTCCGGGAGCCTCGAACCTCACGGCGCACGCCCGATTCCATCGCACCCGGCCAGCGGCGCAGACGGCCGAGCCAGCAAAGCCGGCTCGGCCTGAAGGCGACATCGCAAGCGACGTCTCATTCGAGTTGTTCCTTCAGCGCGTCGAGCCCGCGGCGCAGACGCGAGTTGACCGTCCCGCGCGGCAGCTCCAGCAGCTCCGCGATCTCGCCGGGTGTGTACTCGAGCAGGTAGCGCAGGACGATCACTGCGCGGTGCTCCGGCGAGAGCCGGCCCAGCTCGCGCAGCAGCTCGTCGTCGCGCTCGGGCCGCTCGGGCGCGGGGGCGTCAACGGGATCCGTCTCGGGACGCAGCGCGCGGGCGCGGGCCCAGTCGATCGCGCGGTTGACCACGATTCGGTGCAGCCACGGCCCGAACGGGCGCCTGCGGTCGAAGCGGTCGAGCGCGCGGACCGCCGCGAGGAAGGCCTCCTGGGCGATGTCCTCGGCCGCGTCGGCGTCCCGGACGACGAGGTACGCGGCGCGGTAGGCCGGTCCCCAGTGCGCGCGGAAGAGCGCCTCGAAGTCCGATTGGGAACTGGCCTGGGCCCGCCGCACCCAGGCCCGCTCGTCGCGGCCGGAGCCCGCCATGGCGTGCCGACTATACGAGCGTGCTTGAGCAGGAGGTCCATGTCAGACACCTACGGACAGGGACCCCGGCGAGGTCCGCGCCCGTAGTGAGGGCGTGCGCATGCGAACCTCGCTTGCCGTTCTCGTGGCCGCGGCCGCAGCAGTGCCCGGCTCGGCAAGCGAGGCGGCGTCCAGCTGCGGGTCGTCCCTTCCCGTCGCGCCCGCGGGGCTCCCGGCACCCGTCGTCTTC
The DNA here is from genome assembly GCA_046726435.1 of Actinomycetota bacterium. GTDB lineage: Bacteria > Actinomycetota > Thermoleophilia > Gaiellales > Gaiellaceae > AC-32. The sequence goes on from JBKPAM010000133.1 coordinate 16,493, forward strand.
CGAACGACGTGCGGCAGCTTTCGAGCCGGGCCGGACGGACGCGTTGCCCCGACGCGCGCGGTTCGGTCGCCCTTGTGGTCACCGTCCCGGTTCCAGATCGACGTGCGCAACGACCACGTGGTGTTGATCGAGCACGGAAGGGTGCGGTGGCGTTCCCAGCGCGCGTTCGCCTCCCAGAGCAACTCGGAGTTCGACTCAGCGGCGTTCAGCGGCCGGAGGCTCGCCTTCAGTTTCGTGCACGGGCGACTGTGGGTCTCGAGGCTGAGCGGCCACGAGCACGCAGTCGGCGGGAGCGAGGGCGCGCTCACGTGGACGAAGCGCGGCGACCTTATGACATCGCAACGGCGTCACGGAAAGTGGCGACTCGCTGTCCGCGACCGCAACGGCCTCCATCCGCGGGTGGTCGCGCGGCGCCCGGTAAACGCCTTCGTCGACGATGCGACCCAGACGGTGCTCTACGTAACCGCGTCCGGGTCGCTCGTGCGCACGGACGGTCGCTCGAAGCACTACCTCGCCGATCTGAGGTCGCTCGGCTTCGGCCCACGCGCGACTCTGCAGGTGCTGTCGCGAAGCATGATCGGCGTCTCGTCACCCACCCGCCTCGCCGTCCTTCGCGGCGACGGCTCCCTGTTCGCGGCCATGGAGTATCCGGCCGACTCGGCCGGTCTGAGCCACGGCTGGCCGACGTTCGCGTTGGCGGACGATCGCGTCGCGGCCGCGGTCGAGCTCGAGCGCCCGAACGGCGGCACTGCCGGCGAAGACGTGTACGTCCTGAGCCCGGGAGGCGCGCAAGGGACGCGCCTTGTCCGCCTGCAAGACGAGTGGGTGGGGTGCGGCTGGCTGGTGACGATGGTCTGGCACGGCGACTGGCTCCTCTATTCGGACTCGGTCGTGAACGTGCTCGCGATCGACACGAGCGGCGGCGGCCGGGTCGAGCTGTCGAAGACGGCGCGACAACTGCCCGGCGTCCAGGTCGACGAGAACAGCGGCGAGTACGTCGGGCTCGACTTCGCGGCCTGGGGCTAGGAGGCTACGCACGGTCCGCGGAACCC
>JBKPAM010000134.1:0-16682 GCA_046726435.1 Actinomycetota bacterium
GGACCGAAGTCACCGTCGGGCTTGGCCTTGAAGTAGCCGTTCTTCTTCAGCAGCCGCTGTGCGTACTCGACGTCCTTGCCTGTCATGTGGGGCGAGGTGAGTGCCAGCGTTCTCTTCATCGCAAACAGGACGCGCCCGGCCAACCCGATCTTCCCTCAGCGCCGCCTCAGAGCCAGCCTTTCTCCTCGGCAATCCTGACGTCCATGCTGCAGGTGGCAAGGGGCCTACCGGTAGAGGCGCGCGTCAGCAGTTCGAGGTGACATCCGTCACCTCTTGGGGGTCAGTGCTGGCGCCAAGCCGCGCCGGGGAGCGTCCAGCGATGCCGGACTGTCCAGCGGCGGTCGGCGTGACCTATCAGCTTGATCGTCGGCATCCGCCGGACGAGGACGAAGCTGTCTCCGCCGCGGAGGCTCGACCCGGCGATCCCGAAGTCGGCCTCAGGCACGACGAGATGCTGATGGGACTGCCAGTGCAGGCCGCTGTCGCGGGTGGTGTACAGCGTGCCGCGGCTTTCCACGAGGAGGCCTGTTCCGTCACCGGCGAAGCTGATAGCGAGCGGATAGCCGTAGAAGGAAATCCCTCCATGAACGCGCCGGTGCCCGAAGACGATGGTCTCGGCACGCGCGTGCCACGTGCGTCCCCGGTCGCGTGACTCGTAGACGGCTTTCTCCTGGCTGCCGACACCCGGCTGACCCAGGCAGAGCGCCCAGGCGCGGTCCGGGCGGGGGAAGGAGACGCTCGCCTGCATCCACGCGCGGCAGGGCGAGTGGACCCGATGCCATGAGCGCCCTCCGTCGAAGGTGAGCACGATGCCGGTCGGGCCGTTTCCGTATGGGTTGCCGCCGCCGGAGAGGGCGAGGCCCAGCTTCGCAGTCGCGAAGCTCGGATCGAGCGGCGGCCGCCGCCTCACGAGCTGCCAGTGACGTCCCTTGTCGTTCGTCGCAAAGAGACCGTCGGCCCGGCACGAGCGATCGTCACAGCGATCGGTGACGAGCCAGGCGTCGCTCGTCCCATGCGCCGCGACAACGTGCACGTCCTCGTCAGCCGAGAACACGATGCGACTCGTCCTGCCGCCGTCCTCGGTCAGCGCTACGGCGCCGCGCGAGCAGCGCGGCGCGCAGGAGTCGAAGCCGATCAACCCGACCTTCGCATTCCAGAAGGCGAGCGAGCTCGGCGCGAGCGGAGCGCGGGTTCCGGCATTGACCGTGGTCCTAGCCGCTCCCGGCAGGACCAGAAGCGCCGTTAGCGAGACGACCATCACCAGAACACGCATCGCCGATACTCCTCGTCACGAGCTAGATGCAATCGGTGCATTGTGCGATACGCGACTGGAGGACGCGGCATGAAGCTCTCTCATCGAACGGCCCTGGCCGGTCTCGTAGGTGCAGCCGTGGTCGGAGTCGCCTGCTGGAGCGCACTTGCAGCTCACAGCCCGAAGACGCGCGCCGCGCTCAACGTCGGCGGCGGCTGTCCCCGCCACGTCAAACGCGTGGCGGACTTCGAGCCCGCGCAGGCGATCGCGGTGCTCCGCGCCGTCAAGGCTCAGGTTCCACGCGTGTACGCAAACCTGACGAGCATGGGCCATCCGGCCTGGCGCCGCTTTCAGGTCCAGGCCCTCGTTCACCTGGACCAGCTATCCCTGGGCGGCGGGCTTTCAGCCGTGCGAGGCCTTCGCCGGTACGAGACTGTGGCCGCTCGCGCCTGCGGAAAGACCGCCGCCATCGCATCTGTTCTCGTCTTCCTGGAGTTCCCGAACTGCCAGCTGCCCTGCGCGTTTGGGTCGGCGTACGTAACGCCGACCCGGTCCGGCTGGCATCTCTGGACCTCGTACCAGATCTAGGCGCTTCTCGAGCGGCGGCTTCCCGAGTCTCAGGCGACCTGTCGCCGCATCGGGACTCGCTCGCCCCTCGTCTCTCGCACGGTGCGCGTGCGCGGGAACGCCCAGGCGAGGCGGGTGAGCGTCAACGCGCCGAGCATCAGGCCGAAATCGCGCAGCGCGATGTCGTAGTACTCCGGCGGGTTCGCCGTGAGAAGGTTGACGACGATCCCTGCGAGCCACGCCGCCACGACCGGCGCGCCCAGCCGCGGCGCGACCGCGACCAGGATCCCCGCGGCGATCTCGACCGCGCCCACGACGTACATGAAGTCCTGGCCGCTGCCGGGGACGATGTCGTTGATCCACGGCGCCAGGTAGTCGGGCCAGTGGACAGTCCAGTTGAAGAACTTGTCGAGCCCGAACAAGATCGGCGCGACGGTGAAGCCGACGCGGAGGAGCAGGAACGCCTGGAACGCCGCGCGGCGAACATCGTCGGGCCGCAGTGTTGTTGCCTCCATCGAGAGATCACCCCTTCGGTGACGGTTTCCGTAGGGGATCTGTGTCGAGGAGGCGCGGGTTTCTTACCCGGCCGGTGCCTTCGTCGACTCGACGTAGCCGCGAACGTCCGCCGCCGGCTCGGAGTAGGCCTCGCCGAGCGCGTCCTCGACGCGTTCCATGTACTCCTCCGCCCAGGCCGGGAAGTCGTAGTCGATCGCGCGCAGGAACTCGAGCGTTGCGGCCCAGCGGATGTCCGCGATCGAGGGACTGTTCCCACCCACGAACGGCCTGTCCGCAAGGAAGAACGCGTGGAACGCCTCGAGCGGCTCGGCGAGCGCGGCCTCGGCGTCCTGCTGCGCCTTCGCCTTCATCTCGTCGTCGGCTGCTGAGGTCGCGACCTCGCCCGGGTACTGCGGAAAGCCGAGCGCGGGGTAGGTCGCGCGCGTGAGCAGCGGATAGAAGGTGCCGATCAAGTAGAACATCGCGTTGTCGACCAGGGCCCGCTCGGCCGGGTCGGTCGGGTAGAAGCGGTCGAGCCCGTGCTTGTTGCAGAGGTAGGCCATGATCGCGCAGCTCTCGCCGAGCGAGCCCTTCGGCAGGCCCTCCTCCTCGATCGTCGGCGTCAGGTGCATCGGGTACTTCGCGATGTACTCCGGGCCCGTCGACTTCCCCCAGACGTCGACCTCCTCGAAGTCGAGCCCGGCGGCTCGGACGAAGACGCGGACGGTCAGGTTGTTCACGCTCGGCTTCAGGATGTTCACGGTGTAGTCGGTCATGTGCTCCTCCCGGTCTCCTGGTCGGTGGAACGCTCGACGAGCGCCGACTTGTACTCGCTGCGCGCGAGGCTTCCCCACGGAACGAGCTCGACGCGCGTGTCGACGACGAGGACGCTGCGAAGTCTCTCACGGATCGCCTCCGCGAGCCGCGCGGCGGGCTCGGGCTCCGAGCTCCGGGCGAGCTCGACGCTGACCGGAAGCGGCGGCTCCTGCCTCACGCCCGGGCCCCGTGGCCTGACGAGGATGTTGCCGCTGACCTCGGGAGCGAACGCAGCCACCGCCTCGCGCACCGCCGACGGGAAGACGTTGACCCCGCGGACGATGAGCATGTCGTCGGTCCGGCCGAGGCAGCGCAGGCGCGGAGCCGTGCGGCCGCAAGGGCACGGTCCGGTGCGCACCTCGACGTGGTCGCGCGTTCGGAAGCGGAGCAGCGGGGCGGCACGGTGGCGAAGGTGCGTGAGCACCAGCTCCCCCGCCGCGCCGTCGTCCAGCTCGACCGCTTCGCCCGTGTCCGGGTCGATCAGCTCGACGTGCACGAACCCGCGCGCGCCCAGGTGCATGCCGTCCTGCTCCTCGCACTCGCCGAACAGCGAGGGGCCGATGTCGCCGACGCCCATCGCCTCGGCCACCTTCGCGCCCCAGCCCTGCTCGAGCCGCGCGCGGAAGGCCGGCTCGCCGCCGCCGGGCTCGCCTGCCGCCAGCACACGCTCGACGCTCGAGGCTCGAAGGTCGAGGCCGCGCTCGATCGCCGCCTCGGCGAGGTAGGCCGCGTACGAAGGCGTGAGCACGACGGCCTCGGGCTCGAGCAGCTCGATCGCCGACAGCAGGCGGGCGCTGTTCCCGGTCCCGACGGGAATGTGGACGACGCCGATCCGCTCGAAGGCGCCGAGCGCGGCGCCCGCCACGAAGGGCCCAGCGTTGTAGGTCGAGACGAGCCGCTGCCCCGCGCGGAGGCCGGAGGCCGCGTAGCTGCGGGCGGAGGCGGTGACCCAGCTTTCGAGATCGGCGGCGGTCAGCGGGATGTAGCTCGGCGTGCCGGTCGTGCCGCTGGTCGAGTAGATGCGGACGAGCTCCGACGGCGCCGCGCAGAGATGTGCGCCGATCGGGCTCTCGCGCGTACTCGTCGCCTTCAGCTCCTGCTTTTCGGTCAGCGGCAGCTCTGCGATCTCCGCGAGCTCGGCCGCGCCGAAGCCGGCCAGCTTCTCCCGGTAGAAGGCCGACCGCTCGAGCAGGTAAGCCAGCTGGCTGCGAAACGACGCGTCGTCGAGCGCGAGCTGGTCCGCCCAGGGCCGGCTCTCGACCTCAGGCTCGAGCATCGGGCTCGCGCTCCGCCGCCGCCTCCTCGGCCGCGGCCGCCATGCGGAAGCCGAGCGGGTGCTCATGCTCTTCCGCGAGGTGAGCCAGCAGCCCGGCCGTGCGCGCGAGGATGGGGACGCTCTTCACCGCGGCGCGCGGGAAGCCGAGGTCGAGCAGCACGGCGGCGATCGGCATCGCGACGTTCATCGGCAGCGGCGTCTCCCAGAGCTCGGCCACGCTTTCGCGGAAGCGGCGGGCGAGGGCGACGTGCTCGCCGCTCACTCCGCGCTCGTCGGCCAGCTCGAGGATCCGCTCGGCGCGGGGGTCGACCGGCCGGTGGACGGGATGCCCGAAGCCGGGCACCTTGCCACCGGCTTCGCGGATCTCACGCGTGAGCGCCTCCGCCGCGGCAGCGGACTCCTGGCCGGCGGCGACACGCTCGCGGCCCCGCTCGAGCAGCCGGGCACACTCCTCCGAGGTGCCGAGTACGACCGGGCCGGCCCCGAGGATCCCCGCTGCCACCGCGCCCTGAAGCGAGCCGGGATCGGCCGCGAGCGTCATGCGCGCGGCGACGTTCGACGGCATCATCCCGTGCTCCGCGATCGAGACGAGGAGCAGGTCGAGGAAGAAGCGCTGCTCCTCGGTCGGCACCCGGCCGGTGAGCATCAGGTGGAAGTACTCGCTGAAGCTCAGCCGACCCATCAGGTCACGGGTGAGGTCGCGCCCACGCACCTCGACGCGGTCGGGATACGCCTTGCCGATCGCGCTCACCGGAGCGCGAGATCCTCTCGGACGAGCCGTGCACCGGCAACCATCGCCTGCAGCTTCCGGAACGCGAGCTCGCGCGGCAGGTACTTCATCCCGCAGTCGGGTGCGACGACGAGTCGCTCCGGCGGGACGACCTCGAGCGCCCGCCGGATCCGCTCCGCGACCAGCTCGGGCGACTCGGCCTCGCCGGAGCCGAGGTCGAGGACGCCGAGCAGGATCGTCTTGTCCGGGAGCTGGTGCAGCACCTCCGGGTCGAGGCTCGGCTGCGCGGCCTCGAGCGAGACGTGCGTGGCGCGGCAGTCGTCGAGCTCCCGCAGAAACGGGTAGCCGCTCGGCTTGTCCTTGACGACGTGCGCGTAACCGAAGCAGGTGTGGAGCACCGTGTCGCCCTCGATGCCGTCCAGTGCCCGGTCGATCGCTTCGACCGCGTACTCCCTCGCCGCCTCCGGGCGAGCCTGGAGGTACGGCTCGTCGATCTGGACGACGTCCGCCCCGGCCCGCTTGAGGTCGTGGAGCTCCTCGTTGACGGCGTCGGCGTACGCGAGCGCAAGGCTTCGCTCGTCCTCGTAGAAGTCGTCCTGAGCCTGCTGCGTCATGGTGAACGGCCCGGGGACGGTGATCTTGATCGTGCGGTCGGTGAGCGAGCGCAGGAGCTCGACGTCGCGGACCTCGACCGGCCGCTCGCGGCGGATCGGGCCGACCACGCGCGGCACCGGGTTCTCGCGGCCCGTGCGGTCGACGGCCACCCCGGGAGCGTCCAGGTCGACCCCCGCGAGCGCGGTCGCGAAGCGGTTGGAGTAGCTCTCGCGGCGCATCTCGCCGTCGGTGATGACGTCGACACCGGCCCGTTCCTGGTCAAGCACGGCGAGCCGGGTGGCGTCGTCCTGCGCCTCCTCGAGGAACGGCTCCGGCACCAGCCACAGCTCGCGCGCCCGCACGCGGGGAGGAAGCCGCTCGCCGAGCCGCCGCCGGTCGATCAGCCACTCCGGCTGCGGATAACTCCCGACGACCGTCGTGACGAGCGCAGCCACGCGGCGTACGTTACGCCCACCTGACTAAGACGGGAGGTCCCCCATGTGCCGCTGGCTCGCCTACTCCGGCTCGCCGGTCCTGATCGAAGAACTGCTCTACAAGCCGACCCACTCGCTGATCGACCAGAGCCTCCATTCGCGCCTCGGTGCCGAGACCACGAACGGCGACGGCTTCGGCATCGGCTGGTACAGCGAGGGAGCTCCCCGGCCGGCGGTCTTCCACAGCGTCGAGCCGGCCTGGAACGAGCGGAACCTGCGCGAGCTCGCGGGCCATATCTCCTCGCACCTGGTCTTCGCCCACATCCGAGCCTCGACCGGCAGCGCGATCCAGCAGACCAACTGCCACCCCTTCCGGCACGAGAACTGGCTCTGGATGCACAACGGCTTCATCGGCGACTTCGAGCACGTGAAGCGCGACCTCAGGCTCGCGATCGACCCCGACCTCTACCCCGAGATCGAGGGCACGACGGACACCGAGACATTCTTCTACCTCGCCCTCACGCTCGGGCTACGGGAGGACCCACCCGGCGCTGTCGCGCGCGCGGTCGGGATGATCGAAGACGTCGGGCGCAAGCACGGGGTCGAGCATCCGATTCAGATGACCGTCGCGACGACGAACGGCGATGACCTCTGGGCCTTCCGCTACTCGAGCGTGGGAGCGGCACGTTCGCTCTTCTTCAGCACCGCCGTGGAGACGTTGCGCGAGCTCTATCCCGAGAACCCGCTCTTCCAGCAGGTCGACGTGGAGACGCGGCTGATCGTGTCGGAGCCGCTGGGCGACCTGGCGGGCGCCTGGAACGAGGTCCCCGAGTCGACGTACGGCATCGTCCAGCCCGGGGCCGACGAGATGCACCGGTTCCAACCCGTGGCTCCTTGAGCCCTCGCTCAGGAAGGCAGCGCCGCGAGCTCGCGCTTGGTGACGCCGAGCGTCACGAGGTCGGTCTCGAGCGTCGAGACCTTGTCTCCTGGAACGGCGATCTCCCGCCGCCACCACAGATGGCCCCGCTGCAGCAGCAGGTGCGTGATGCGGGCCTCAGCGTCGACCACGAGGCCCTTCACGCTGCCCAGATGGTGCTCGTCGGCCGAGTACACCGCGCTCGCGTGGCGAAGCTCGACCTCGCCCTTCGGGACGCGGTCGTACGACATGCCGACGCTCGCATCGAGGGGCCCGGTGTAGTCCCCGAGCGCAGAGGGCCCGGAGTTCGCGGTCGGGTACACCTCCTCGACCCCGACGTCCCACTTCGAGTCCTCCTCCGGCTGCTGGCCCGGACGGAGGAAGGCGAACTCGTGCACGCGGTCCAGCCCGTCGAGCTCCTCCGCGGTGCAGCGGAGGGAGAGCTCACGATCGTCTTCGTGCCTCTCCGTGAGCGCCATGGGCACGAGCCGGGCCTCCTCCGGCTCGTGGTGCGGCTGGACAACGATGTGCGTCACCGACTTGCTGCCCGCGTCGATCACGACGTCGGCGAGCTCGCGGACGGCATCGTCCGCGCACCGCACCGGCTTGCCGAGCACCAGCCTCACGATTCCGCCTGCAGCGGTAGCTCGTTCAGTACGCCCTGCGTTTGGCCTGGGCACGGTCGTAGATCCACGCGGCGATGAGCAGGACGATGCCGCAGAAGATGATGCCCCCGAAGAATCCCCAGCGGTACCAGGCCGCCCCTACCAGCGTGAAGAGGAGAAGGCCCCCCACGCCGACCGCCACGCAGATGCCCACGACCGAAAGCCAGAACCGGAACCCGAGTCCGTCGTCCATCAACGCTCCTTTCGACTGAGTGAAGCTTACGAGGCAGCTCGGTGGGAGGGCAACACCGCCTTGCGCCGGTCCTCAGACCGAACCACCGGACGACTCCGGCGGGACGACCTGCAGGCCCTGGCGCCGCCAGGTGAATGCCGCCGCCAGCCCGAGGAGGAGCGTCGGGACGGTCGTCAAGAAGCGGTAGACGAGCACCGCCGCCACGACGCTCGCGTTCTTGCCCCCGAACCCGACGAGCGCGCCGGTCAGGCCGAGCTCGATGATCCCGATCCCGCCCGGGGTGATGGGGACCGAGGCGATGATGCGGACGAGCGACCAGGCGGCGAAGGCCTCGTGCGCGGAGACCTGAGACGACGACACGCCGAGCGCGCGCAGCGAGAGCAGGAGCAGCAGGAACACCGTGAGCTGCCCGAGAAGGGCCGCAAGCGTCAGCAGGTGCCAGCGCCGCTCGAGGAACTCGCCCGCCTCCTCACGGAACCGCTCGAAGTTCGCGCCGCTCCAGCCGACGGGCCCGCGGCGAACCTTGCCGAGGGCCCAATTCGCGAAGCGGGCGGCGACGTCGCCGATGTCGTCGGCCAGGCGCGGGCTGACGAGCACGAGGACGAAGCCGGCGACGAGCACTCCGAGGATGGCGGCACCGATGAACGCCACGGTCGCGAGGGCCGCGGTGCTCTCGCCGTAGATCGCGAGCAAGAAGATCGCGACGATCGGGAACGAGAGGTTGAGGAACTGGTTCCAGAGGCCCGTGAGCGTGATCGCGCGCGTCACGTCGTGGAGCGGAAAGCCCCACTTGCGGAGGACGCCGTAGGAGCCCGCCACGCCCGCAGCGATGCCTCCCGGAACGACGATCGAGAGCGCCGTCGACGCCTGGGTGACCGTCATTGCCTGCGCGAAGGACAGGCCCGGCAGCGCGACCATCCACGGCGGTGCGAACGTGACGAGGTTGACCGCGGTCGCGCCGAGCAGCGCCGCGATCCAGCCCCACGAGAGGTCCTTCACGACGCCCCAGACCTCGCCGTAGTTGGCGATCGTCGGGAGGAAGTAGACGAAGGTCGCGACGATGATCCCGACGCTGAGCGCGCCGAGGACAAGCCGCTTGAGCAGCGCGTTGCTCGGGCGCTTCACCGCCGGCCCTCGGCGACGGGCTCGGCCTCGACCGGGATCTCCAGCCGCTCGCCCGGTGCGAGGATCCGCACTCTCACTTCGGGTGCGAGCTCGGCAGCGAGTCGCTCGAACCGCTCGGCCGGCTCGCGCAGCACCGCCCTGTCCCGGCGCAGCCCGATCCGCCTGTACGTGCCCCAGTGGATCGGGACCGCCAGCCGCGGCGCGAGCAGGCGGAGCGCCTCCGCGGCACCGCGCGGATCGAGGTGGCCCGGCCCCACGCGCGGGCCCCAGCCCCACACGGGCAGCAGCGCGACGTCCAGGCCGGCGCCGAGCTCCCGCATCGCGTCGAACACCTGCGTGTCCCCGGCGAAGTAGATGCAGGCGCCGGCCGAGACGAGGTAGCCGAGCGACGGCGTCTCCCTGCCCAGGACGCGGCGGGCGCGATGCTCGGCGTGGGTGGCGCGAACCGTGAGGCGGTCGAACTCGAGCTCCTCGTCCTCGGCTACCTCGACCACCGGGCCAAAGCCGCGCCGCTCGAGCGTCCGGCCCGCGCCGCGCGGCACGACCAGCCGCTTTGCGCGCAGGAGGCGGAGCGAGGACAGGTCGAGGTGGTCGTAGTGCACGTGCGAGACGAGAACCGCGTCGAGCTCGCCCTCGATCGGCTTCGGCGCCCCGGCGACCCGGCGCAGGTGCGCCACCCTCGGGCGCAGCAGCGGATCGGTCAGGAGGCGCACGCCGACCGCCTCGATCAGAACCGTGCTGTGGCCGATCCAGGTCACGCTCGGCGGCGAGTCACCGTGCGGCACGCCCCGATTGTCGCAGGCCTCACTCGCTGGTCTTCTCGAGTGCTCCTCCCGGCCGCCAGAGGCTGACGAGCCCGGCGATGAACGTCACGAGGAAGAGCTGGCCGAGCAGCATCTCCAGCCCTGAGAGCAGCTTCCCCGGCTGTGCGGCAGGCACCAGGTTCCCGTAGCCGGTGGTCGTCAGGGTCGTGACGCTGAAGAACACGTAGTCACCGGTCGTTGTCGTCACGCCGAAGAACTGCCCGGACTGCAGCTTGTCGAGCGCGGCGTAGAGGAAGGTGAAGAGCAGGCCGAGGTTGATGTAGACGCTGACCGCCCCGAGGATCGTCCGGAACCCGACGTCCCGCTCGCGAAGCACGGCCCCGAGCATCGTGCCCGTGGAGACGAGCAGCACGCACATGAGCAGCAGCGCCGAGATCCCGAGCGTGGCCGAACCTCCCGTGAGCCCCGACACGGCGACCAGGACGACCGCTGCGATCGCGCCGGCCGTCGTCGACTGGAGCACCGCCGGACGGGCATCGGCGCTGGCCAGCGCCACGGTCGCGCTGGCGCCCGCGACAGCCGCGATCAGCGCTCCTGTCCAGCCTTTGTAGGCGGTCACCGAGATCAGCACGTAGGTGGCGATCACGAGGAGAAGCACGAGCCCGAAGGCGTTCGCGACCCGCGCCGCGAACCGGCTCCAGCGCTCGCCCCTGCGACGCCTGAAGGCGGCCATGCCGCCGCCCGACTCGAGTCGGCCCGGCTCTCGCTCGGTCACGAGCACATGGTGGCGCGCCCGGCGGAGGGCGAGCGACTGGCCCCGGCGGAGACGGAGGCGCAGACGACCCATTTGGGTCAAGCGACGGCGGAGCTGGATTGCGAATCTCTCTGCGTGGACATCAGCACCGTCAGCAATGGCACTCCCCGCTGGGATCACGCCGACAAGCGCCGCTTCCGCGTCAAGCACGCGTTGCGCTCGCTCGAGGATGCGCTGACGTTGCTGCACACGAAGCCCGCGGATGGAATCGAGGTTGCGGCGCTCGAGCGGGTCCGCGACGACCTGGCAATCGTGCTTCGCCTCGCGGAGGCCGAGTGCCGATGAGCGTCGTCGCCGCATCGGCGGGCAGCGTCCGCTTCGAGATCCCCGGCGCGGCGCGCTCGGCGCGCCTCGTCCGCCGGCTCGCACGGCGCGTGAACGTGATGTTGCTCCCCGGCAAGGGCGAGCTCAACGCAATCGTCGCGGAGCTGGGCGAGCAGCCGGACGACCTGGCCGTCCTCCTGCGCGAGGTCGAGACCTGGGTCGAGGAGGAGTCGCTCGCCGCGATCAGGTTCGAGCTCGACGGGCGCTCCTACGTGCTCGAGGCCGGCGAGATCGACTGGACCTCGGTCGAGGCGGAGCCGGCGGGCATGGATGTCGCCACGCGGCGGAGGCAGCTCCGCCAGGCGCTGGACTCGGTCGACGTCGCCCTCGACGAGCTCGGCGGCCGCGAAGGCGCGGCCTCCCGGCCCGACATGCAGGGCCTCGAGGGCCTTCGCGCTCAGATCGAGCTTGCGCTCCGCCTGCTCGACTGACGCGGCGCTTCCGGCAACAATGTGCGCATGTCGAAGCTGCGCGAGCTGGGCGGTGACATCGGGCACGCACTCGAGCGCGTCAAGGTCCCGAGCTACGTCATCGACGAGTACGGGATCATCCGCTGGGTGAACTCGGCCGGAAGGCAGCTCGTCGGTGACGTGCGCGGCAAGCAGTTCACGTCCGTGGTCGCGCCCGAGGAGACCGCGCGCGCGCGAAACGTCTTCGCAAGGCACCTGATGACCACCGAGGACGTCGACCTTCCGATCGTCCTGATGGACACCGACGGCGACCGGGTCTCCGTCGAGATCAGCTCCGTCTGCCTCTACAGCGGCGAGCGCGTGATCGGCATCTTCGGCCAGCTCACCGACCTCGAGGTGGCGCAGGAGCACCATCCGCACCCGCACCTGACGCCGCGCCAGTCGGAGGTGCTGCGCCTGCTGGAGCATGGCCGCTCGACCGACCAGATTGCGTCGGAGCTCCACCTGAGCGTCGAGACGGTTCGCAACCACGTTCGCGCCATCTTGCGGGCGCTGGGCGTCCATTCGCGCCTCGAAGCCGTTGCGATGGCTCGGCGCGAGCACCTCGTCGCCTGAACCCGGAACCGTCGCGGCGCCCGGTCTGGGGTCAGATCTTGCGCTGCAACATCGGCGTGACGATGTCGTGCCAATCGTGTGCCGACTTTGAAACTTTCGGCGAAATGTGTCAGTGCAAGATCTGACCCCGGGGGTTCGGCCGGCCGTTAGCGGGTGCCGGTGATCGCCGTGCCGCTCCTGCGGTAGCGGTACCCGCCCTCCTGCTTCGTGGTCAGGCCGAGGAAGATCGCGGCGAGGCCGACGACCAGGTGCGGGACCCGCACGTTCGCGGTCTCGTCGGCGAAGCCGAAGAGCCACGGCGAGGCGGCGAGCAGCGCCCCGGCGACGACGTCGATCAGGTTGTGCACGGCCATCGGCGCGACCTTCCAGACGCCGAGCTCGTAGTCCGTGAGCAGGCTGTACGCGATCAGGCCGATGCCGAGCACGACCGGGACGACCGTCGCCGCCGTGTGCTCCGAGAACTGGAAGATCCACGGCGCGGCGATGAGCGCGACGCCGACGACGTAGTCGAGTGGCGCGTGGAACTTCGTCGGGATGAACCGCATGTCGACTCCTTTGTCGAGGGCTCAGTTGCTTCCCGACTGATTCGCACGGCCGGCCGGTCCGGTTCGCAACGGCACTTGCATTCTCAGCACCGTCGAAACTAATCTTTAGCTATGCCTAAAAGGCAGGTGACGCGGCGCCAGCTGCTGGCGGCGGCCGCGCCGGCGGTCGCGGCGGTGCCTCTCGCCAAGCTGGCGCTCGACAGGCCCGCACAGGCCGCGACCCCACACGTCCATCACGCGGGGATGGCCATGAACGCACCGACGCCGACGCATGCGGCGATGAGCGGCCACGAGGTCCCGGCACCCGGAGGCCCGAACGCGCTCGACGCGCTGCTCCACCCTCCAAGCGCGCTTCCCCACCGGCCCGGCCGCGTGCGCGAGTACAGGCTCACGGCGGTCGACCGCGACATCGAGGTGGCTAAGGGCGTCTTCTTCTCGGCCTGGACGTACAACGGCACGGCTCCCGGGCCGGTGATCCGCGCGACCGAGGACGACCTGCTGCGGGTCAACTTCACCAACGCCGGCTCCCACCCGCACACGATCCACTTCCACGGGATCCACCCGGCGCACATGGACGGCGTCTTCGAGATCGTCGAGCCGGGGGCGAGCTTCACGTACGAGTTTCCTGCGCGTCCTTACGGGATGCACCTCTACCACTGCCATTCGACCCCGCTGAAGAAGCACATCGCCAAAGGCCTCTACGGCGCCTTCATCGTCGACCCGCCGAAGCCGAAACCGCCCGCGCAGGAGCTGGTGATGGTGCTCACCGGCTTCGACACCGACGGCGACGGCGAGAACAACTTCTACGGCGTCAACGGCCCGGCCTTCTACTACGCGAAGTACCCGATCCGCGTGAAGCGCTCGCAGACCGTGCGCATCTATCTCGCGAACCTGACGGAGTTCGACCTGGTCAACTCCCTGCACCTGCACGGGGATTTCTTCCGCTACTACCCGACCGGCTCGAGCGACCAGTTCGAGTACACGGACACCGTGATGCTCTGCCAGGGCCAGCGCGGAATCGTCGAGATCGACTTCGCGCACACGGGGCGGTTCATGTTCCACGCCCACCAGTCGGAGTTCACCGAGCTCGGCTGGATGGGGTTCTTCGAGGTCGTCGACTGACGGACTCGGCAGCAGCAGGCCTTCCGCGCGCCTGGCGTCTCTGGGCGCTCCTACCCCTCCTCCTGCTGGTCGGCGCGGTCGCGGTCTTCGCCGCGAGCGGCACCTCGCTGCTCGACCTGGTCGGTCGCGCGCCACCGTCGGCGGACCAGTTCGACATCCGCCGCGTCGAGTTCAAGCCCGGCCAGATCCGCATCCGGGTGACGAACCCGCAGCGGCAGAAGCTGACGATCGCGAGCGTCACGGTGGACGACGCGATCGTGCCGTTCGGCCTCGACGGGCCCGCAACGCTCGGACGGCTCCGCTCCAGCACCATCGTCGTCCCGTTCCAGTGGGTAGTGGACGATCCTTACACCGTCGGCGTGACGAGCTCGAGCGGGATCGAGACGACCTTCGACGTCCCCGCGGCGGTCGAGACGCGCGGCGCTTCGCCCCGCGGGTTCCTCGGCTACGCCGTGATCGGCTTCCTCGTCGGCATCCTTCCCGTCGCGCTCGGCCTCGGCTGGCTGCCCTCCCTGCGGCGCACCGGCTCCCGCTGGGTGGCGGCGTTCATGGCGCTGACGGCAGGCCTCCTGAGCTTCCTCGCGCTCGACGCGCTGTCCGAGGCGCTCGACCTCCAGGCCGGCCTCCCGAGCGCGTTCCAGGGCCCGGGGCTGATCCTGCTCGGCGTCGCCGCCAGCTACCTCGGGCTGACGTTCGTCGCGCAGCACTTCTCGGCCGCCCGCGGCCGGGAGCGGAGCGCGCCGCTCGAAGGCGTGGCTCTCGCCACGCTCGTCGCGATCGGAATCGGCCTGCACAACCTCGGCGAGGGTCTCGCGATCGGCTCTTCGATAGCCCTCGGCGAGCTCGCGCTCGGCACCTTCCTGATCGTCGGGTTCATGGTGCACAACGTCACGGAGGGGCTCGGGATCGCCGCCCCGGTCGCAGACGGCGCGCGCGTAAGCCTCGCCCGGCTTGCCGTCCTGGCCCTGGTCGCCGGCGCTCCCGCGATCGTCGGAGCGTGGATCGGCGGCTTCATCACCAGCGACGTCCTCGGCGTGCTG
The DNA here is from genome assembly GCA_046726435.1 of Actinomycetota bacterium. Lineage (GTDB taxonomy): Bacteria > Actinomycetota > Thermoleophilia > Gaiellales > Gaiellaceae > AC-32. The sequence goes on from JBKPAM010000134.1 coordinate 14,698, forward strand.
TTCTTCGCGCTCGCGGTGGGCGCGGCGCTGCAGGTCGTCGTCGAGGTCGGCCGCTACGTGGCGCGCCGCGCTCCCGGCGGCCTGCGGTCCGGTTACGTCATCGGCGGCTACCTCGCCGGGATCGCGGTCATGTACCTCACCGGGCTCCTGGTGGCCTGACCGTGGCGGGCCTCGCAGAGCTCAGCGACGCGCTGCAGGACTATCTGCGAGAGATCTACAAGCTCCAGGCCGACAGCCCGCGGGTGAAGACGTCGACGCTCGCGCGGCGAATGGGGGTCAAGCCGCCTTCGGCGACCGCGATGGTGAAGAAGCTCGCGGCACGAGGGCTCGTCGACCACCAGCCGTATCGAGGCGTGCGCCTCACCAGCCGGGGCGAGCGACTCGCGCTCGAGATCCTCCGCCACCACCGGCTCATCGAGCTCTACCTGGCCCGAACGCTGGAGGTCGGGCTCGACGCGGTGCACGCCGAGGCGGACCTGCTCGAGCACGCCCTCTCGGAGTCGCTCGAGGAGCGCATCGACGAGGCGCTCGGCTCGCCGACGGAGGACCCCCACGGCGACCCGATCCCCGACTCGGCGCTGCGAATCGTGCACTCGGCGACGAGGCGGCTCAGCGACCTCCGGCCGGGCGATCGGGCAACCGTGCAGGGCATTCCGGACGGAGACGGCGAGCTCGTCCGGTACCTCGCGGAGCTCGGGATCGTGCCCGGAAAGCCCGTCGAGGTCCTCAGGGCGGAGCCGTTCGGCGGCCCGCTCACCGTGCGTGCCCGGCGCCGCGCTGCGATCTCGCACCAGCTTGCCGACGTGATCCGCGTATCTTGCTGAGATGAGCAGGCCGTTCATCCTGGTGCAGCTGAGCGACCTGCACGTCGGCGCGTCGTGGGACGGCGTCGACCCCGTCGCGCGGCTCGAGGCGGCCGTCGAGGCGGTGAACTCCCTCGACACCGGGCCCGACGCGGTGCTCGTCTCCGGCGACCTCGCCGAGCATGCCGCCGACTCGGAGTACGAGCAGGTGCGCGCCTTGCTCGCACGCATCGAGGCGCCGTCGTACGTCCTCCCGGGCAACCACGACGACCGCGACGCGCTCCACCGCCACTTCGACGTTCCGGGCGCAGGAGGGCAGCCGGTTCAGTACGCGGTCGACCTCGGTCAGCTCCGCCTGGTGGTCGTCGACAGCACGCTGCCGGGCGAGGATCGCGGCGAGCTCGGCCCCGAGCGGCTGAGCTGGCTCGACACGACGCTCGCGGCCGCGCCGGACACGCCCACCGTTGTGGCGATGCACCACCCACCGCTGAGCGTGGGGATCCCCGCCTGGGACGCGATCGGGCTCGCGGCCGCGGATCGTGTGGCCCTCGGCGAGCTGCTCGGCCGCCACGCACAGGTCAAGCGCGTCGTGGCGGGACACGTGCACCGCGCGATCACCGGCCGCGTCGGCGGACGAAGCGTCTTCACCGTCCCGAGCACGTACGTCCAGGGACTGCTCGCCTTCGGCGCGACCGAGCTCCTGCTCTCGGCCGACCCGCCTGGCTTCGCCGTGCACGCGCTCGTCGACGGCGAGCTCGTCTCGCACATCCAGCCCGTGCGCGCCTGACTGCGAGGCGTCAGTCGATCAGCTTCCGGTTCATGGCGTGGATCGCGACGCGCCACATGGTGAGCGCGAACACGACGAGCACCCCCACACGCAGGAGATCGTTCCACTCGAAGCCGTAGAGCACCGCGGCGCGCACAAGCTCGACGCACTGGTGGAGCGGGTTCAGCTCGGCCAGCACCTGGAGCCACTTGGGCAGGCCGTCGAGCGGGAAGAACGTGCCGGCGAGCAGGAAGAGCGGCGTCAGCACCGCGCTTACGATGTAGTTGAAGTTCTCGATCGCCTTCGCGTAGCCGGCGGTCATGATCCCGAAGTTCGCCCAGCCGAGCCCGGTCAGGAAGCCGATGAACGGGACGGTCAGCATCCCCCAGGTCGGGTCGAGCCCGAAGAAGATCGCG
>JBKPAM010000135.1:0-15260 GCA_046726435.1 Actinomycetota bacterium
GCTGAAGGCGAACCCCGACCGGCTGCGGGAGGTCAACCGTGACGTCGAGGAGCTCGGGGCGAAGGTCGTGCACCAGTGGGCGACGCTGGGGCCGTTCGACTTCGTCAACGTGGTCGAGGCGCCCGACTCGGAGACGATCGCGCGCGTTTCCGTGGCGCTCGGGGCGCGCGGCAGCGCGAAGCTGCAGACGATGACGGCGCTCTCGATCGACGAGTTCCTCTCGTCGTTCAGCGAGTAGCCGAGGCCACCGCCACCTGCGCGGCGAGCGCCGCGTTCGCGACGACCAGTTTGCGGTTGACCTCGAGCGTGCGCCCGCCGCTCCGCTCGTGCAGGTACGCGAGGACGAAGGGGGTGACGTCCTGGCCGTGGACCTGGCGCTCTGCCGCGGCCGCGAGCGCTTCCTCGAGGAGCGGCTCGACGTCGATCCCGTCGTCGGGATCCCTGGCGAGCAGGAGGGCCGCGCCGCCGAGCTCCCAGTGCGCCGCCGCCGCGCGCGCGGCTTCCTCCGGCGATTCGACGCGGACCGACACCGGTGGCCCGCCGCCCGCGCTGTAGAAGAGCGGCAGCTCGTCCGTCCTGTAGCCGAGCACGGGCACGCCGAGCGTCTCGAGCGCCTCGGCGGTGGCCGCGACATCGAGCAGGGACTTGATCCCCGACGAGACGACGAGCGCGTGCGTGCGGGCGAGCTGGACGAGGTCGGCGGAGACATCGGGCCGCTGCGCGAAGCCGCGGTGGACGCCCCCGATGCCGCCCGTTCCCATGAATCGAATCCCCGCGAGCCGCGCAGCCGCGAGCGTTCCGCCGATCGTCGTGGCGCCGAGCCCGCCGCTTGCCGCGAGGGCCCCGAGGTCGCGCGGGCCTGCCTTGCGAGCGTCGGCGCCCGCCTCGCCGAAGCGCGCGAGCCCGTCCGCGTCGAGCCCGACGACGACCGAGCCCTCCACCACCCCGACCGTCGCCGGCACGGCTCCTTCGGACCTGACCGCCGCCTCCGAGGCCTGGCCCACCTCCGCCCCCACCCCGGGTGGGAAACCGTGTGCGATCAGCGTAGTCTCGAGCGCGACGACCGCGCCGCCCTCGTGGAGCGCTTGTTGCACTTCCGGCGCGATTCGTAGGCGTTCCTTCACACTGGCACCGCGCCCAGCTGCGCAACGCACCGCGCGGCAGCATGGAGGCCCAGGTCGATTCCGCCGAGGAGGAAGCCCGCGGCGAGCGCGTCGCCGGCGCCGGTCGTGTCGACGACCTCGACTGCGAAGGGCGGGTACTCCTCGACGCCGTCGACGCTGCGTACCTCCACGCTGCGCGAGCCTCGCTTGACGACGGCGGTCTCCGCGAGCGCGTAGGCGCCGCCGACCATCTCCCATTCCGGCTCGTTCGCGAATATGACGTCGGGCGCCACCACGTCCAGGTTCTCGCGGAAGCGCTCGGCGCCGTACGCGCGGATCGCGCTCCAGGACGAGAGGTCGACCGCGATCCGGGCCTCCCGCGCGCGCGCGATCCGCTCCGCGGCAAGCGCCGCCTCGGCGATGGGCTCCGCCAGCAACGCGTACCCGGAGAGATGCAGCCACGGGCAGTCGTCGAGCCAGTGCGCCTCGAGCTCGTCCTCGCGCAGCTGAGGCGAGACGCCGCGGTCGGTCGCCATCGTGCGCTCCCCGTCGGGCGCGACGAGCGCGACCACCACCCCCGTGCGTCCCGGGACACGGGGCCCGACGAGCTCGACCCCGCGCGCCTCGAGCAGCGCCCGGACAAGCTCACCCGCCGCATCGTCCGCGTGCTTCGCAATGCACCGCGCGGCGCCGCCGAGCTCTGCGACCCAGGCGGCCACGTTCGCCGCCTGCCCTCCCGTGCCAAGCCGCGTCTCGACCGGGCTGTCCGCCCCCGGGGCAAGCGGGCCTCCGGTGCGGACGACCACGTCCAGCAGCGCGTCGCCGAGCGTGCAGATCACGAGGTCATCCCTACAATCGTGGCATGGACCGGGAGTCGCAGTCGGGGCGGCTGCGGTCGTTCGTGATCGGCGGGCTCGTCGGCGCCTCTGCGGCGCTGGCGGCGGCTCGTCGCAAGCGAAAGCGCGGTCGGCAGACACCGCCCGGGCTCGCGGCGTTCGAAGACGCGCCCTGCTATCGGGAAACGCTCGAACGCGAGCGCCGGTCGTAGCCACCGGCCCGACTATCCTTAGTTCATGCCGATCTACGAGTACCGTTGCCCGAACGGGCACGTCTTCGAGCTGCTTCAGCGGATCGGCGATTCGCCTCCCGAGGCGTGCGAGGTCTGCGGCGAGGGACCAGTGGAGCGCGTCCTCTATCCGGTCGCGGTTCACTTCAAGGGGTCCGGCTTCTACACGACCGACTACGGCCGTGGCTCGCGCAAGAAGGAGACGTCGCAGGACGGCGCCGGCGGCGGCGAGGAAACAAAGAAGCCGAAAGAAGAGAAGAAGGCCGCGGAGGCCTCGGGGAGCTAGCCGGTAGGCGTGTTCCCGACCAGGCAGCCGGGCGGGTAGGTATCGCCGGACGGCGGTGGGGGCTGCGGCGCAGATTTTCCGAGCACCATCAGGATCACCTTCGCGTTGTCCTCGCTCGGCGTGATGTCGCCGCCGGTCGAGATCCCGCCGAGCCGGCAGTGGAGCGTGCTCCCGGACCGGAACTTGGCCCAGCCGAGCGCGATGAAGTCGTTCGCCGAGAGGTCGGTCGCAAGCGGTTTCATCAGGTCGTCCCCGATCAGCGGCATGCGCATGAAGGTGCTGAAGCTGGCGAGCTTGCTCATCAGCGCCTGCAGCACCTGCTGGTTGCGCTCTCCGCGTGTGATGTCGCTCTCTGCCGGGTCGAGCAGGTTCTTGCGCACGCGCGAGTAGATCAGGGCGCGCTTCCCGTTCATGTGCTGCTTGCCCCGCGCGAAGCGCCAGCCGCGCCAGCGTGCGCAGCGGGCCTCGCTGCCGTACGGGCAGTCGAACTTCGAGAGGATGGGGCGGGGGACGACGATCTCGATGCCGCCGATCGCGTCGATCAGGTCGCGGAACTCGGCGAAGTTGACGACGACGATGTGGTTGACCGGGATGCTCGTGTACGCGGCCACGGTTCGCGCGGCGAGACGCGGCCCACCGACCTGGTACGCCGTGTTGATCTTCGCCGCGCCGTAGCCCGGGATCTCGACGCGCAGGTCGCGCGGGATCGAGAGGTAGTAGAGGCGGCCGTGGTCGGGATCCGTCCGCAGCAGCGTGATCGAGTCGGAGTGCCGGTCGCCGGCGCGGGAAGCCGCCGGTGAGTGGTCGGTCCCGAGGAGGAGGATCGTGCTCGGGTTCGAGAGGAGGCTTCCCTTGTCGGGCGCCAGCGCGGTCCGTGCGGACCTCGGCAGGCGCTTGTTCGCATCCGAGACGCCACCGCGGAAGACCAGGTAGCCGAGAGCGGCCCAGACGACGAAGAACAGCACGATGAGGACAATCGCGATCCCGACCTCGCGGCCCCAGCGGATCTGCCGCTGAGGCCGGGTGCGGGGCCTGGGGCCGGGCCCGCGGTAACGACTGCGGCCGTCGCGCTCCGGCCGTGCGCGCGGCGGCGTCTTCTCGGGCCGCCCGACGGTCGGGACGCGGCCTTTCGTGCGCCCTCCGCGGTAGAGGCGATAGGGCTTCTCTCCGCCGGGCGACGCCATCCGGCGGCCTATGTTACGTCGCGCGGTCTCCGTCCCCGGGGACGAGCGGCAAGAATCCCCGCTGCGTGAGCACGCCTGAACCGCAGCGCGACACGGCCCGGACGATTGGAGTCGACGTCGGGGGGACGAAGATCCTCGCCGCGGTCGTCTCGCGTGACGGTTCGGTCGGGAAGCCGCTCGAGCGCCGCACCGACGTGTCGTCGGAGGAGGCCCACCTCGCGATGCTGGACGACGTGGTGGAGGAGCTTCGCGCAGGGGACGACCGTGTGGCGGCGCTCGGCTTCGGGCTGCCCTCGCGGATCGACCAGCGCCGGGGACGTGCGGTCGCGTCGGTGAACATCCCGCTTACCGACGTCGACTTCCGGGACCGCATGCGCGAGCGCCACGGGCTGCCAGTCGAGATCGACAATGACGCGAACGCGGCAGCGATCGCCGAATGGCTGGTCGGCGCGGCCAGGGGCGCGCGGGACATGGTGATGCTGACGCTCGGGACGGGCGTCGGCGGTGGATTGATCCTGGACGGGCGGCCGTTCCGAGGTGCAACGGGCAGCGGCGCCGAGCTCGGGCACATCGTGCTGGAGCTCGACGGCCCGCCGTGCCGCTGTGGTGGGCGGGGACACCTCGAGTCCTTCGCCGCGGGGCCTGCCGCTGACGATCTGGCCGCAAAGCTGTACGGGCCCGGCTCCGGCGCGCGCGAGCTCGTGCGGCGCGCGAACGCCGGGGAGGAAAGGGCCGTCGAGGCGCTCGCTCGCATCGGCCGCTACCTCGGTGCCGGGCTCGCGACCTTCGTGAATGTCTTCGAGCCCGAGCTGATCGTGATCGGCGGCGGCTTCGGTGAGGCCGCAGGCGACTTTCTGCTCCGGCCCGCGCTGGGGGTGCTCGAGCAGGACGGGCTCCCGCCGGGCCGCGACACTGTGCGCATCGTCCGGGCACGGCTGGGCACCGCAGCGGGCGTGATCGGCGCTGCGATGCTCGCCTTCGAGGCGCTCGGCGCGGGGGAGTAGTGCCGCTCGCGGTCTGCGCGACGCCGATCGGCAACCTCGAGGACGTGACCCTTCGCGTCCTGCGTGAGCTGCGGGAGGCGGACGTCGTCCTCGCCGAGGACACGCGCCACACGCGACGGCTGCTCGAGCGGCACGGGATCAAGGCGAGGCTGCTCTCGTACCACGAGCACAACGAGGCGAAGCGGGCCGCCGAGCTGCTACCGCGGCTCGAGGCGGGCGAGCGGGTCGCGCTCGTCAGCGACGCTGGGCTTCCCGCGATCAGCGACCCGGGGGCGAGGCTCGTCGCGTCGGCGCTCGAGGCCGGCGTGCCGGTGACAGTCCTCCCCGGCCCCTCCGCGGTGGAGACCGCCCTCGTCGCGAGCGGCCTCGTCGGTGAGCGGTACCAGTTCCTCGGCTACCTGCCACGGGCGGAACGGGCACTGCTGGAGCTCGCCGAGCAGCTGGCGCGGTGGCCGTGGCCGGTGGTCGCGTTCGAGTCGCCGCAGCGGGTCGGGCGCTCGCTCTCGGTTCTCGCGCGCGTGATCCCGGACCGGCCGTGCGCAGTGTGCCGGGAGCTGACGAAGCGGTTCGAGGACGTTGTCCGGGGGAGGGTCGTGGAACTGGCCGAGCGCTTCCGGGGGCCTTTGAAGGGGGAAGTGACGCTCGTGCTCGGCGCGGCGCCGGTGCCGGGTGCCTCGGAAGTCGACGAAGCAGCGGTCGAGGCTGTTGCCGAGCTTGTCGCGGCAGGACTGCCTCGGCGTCAGGCGGCGGATCTCGTCGCCCGGCTCACGGGCGCCGCGCGCAACCGGCTCTACCGTGCCTCGCTGTAATCAAATTTGACAACGGCGGGTTCGACCTGGTAGCTTAACAGCGGTTTGCAAAGCTGGCAACAGACGCGATCGATGTTCAGTCGCCTTGCGGCATGCGCGGTGGCGGCGGCTCTCGTAGCTCCCGCGACGGCGCGCGGTTGGGCCTGGCCTGTGCAGGGCCCGGTCTTGCGTGGGTTCAGCTTCGGTTCCGATCCGTACGCAGGCGGGCTCCACCGCGGCATCGACATCGGAGCCGAGACCGGAGCACCGGTGGTCGCGCCTTCGAGCGGAACGGTCACGTTCGCGGGGACGGTCCCGACGGGCGGCAAGACGCTCGCGATCGCGACGCCCGACGGGTACTCGGCGACGCTGCTCCACCTCGGCTCGCTGAGCGTCGTGCGCAATGCCGCAGTGTCGGAGGGCGACGTCGTCGGGACCGTGGGCCCGAGTGGAATGGCGGAGCTGGACGTGCCCTACGTCTACCTCGGCATCCGCCGATCGGCCGAGCCGCAGGGCTATCTCGATCCTCTGCTGTTCCTGCCGTCCCCGCCGCCGTCCGTTCCGCCCGCCGTGCCACCCTCCCCGCCCGAGCCGGCGCCCGTGTCGACGCCACCCGCTCCGGTAGCCGCCCCCGCTCCTGCTTCGGCACACGCTCCGGCTCCGCCCGTCCCGCCCGCCCGGCCCGCGGCTCGCCCACCGGCGCTGCCGGCAACGGAGCCCGTCGCGGTCACGGCCGTGCACGGCACGCCTGGGGTGCGACCGGAGGCCTCGGAAGCCGCGCGGCCGACCGAGGCCGGAATGCGGGCGGCTCGGAAGGGCAAGGGTCACGAAACGGCGGATGCGGGCGCACGGACCGCTGCCGACGTCCACGGAAGCGAGCAGCCGGCGAGTGGCCGCATGCACACTGCCACCGGCTTCGGCCTGGCGGTGGACGTACTCACGCGCGCGAAGGTGAGTGAAGGCTCAGAGCCGGTCGAGCGACCGCGCGCGCTCGGTCGGGCGGCGCGCCCGCCGCTTCGTGGGCCCGACTCGCCGCTCGTCGCCACCACAGGTGCGGCTGTCCCGAGTAGCGGTTTTCCGTACCCGGCGGCGGTTGCGGGCGCCCTTCTCGTGGCCGCGTTTGCCGCTTGCGCGCTGGCCGCGCGTGAGCGGCGTCGGCGGCGAACCCTTGCGAAGGCCGTTCGTATCATTGACGGCAATGCGCTACTACCTGACGACACCGATCTACTACGTGAACGCGAGCCCGCACATCGGGCACGCGTACACGACGCTTGCCGCCGATGTGCTCGTCCGGCACCACCATCAGCGCGGCGAAGAGACGTTCCTTCTCACCGGCACGGACGAGAATGCGTCGAAGGTCTACCGCGTCGCCGAGGAGCAGGGGCTCGATCCGAAGGCGTACGTCGACGACATCGTCGAGCAGTGGCGCGAGCTGCCTAGGCGGGTCAATGCGGAGTACGACTTCTTCATCCGCACCACGGACGAGGGCCACCAACGGTTCGTCCAGGACTTCCTGCAGCGCATCTACGACAACGGCGACATCTACCAGGACGTCTACAGCGGCCTCTATTGCGTCGGCTGCGAGGAGTTCAAGAGCGAGGCAGACCTGGTCGACGGCCTGTGCCCGGAGCACGGGATCCCACCGGAGCGGATCGAGGAGACGAACTACTTCTTCCGCCTGTCGGCCTACCAGGACCGGCTGCTCGAACTGTACGACGAGCGGCCCGATTTCGTCCTGCCCCGGTTCCGGTACAACGAAGCGCGGAGCTTCATCGAGGGCGGGCTCGAGGACTTCAGCGTCAGCCGTGCCGGCCAGCCGTGGGGCGTGCCGATTCCCTGGGACGAAGGGCAGGTCACGTATGTCTGGGTAGACGCCCTCATCAACTACCTGAGCGCTCTGACGTATGCGCGAGACGGCGAGGACCTGCGTGATCGGTTCTGGCCGAGCGTCCGGCATCTGCTCGGCAAGGACATCCTCCGCTTCCACTGCGTCTACTGGCCCGCGCTCCTGCTGGCGGCTGGGTATGACGTGCCGAAGCAGCTGTTCGTTCACGGATGGCTGCTGCTCGACGAGCGCAAGATCTCGAAGTCGCTCGGCAACGCGGTCGACCCGCTCGACCTGGTGGACGTCTACGGCGCCGACGCGGTCCGCTTCTGGGCACTGCGCTCCGTCTCGTTCGGCCAGGACGGAAACGCCTCGCTCGAGGGGCTGCACGAGCGCTACGAACGGGAGCTCGGCAACGACCTCGGCAACCTCGTCTCGCGGACGACCGCGATGATCGCCCGCTACCGCGAGGGACGGATCGTGCCCGGCCGGACGAACGAGGAGCTGCGCTCGTCCGTCGAGGCGCTGCGCACGAGGCTCGTGGAGCGTTTCGACGCGTGGGATCTGACCGGAGCCCTCGAGGAGGTCTGGGAGCTCGTGCGCTGGCTCAACCGCTACGTCGAGTCGACGGCGCCGTGGCAGCTCGCCAAGGACGAAGCACGGGCCGAGGAGCTGGACGCCGTGCTCTACGACCTCGCGGACGGCGTCCGGGTGGTCGCGGTCGCGCTTTCGCCGTACCTGCCGGAGACCGCGCCGCTCATCCTGGCTGCGATCGGGCAGCCGGTGGAGCTCGACCTGGACCGAATCGCCTACGGCCTCGCACCGGAGACAGAGGGCATTGCCGCCGCGTCTCCGCTCTTCCCGCGGGTCGACCAGCCCACCGCTGCGGCGTGATCGACACGCACGCGCACCTCGACGCGTGCGCGGAACCGGCGGAAGAGCTCATCAGGCGGGCACGTGAGGCGGGAGTCACGCGGATCGTGTCGGTGGGCTCGGGGCTCGATTCGTGCCGGGAGACCCTTGCGATCGCGGAGCGGAACGAAGGCATCGCTGCCGCGCTAGGGATCCACCCGCACCAGGCGGCCGAGCCGGACGCCGACCGGCTGCACGAGCTGCGCGAGCTGTTGGACGACGAGCGCGCCTTTGCGGTCGGAGAGACCGGGCTCGACTTCTACCGGGACTACGCTCCTCGCGACCGCCAGCGAAGGCTCTTCGAACAGCAGCTCGAGCTGGCGGACGAGCTCAGCCGGCCGGTCGTCGTCCACACGCGGGCGGCATCCGAGGAGACCGCCGCGGCTCTGGAGCCGTTCACGGGCACCGTCGTCCTCCACTGCTTCTCCGAGCCGGAGCTCGTCCCGGTCGCGCTCGACCGCGGCTACTACGTCTCGTTCGCCGGAAACGTCTCGTATCCAAAGGCCGAGAAGCTGCGCGAGGCCGCCCGCCGCGTCCGGGCCGACCGTCTGCTCGTGGAGACCGACAGCCCCTACCTCGCTCCCCAGCCGCGCCGCGGCCGGCCGAACGAGCCCGCCAACGTCATCCACACGGTCGCCGCCCTCGCGGAGGCGCGCAACGAGGAGCCGGCCGCCCTCGCCGCCAAGCTCGACGCAAACGCGACCGCTGCCTTCCGCCTGTGAGGCACCGCCTGCGGTGCCGTCGTCAGGATGTGCGGGCTTGCCCGTGCATCCGTCTGAAATGACCGGTCGAAGCGATCGCAGTTGGACACTCACGCCTTCGGGGCGCCTGCGGTGCCGTCGTCAGGAAGTGCGGGCTTGCCCGTGCATCCGTCTGAAATGACCGGTCGAAGCGATCGCAGGCGGACACTCTCGCCTTCGGGGCGCCGCGCGGCGAAGAAGGAGCTCGGGCAGCACTTTCTCGTCGACGAGAACTTGCTCGGCGTCATCGACCGCATGGCCGCGCTGAGCCCTGACGACGTGGTGCTCGAGGTGGGCCCCGGCCTCGGCGTCCTCACGTCCTACCTCGCGGATCGCACCAAACGGGTCCACGCGGTCGAGCTCGACCGCTCGCTCGAGCCACGCCTCCGCGAGGCCCTCGCCGACCGCGCCAACGTCGAGCTTCACTTCGGCGACGCCTTACGGATCGATCTCGCGGCACTCGACCCGGCCCCGACGAAGCTCGTCTCGAACCTGCCCTACAACATCGCGACGCCGCTCGTGGTCGAGAGCCTCGACGGGATGCCGAGCCTCGAGCTCTGGTGTGTGATGGTGCAACGCGAGGTCGCCGACCGCTTCTTCGCCCGGCCCTCTACGAAGGAGTACGGGGCCGTCTCGGTGCTCGTCCAGCTGGCCGCCGATCGCAGCGGCTTCCATGCGGTCTCGCGCGAGGTCTTCCGCCCGCGCCCCAACGTCGACTCGGCGCTCGTTGCCTTTCGCCGGCGGGAGCTCCCCGCCGCCTGCCCGCGGGTGAAGGAGCTCGTCGCGGCCGCCTTCGCGCATCGACGCAAGCGGCTGGCGAACTCGCTCGAGCTCTCGGGGCTTGCAGACCGTGAGAAGGCGGCGACCGCCCTCGAGACGATCGGCCGCGACCCGCGCGCCCGCGCCGAGGAGCTCGCCCCCGCCGAGTTCGTCGCTCTCGCCCGGGAGCTCGGGCCGCGGTGAGACGCGCCTCTGCCACCGCCAAGCTCAACCTCACGCTGGTCGTCGGGCCTCTCCTGGAGGACGGCCGACACGAGGTCGCGACCGTTCTCCAGCGGATCGACCTCGCCGACCGAGTGGCCGTCGAGCCCGCTCCGGTCCTGCGGGTCGAGGGCTTTCCCGAGGACACGCTCGTCCGCCGGGCGCTGGAGAGCCTCGCCTCCGCCGCCCGGACCGAGCCGCGCTGGGAGGCGCGCCTCTGGAAGCGCATCCCTGTGGCAGCCGGCCTCGGCGGCGGCAGCTCCGATGCAGCTACCGCGCTCCGCCTGGCGAACGAGACGCTTCCCGAGCCGCTGGCCCTCGAGCGGCTGCACGAGCTGGCCGCAGAGCTCGGCACAGACGTCCCGTTCTTCCTCACCTCCGGCCCCCAGCTCGGCACCGGCAGCGGCGCCGACCTCGAGCCGCTCGACCTGCCGCAGGACTACTGGATCCTCCTGCTCCTCCCTCGCGGAGAGCGCAAGGAGTCGACCGCCTCCGTCTACGACGCCTTCGAGCGCCGCAACGGGTCCGGCGGCTTCGAAGCGCGCCGCGCCGAGCTCTCCCAAGCGCTCGGACGCGCCCAGCGCCCCAGAGACCTGGCTGCGCTGCCTCGGAACGACCTGGCCTCCTCACCGTTCGCCGATCGGCTGCGCGAGCTCGGCGCCTTTCGAGCGGACGTGAGCGGCGCCGGCCCGGCCGTCTACGGCCTCTTCGTCCACCGCGGGCCGGCCGCCGCAGCCGAGCGCGAACTGCGCCGCCACGGGCGAACGTGGCTCAGCGTGCCCACTTGGTACGGTTGATGCATGAGTTACGACGAGTCGCTCAAGCAGAGCGGCGGCGGCACGATCGAGCACGGCACGACGAAGACCGGCCGCTGGCTCAGGGAGCGGCGGCTCCGGATCGTCCTTTGGATCGCGGTCATCGAGGGCATCGTCGTGGCCGTCTCCCCGAGCCTCACGAAGTGGACCGTGATCGCGATCGCGATCCCGATTCTCGCCATCTACGCCTTCTGGGGACGGACCGCGACCTCCCACACGGTGCGCCAGGTCGCCTGGATCGGCGGCGCCTCCCAGGCCCTCGCGGTGGTCGTCGTGATCCTTGGTGTGCTCCTCAGCTGGCTTCCCCTTGTCTTGGCCGCGATCTTCGCCGCGATCGCGCTGTACTTCATATTCTCGGATCGGGGCTAGGGACTCGCTCTAAGCTTCCCAGCGGTGGGGCGTAGCCAAGAGGTAAGGCAGCGGGTTTTGGTCCCGCGATCCCAGGTTCGAATCCTGGCGCCCCAGCCATCACTGCCGTGACGAATACGAATCTCGCAGCCGTCGTGCTTGCCGCCGGGCTCGGCACCCGCATGCATTCCGAGACGCCCAAGCACCTGCACCCGCTCCTCGGACGGCGCCTCGCCGACTGGGTGATCGAGGCCGTGCGCGAGCTCGGCCCGGAGCCGCTCGTCGTCGTCACCTCGCCCGATGCCCGTGGCGCGTTCCAGGGCGTCGAGGTGGCGGTCCAGCCGGAGCCGCGCGGAACAGGCGACGCCACCGCGGCCGCGCGACCGAGCCTGGACGGGTTCGAGGGCGACGTCCTCGTCGTTACCGGGGACGCGGCCACCATCACCAGCGAGCTCCTCGCGCGACTGCTCGAGACGCACCGCTCCTTGGACGCCGCGGCGACGGTGCTGTCGTTCGAGCTCGGAGAGCCGGGCGCCTACGGCCGCATCGTTCGCGGAGACGACGGTGCCCTGAAGGCGATCGTCGAGGCCCGGGACGCAAGCCCCGACGAGCTCGCGATCCAGGAGGTCAACTCCTCGATCTACGTCTTCGACGCCGTGAAGCTCTGGCCCGCCCTCGAGCGACTGCAGCCCGACAACGCCCAGAGCGAGCTCTACCTCACGGACACCGTCCGCGACCTTGCCGCCTCCGGCGAGCGTGTCGCGGTGCACAAGGCCGAGGACGCCGCGGAAGCAGAGGGCGTGAACACGCGCGCGGAGCTCGCCGCCGCCGCCGCGAGCCTGCGCGACCGCATCAACCACGCGCACATGCTGGCCGGGGTGACCATCGTCGACCCGGCCTCGACGTGGATCGAGCCGTCGGTCGAGCTCGAGCCCGACTGCACCATCCAGCCCTTCACGATGCTGAGGGGCTCGACGCGCGTCAGCCGCGGCGCCGAGGTCGGGCCGCAGGTCGTGGCCGCCGACGCCGAGATCGGCCCCGGCGCACTTGTCGGCCCCTTCTGTTACCTTCGCCCCGGAACGGTGCTCGAAAGCGGCGCAAAGGCGGGCGCGTTCGTAGAGGTGAAGAACTCCCGCATCGGCGAACGCACGAAGGTGCCTCACCAGTCCTACATCGGAGACGCAGAGATCGGCGCGGACACCAACATCGCCGCGGGGAACATCACGGTCAACTACCCGCACGAGGAGGGCAGGCCGAAGGGCCGGACGACGATCGGGCGGAACGTCAGGACCGGCGTCCACAATGCGTTCGTCGCACCCGTCGAGATCGGCGACGACGCCTGGATCGCGGCCGGCTCGGTCATCACCGAGGACGTCCCGCCGGAGTCACTGGCGGTCGCGCGGGCGCGGCAGGAGACGAAGGAGGGTTACGTACGGAGGAAGCGCGAGACATGAGCGAGGCGACGCTGCCGGGCCTGGAGACCGTCGAGACTCCGCCCGTGCCCGAGACCCAGCGAACACCGTGGATCGAGCGCGGCCCGCAGAAGCGGCTGATGCTCGTCGGCGGCCGCTCGAACCTCGCGCTGGCGGAGGCGATCGCGGAGCGACTCGGCGTCATGCTCGGCGAGGTCGAGCTGAAGACCTTCGCCAACGGCGAGACATACGTCCGCTACTGCGAGTCCATCCGGGGCTGCGACGTCTTCATCGTCCAGTCGGGGAACGCGCCCGTGAACGACCACCTCGTCGAGCTGCTGATCATGGTCCAGGCGGCCAAGCTCGCCTCGGCGAAGCGCATCACCGCCGTTATCCCGTGGTTTCCGTACTCGCGGCAGGACAAGAAGTCGGCGCCCCGCGAGCCGATCACGGCCAAACTCGTTGCCGACGCGCTCGAGAGCGCCGGGGTCGACCGGGTAGTCACGATGGACCTCCACGCCGGCCAGATCCAGGGCTTCTTCACCATCCCCGTCGACCACATGACGGCCTTGCAGCTCTTCGCCCAGTACTACCGCGACAAGGGACTCACCGGCGAGGACGTCGTCGCCGTCTCGCCGGACGTCGGGCGCGCGAAGTTCGCGCGGCGCTTCGGGAAGATGCTCGAGGCGGACCTCGCGATCCTGAACAAGGCTCGGCCCGAGCACGACCGCGCCGAGGTGACCGAGGTGATCGGCCAGGTCGAGGGCAAGATCGCGGTGATGATCGACGACATGATCCTCACCGGCGGGACGCTGATCGCGGGAGCCTCGGCGTTGCGCGACGCCGGCGCCTCCGAGGTCTACGCGTGCGCGACGCACGGGCTCTTCCCGGGCGACGCGTTCGAGAGGATCGGCGCCAGTGAGCTGGCCCAGGTGACCGTGACCGACACGGTGCCAATCGATCCGATCAACCGGCCCGCCAACATCGACGTCCTGCCGGTCTCGGGCCTGCTGGCGGAGACGATCATGAACATCTTCGCCGACGACTCGGTTTCCGCGATCTTTGCGGGGGAGAACCAGCTCTTCTAGCTAGAACGGCTCCTAGCCATGCGGGTTTGAGGCTCGCTTGCTAACGAGGCGCTAACGCTCTTCGGCGTGCAGGTCGCCCATCACATGACCTGGCGTGAACCCGTGCGCGTCAGTCGCTACCGGCCGGGCTTTGCGGTTGTGCACCGGTCCGGGCTCCGCGAGGCGTTTGGGTTGCCAACGCTCCGCGCGAGAGCGCGTCTTCGGCCGGGGCCGTTTCACCTATGCCTCGGCCGAAGGCGGGGTTCAGCGATCGCTAGTTGAAGGCTAGAAGTCGGGCGGTGCGCCCGGGGAGAGCTGGGCGCACCGTCCGACTCCGACCTGGCGGTGCGCCCCGGGGAGAGCTGGGCGCGCCGCCCGACTTCGGCCTCGCCGTCTGCCCTAGTTGGGATTCGGGCAGTCCGTGTTGCTGTGGCGGCCTTGCGCTAACAGGCCCCGCGAACGTTCGGGAGCAGGCAGCCCGAGGAGAAGTCCCCGAGATTGACTGTGATGTTGTTGGTCGTGTCGGTCAGGGTGACGTTCGTGTACGAGACCGAGGCGAGCTCGAGTCTCTGCCCATTCGGACAGCTGATATCGCTCGGCGGCGGGTTGACCGTCAGCGACGCGGTCACGTTGCCGTTCTTGCCCGAGTTGAAGGTGCCGCTGGCGCTGACCGGACCTGCCACCGTCGTCTTGTTCTGGGCGCTCGGGTTGCTGCCCCCCTTGTTGACGCAGACGTAGGTGGCTGTGGCATCCGCGCTCAACGTGTAGTTGATGTTCTGGTTGGTGCCGAGGCCGGCTTCCTTGAAGTTGACGGTCAGCGACCCGTTCGCGTTCAGTGTGCCGCTGGCAGAGACGAAGTGCGGGCTGACCGCAAGCGCAACCGGCACCGCCAGGGCGGCTGTCGCAAACGCAGCGACCGCGATCAAAAGCATCCGACGCATTCGGAAAATCCTCCTTGTAGGTCGTGTGCTCACCCGTGCGGGTGAAGTTCGTCTGGCGAGATGCTTCGCGCCTAGCGCGCGAGTAGACTCAGCCGCTCACACCACCTCCTTCCTTCGTCGCTCTTGCAGGCGTCGGGAAAAGTGAGGTCGGTGTATCGCCCCACCTCGCGTTCGCTCGCGGGGTGGGGCACCTTCTTGCTGAATAGCTCGCGTCTGGAGCTTGCTCCCACACGTCCAGCCCTCCCCCGGTGGACGTAAACGGCAGCCCTCTTGACTCGCCGCAGTTGAGCGATGTTTACGCGCTTGAAGACAAATTCCAACCCGCTTGCCCGCAAATGCTGGCCAAAAAGGTCGCAAAGAGCGAGCGTTTCCGGCCGCCGGGGCGCAAGAAACGCGCGGAAGTGCCGATCTGTGAGACAGAGCCGACGGGGTGCGCTCGCCAGCCGAGACGGCCGCCAGCGACCGCGCCGGCTCTTTTTCTAGACGGCATGGCTGCGTGACGTCTTCCCGCAAAGGCGTGGATCCGGCGTGGACGCTCCTTACACTGGCTACGCCGTCTCGGCCCCGAGAAGAGGAGGAGTCGACCCTCCCCGGGCACGTCCGGCACCGCTCAGCGCGGCAACCTGCTCGTCGCCGAGTTGACGACCAAGGAGATCGGCCGCGTCAGCCTCTCCAGCCGGCGCTGCCCGGGCACGCGCCTCACACCTGAAGTTCGCACGGAGTGAGCCGGGGCGGCGGCCCCTCTCCCCGGACCGCCGTCGGGCTCGGCTCGCCGCGGGGCAAGCCGT
>JBKPAM010000136.1:0-12766 GCA_046726435.1 Actinomycetota bacterium
CTACGACGTGGTCGAGATCTTCGAGGCCCCCGACGACGACACCGCGGCCGAGATCCTGATGAAGCTGCAGCGCCACGGCGCCGAGCACACCGAGACGCTGCGGGCCTTCACGCGCGAGGAAGCCGAGGAGATCATCCGCCGGCTTTGATCGCGGGCGGGCCAAGCCCATGACCTGGCCGTGGGAGGTCGTCGAGCGCGACCACGAGATCCAGAACCCCACGAGCCGCGAGAAGATCCTGCTGCTCGGCGACTACCTGCGGCTCACGAGCGAGAGCCGGGTGCTCGACGTCGCCTGCGGCAAAGGCGGGCCCGCGACGATCCTCGCGGGCGCCTTCGGGTGCCGCGTGCTCGGCATCGAGCTGCGGCCCGCCTTCGCGGGCGAGGCGCGTAGTCGGGCAGCTGCGGCCGAGCTCGAGGCGCTGATCGAGATCCGCGCCCTCCATGAGCGGCGTCGACGCGTTCACTTCGCGTATCGGCGGGCGCTGCTGGGCTGGGCGATCTTCGTCGGGCGAAAGCCCTGAGCCGGATCAGGCCGGCCGGCGCTCGGCGACCGATTCCAGGCGCTCGCGGATCTCGTCCGTGCTCTCGCCGAGGTCGTCCAGCCGCGGGAGCGCGGAGAGCGAGTCGAGGCCGAAGACGCGTTCGAAGAGCGGCGTGGCCCGGTATCGCACGGCCCCACCCAGCGACGTGTCTTCACGCCCGGCCTCCGCGATCAGGCCGCGCTCGACGAGCCCTGCGACCACCGAGTCGGCGGCGACGCCGCGGATGCGGGCGATCTCCGGACGGCTCACCGGGCCGAGGTAGGCGACGATCGCCAGCGTCTCGAGCGCCGCCGCCGAGAGCCCGCGCTCGACCGGCCGCTCGAACAAGCGCCCGCACGCCTCGGCCGCATCGCGCGAGGCCCTGAAGGCCCAGCCGCCCGCCACGTGCTCCAGCACGATCCCGCTGCGACCCTCGGCGAACCGCTCGCCCAGCAGGCGCAATGCCGTCTCGACGCGCTCGGGGTCGTCGTTCGCGGCCTCGGCGAGCTCGTCGGCGGACAGCGGCTGCGACGCGACGACCAGCAGCGCCTCGACCGTCCGCGCGAGCCGGTCGACCGGGCTCGCCGTGATCAGGCGGAGCGGGCGGTCCATGCCTCTCTCCTCTCTGCTGCGTGAGCGGCGGCCCTGCGTACGCGGATGGGTGCGAAAGGCGCACCCTGCTCCAGGGCGACCTCGTCCGCGCGCCGCAGCTCCAGCAACGCCAGAAACGCGACCGCCTGCTCGATTCTCGACATGCCCTCAACTTCCGCGTCGAGGTCGAAGACCCTGCGCCGCCGCAGCACCGCGCGGAAGCGCTCGAGGAACTGCGAGACCGGCGGGAAGCGGAGCTCGAGATGCGCAAGAGAGACCGCAGGCGGCTCGGCGGCCAGCGCACGCAGCGCCGCCGCAAGCGACTCCGGCTCCTGCGGGGCAAGCCGCCGGAAGACCCGAGGTGCGAGCGGAGCGGGCCCGAGCCGGAAGTACCGGTCGCTCTCGGCCTGCAGCCGCTCCGCGAGCCAGGCCGCCGCCTCCTTCGCCCGCCGGTACTCGGCGAGCCGCCGCGCCAGCTCCTCCGCCGCCTCCTCGGGCTCGAGCTCCGAAAGGTCCGCGTCCTCGTCCGGAAAGAGCCCGCGGGCCTTGAGCTCGAGCAGCGCGGCGACCAGGACCAGGAACTCCCCGCAGGCCTCGAGGTCGAGCTCCTCGCGCTCCGCGAGCCGCTCGACGAAGGTGACGACGATCCCCGCGACGTCCACCTCCGCGAGGTCGAGCTCCTCCTTGAGGACGAGCGTCAGGAGCAGGTCGAACGGGCCCTCGAAGGCGTCGAGGTCCAGCTCTAGCTCGCGGACGGGCTCAGGCACGGCCGGAACCTAGCGGGAGGGCCGGACGCGGCCCTTCGGGATCGCCATCGCGGGGCCTTCCGGCTCGGCGCGCCGTCTCCTGCCCACGCGCCGCGGCCCCTCCTCCCCGCCCCGCAGGAACTGCCACCAGACGAAGAACGCGGTCGAGATCACGAAGACGACGATCGAGACCCACGCGTTCAGCCGCAGCCCGGCGAAGTGGTGCGCGGGGTCGATCCGCAAGAGCTCCTCGAGAAAGCGGCCCGCGGTGTAGTACGAGACGTAGAGCGCGAACAGCGCCGGCGGCTTGAACCGGAAGCGCCGGTCGAGGAAGAGCAGGAGGCCGACCCCGATCAGGTCGTAGACGAACTCGTAGAGAAAGGTCGGGTGGAAGGTCGAGTCGGTCTCGTAGCCGGCGACGCGGTGCTCGGGATCGATCTTCAGGCCCCACGGGAGGCTGGTGGGCTTGCCGTAGAGCTCCTGGTTCCACCAGTTGCCCCAGCGGCCGATCCCCTGCGCCAGCAGCAGGCCCGGCGCGACCGCGTCCATGAAGTCGCGGATGCGCGCGCCCTCCCGACGGACGATGAACGCGCCGACGAGGCAGCCGAGCAGGATCCCGCCCCAGACGCCGAGCCCACCCTCCCAGACCGCGAAGATCCCCTTCCACTTCGGGCTCGAGACCTCGCTCCAGCTGGTGATGTCGTGGTAGGCGCGCGCGCCGACGATGCCCGCGGCAACGCCCCAGACCGCGACCTTCAGGACGAGGTCCCAGTCGCCTCCGCGCCGCGTCCAGCGCACGCCGGTCAGCCAGATGCACGCCGCGATCGCGAGCAGCAGCATCAGGCCGTACATGTGAATCGTCAGCGGCCCGAGGTCGATCGTGCCGGTGTGCGGCGAGGGGATGGAGGCGAGACTCACGCGGGCGACATTCTGCCCACGGCCCCCGACGCCTGCCTTGGCTACTGGTTCAGATCAGGATCTGGATGGCCGTGTCGTGCGGACAGCCCAGCTCGATCAGGCGGGTCGCGAGATGAAGGTCGATGTCGTGCCTGGCCGCCAGCGCGATCGCGTCGCTCGGGTCGAACCCGGCGCGGGCGAGCTCCTCGGCGCGCCAGTTCTCCACGCGGTCCAGCTCGGTGTCGGTGACGAGGTGAAGGTCCGCAGCAGGCATCTACCGGGTATTCGGCCGAAAGCGGCCAGCGGTTCTCCCCCTGCAGGGGGATCTGTCAGCCGATCTCGCGCGCGATGCGCAGCGCCTCGGCCTTGCTGATGCGGCCCTCGAGGCGCAAGGTCAGCGCGCCGCGGGTCCAGAGCAGGACGTTGCCGCGGATACGGACGGTCTTCTCGCGGAACTCGCCCTGGCGGTCGAAGTAGGTCAGCGTGTGCGGCGGGCCTTCGATCCAGAGCCCGTCCGAGCCGTCGACCTGCACCGGCTCGACCATTGTCCTCGCGCCGACGAGCTTCTTCATGACGTCGAACCTCGTCGCCTGGAACTCCGAAAGCAGGAGCGGGCGGCCGTGGTCGCGCACGATCACGGAGCCGAGCGCGCCGCCGAGCACGTAGACGCGCCGCGGCTCGCCGCCGGCGAGGGCCGGGAGCACGAGCGGGAAGCCGAGCTCGCGTTCGGCCTCCGCGCGGGAGAGCGGCCGCCCGAGGCCCGCCGCCTGCGAGCGCTCGACCGCGGGCGGAAGCGTCTGCACGCGCTCGACGGTGACGCCGCGGAGGTGGAACCAGCGCAGGATCGAGCTCCTCGCCTGCGGCACCGCGAGCGCGGCGGCGATTCCGATCGCGACGACCGCGAGCGCGACGACGACCGCCCGGCGCCACGGGAAGGGCCGTTGCCGGTCTAGCCGGGCGAGCACCGCGGGCGCGAGGTCCGGCTCGGGCGGGTAGTCGAGCTCCCGGCCGAGCGCCTGCAGACGTTGCTCGAGGCCGTTCACTCGTCCGCCTCCAGGCTCTCGCGGAGACGCGCGAGGGCGCGCGCGAGGCGCGACTTGACGGTGCCGCGGCGAACGCCGAGGGCCGCGGCGGTCTCCTCCTCCGAGAGCTCGAGGAAGTAGCGGCAGGCGATCGCAAGCTGGTGCTCCTCCGAGAGCTCGTTCACGGCCGCAAGCAGGCGGCCGCGCTCCTCGGCCGAGACGAGAGCCGCCTCGGGGGACGGGACCGCGTCCCCCGGGCGGTCTTCGGTCGCCGCGCGCAGGGCGAGCGCCTCGCGCCGGCCCGCAGAACGGCGGCGGTTGCGCGCCTCGTTTGCGACGATTCGGAGCAGCCAGGGACGAAGCGGCGCCCCGCGGCGGAAGCGGCCGAGCGCGCGGTAGGCCTTGACGAAACCGTCCTGCGCCGCCTCTTCGGCGTCGGCGGCGGACCCGCAGAGCAGGTAGGCGGTTCTGAAGGCAAGGCCTTGGTTCTCGCGCACGATCGTCTCCCAGGCGCGGAGATCGCCTCGCTTCGCGCGCTCGACGAGCTCCGCCTCGTCCAGTGGCCGGTCCACCACTGCCCGTCTTACACCGGAACGGGCGGCGGGGTTCCGAGGAACCGGACTGTGCGCGGCGGTGTATCGGAGGCATCTGCGAAAGGAGCTTTCGATGAAACGCGTCGCATTCGTACTGCTCGGCCTGGCGCTCGTGCTCCCGGCGGGGGCGGCCGCGAAGGGCCCGTCCACGGCCTCGGTCAGAGGGCCCGGGCTCGAGAAAGCGCTGGTGATCCACGGCACCGAGTCGAGCGGCGCCCTCGGAGAGCTGACGACCGAGGCCGGCTTCTTCCCGGCCGCCTTCGGGCAGCAGCCCGACCCGATGCTGCACGCCCGTCCCTCCCACCTGGGGGCGAAGCTGAGGATCTACTACGTCGTGCCCGGCGGCGAGAACCAGACGTACCACATCGTCCAGGACGCCTACCCGTATGCGCGCGGCGGCGCGGTCACCTACATGAGGCCCGGGCAGCCGATCTTCGGGATGGCGACCCACGGCGGCTGGTACCGCGCGGAGGGACTGAAGCGAACGCTCGTCCGTCAGGGCCTGCCGGCCCGCGCCCCACGCGCCTCGTCGTCCTCATCCTCGGCAAACCTCGGGCTGGTGGCCGGGATCGGTATCCCCGGAGCGCTCGTCGCCGTCGGAGCGGCCCTCTTCGTCGCCCGCCGGCACCGCCGGGCAGGCTAGCCTCGGTGTGTGCCGAAGCTCGTCGGGATCAACCACGTCGCCCTCGAGGTCGGCGACGTCGACGAAGCGTTGAATTGGTACGGGCGAATCTTCGACCTCGAGTTGCGCGGGCGCCTCCAAGGGATGGCCTTCGTCGACATGGGCGACCAGTTCATCGCCCTCTCGGAAGGGCGGGGCCAGCCGGCGGATGAGCGCCGGCATTTCGGCCTCGTGGTCGACGACAAGGAGGCCACCCGCGCCGCGCTCGAGGCGGCGGGCGCCGACATCCGGCCCGGTCGCGGCCTCGACTTCCGCGATCCCTGGGGCAACAACGTCCAGGTCGTCGGCTACGAGGACGTGCAGTTCACCAAGGCGCCGGAGATCCTGCGTGGGATGGGGCTCGAGCTGCCGAAATCCGAGCGAGCCCGCGACGAGCTTCGCGAGAAGGGGCTCGCGTGATCGAGACGCGCGTGGAGCAGCAGATCCCGACACTCGCGGACGTCTTTTCCGCACGGCGGCGGATCGCGCCGCACCTGCTGGCGACGCCGCTGTACCCGTCCGCAGCGCTGAGCGAGCTCGTCGGAACCGAGATCCTCGTCAAGCACGAGAACCACCTGCCGACCGGAGCCTTCAAGGTGCGCGGCGGCGTCAATCTCGTCTCCCAGCTGAGCGACGACGAGCGGCGTCGCGGTGTGGTGTCCGCGTCCACCGGCAACCACGGGCAGTCGATTGCCTTCGCCGCCGGCCTCTTCGGCGTGCGGGCGGTGGTCTGCGTCCCCGAGGCGGCGAACCCGGTGAAGCTCGCGGCGATGGAGCGCCTCGGGGCGGAGCTCGTCGTCCACGGACGGGACTTCGACGACGCGCGTGAGCACTGCGAGACCCTCGCGCGCGAGCACGGCTACCGCTACATCCACTCCGGCAACGAGCCCCACCTGATCGCGGGCGTCGGAACGGCGACGCTCGAGCTGCTGGAGACCCGGCCCGACGTCGACGTGGTGATCGTGCCCGTCGGAGGTGGGAGCGGCGCGGCCGGCGCCTGTGTGGCGGGGAAGGCGGTCAAGCCGCACTTGGAGGTGATCGGCGTGCAGTCGTCGGCGGCGCCCGCGGCCTACCGCTCGTGGCGGGCGCGAGAGCTGCTCGAGGACCGGATGGAGACACGCGCGGAGGGCCTGGCGACCCGAGTCGCCTTCGAGCTCCCGCAGCGGATTCTGTGGGAGCAGCTCGACGACTTCGTGCTCGTCGACGAGGACGAGCTGGAGCGGGGGGTCGTCTTGATGATCGAGGGAACGAGCAACCTGGTCGAGCCGGCCGGGGCCGCACCGCTCGCCGCGGCGCTGCGGCTGGGAGACCGGCTCGCCGGCAAGAAGGTCGCGCTGATCCTGAGCGGCGGCAACATCAGCCCCACCCAGCTGCGCGAAATCCTCGGGCGCTGAGGCATCGCATACGATGCCGGCCTCAGGACGCGCGAGCTTTGCTCGGGCGTCTGTCTGAAACGACCGGTCGACGCGATGGACTGGTTCGAAACCGTGAACTGAGGCATCGCTTGCGATGCCGGCCTCAGGACGCGCGAGCTTTGCTCGTGCGTCTGTCTGAAACGACCGGTCGATGCGAAGGACTGGTTCGAAACCGTGACTCGGCGTAGATTCCACTCAGAAGCCGGCTCGGACTGCTCCGACCTGACGGCCGCCGCGGGCGGCAAAGAGTGCAGCGGAGGGCCGGCTTCGTCTTGGGCACCGTCGCGTGTCCGGTGAGCGTCACTCGCGCAGTCTGACCCAAACCCGGTGTCAGACACAGAAACGAAACCCCGACGAACGTTCCACAATCGCAGGCAGACCAGGCGTTTTGCGCCTCGCTCAGTCTCAGACACTGTGACTGAAGGGACACCGCGGCCGGAGCTCTCGCGGCCGGCCGCCAGGCTCAGGCGACGGCGGATTCGCCGAGGAGGGCCTTCACCTCGGCGAAGAAGTCCGGCTCCGGTTTGACCCGGTACTCCGTGCCGAACTGGAAGACGCGAGGCCCCTCGGAGGTGACGAGATCGACGACCACGGGAGCCTCGCCGGGGAAGTCGCGCACGACCGCCGCGAGCTCGCGGATGATGCCGGCCCGCGCGCGCCGCGCATCCAGCCGGAGCCGAACCTCCCCCCGCTCCGGGGCCGCCTCGAAGGCCGTGACCTCCAGGGCGATCAGCTTCGACTCGCCCTCCTTGTGGTCGACGCGGGCCTTCACGACCAAAACCGCGTCGGGCACGAGGAGCTCCCGCGCCTCCGCGTAGACCGAGTTGAACACCACCACCTCGGCGCTCCCGAGCACGTCGTCGAGCCGCATGAAGACCATCGGCTCGCCCTTCTTCGTCGTCAGCTGCTTCAGCGCGGAGACGATGCCCGCCACGGTCACGACCTCGCCGTCGCGACGCCGCTCGAGCTCCGCCAGCGTCGCGTCCGTCCGCCGCCGCAGCTGCGCCCGCACGGCCTCCAGCGGGTGCTCCGAGACGTAGAGCCCGAGCGTCTCCTTCTCGAGCCGCAGCAGCTCGTTCTTCTCGAACTCCTCGCTGCGGATCGGCGGGTGCTCGATCTTCTCCTGCACCTCGGCGAAGAGCGAGCTCTGGCCGCGCAGCCGCTCGTCCGAGGCCCGCTGCCCGTGGGACAGGGCGTGCTCCAGCGCCTCGAGCATCCCGCGCCTCGACCCGCCGGTCGAGTCCAAAGCGCCGCACTTGACGAGCGACTCGAGCGCGCGCTTGTTGACGACCTGCGGGTCGACGCGCTCGGTGAAGTCCCAGAGCGACGTGAACTGCCCGCCCTCCCCCCGAGCCGCCACGATCGCCCGCGCCGCCGAGTCGCCGACGTTCTTGACCGCGTTCAACCCGAACCGGATTCTCCCCTCGACAACCGCAAAGTCGCACTCGGAGCCGTTCACGTCCGGCGGCAGCACCTCGATCCCGATCTCGCGGCAGGCGTTCACGTAGAACGGCACGCGGTCCTTCGTGTTCATCACGGAGGAGATCAGGGCCGCCATGTACTCCTTCGGGTGGTGCGCCTTCAGCCACGCGGTGCGGTAGGCGATCAGCGCGTAGCAGGCCGCATGCGACTTGTTGAACGAGTAGTCCTGCGACTGCTCCATGTCCTTCCAAAGCTGGTTGGCGACCGCGGGCGTCGTCCCGCTCTGTGCGCAGCCCTCGAGGAACTTCTCCTTGAGCGACGCCATCAGCTCGTGGATCTTCTTGCCGATCGCCTTGCGCAGGTCGTCGGCCTCGGCGGGTGTGAACCCGGCGATCTGCTTCGCGATCTCGAGATATTGCTCCTGGTAGATGCACGTCCCGTGCGTGACGCCCGTGATCGGCTCCAGCCGCGGGTCGATGAACGTCACCTGCTCCTGGCCGTTCTTGCGGCGGGCGTAGGTCGGGATATAGGCCATCGGGCCCGGACGGTAGAGCGCGACGAGCGCGATCAGGTCCTCGAACTCAGTCGGCTTGACCTGCCGCAGCGCCTCGCGCATCCCCGAAGACTCGAACTGGAAGACGCCGGCGGCGTCGCCGCGGGCGAGCATCTCGTAGGTCGTGCGGTCGTCGAGCGGGATCTTGGAGATGTCGCTAAGGCGCCGACTTGGCGCCGCCGCCTGGAGGGCGTCCGGGCTTTGCCCGGGCGACCGCTCCGAAGCGCCGACCAGCTCGACCGCCTTGTCGATCACGTCGAGATTGCGGAGGCCGAGGAAGTCCATCTTCAGCAGGCCGAGCGCCTCGACGTCCCACATCCCGAACTGCGTCACGACCCCCTGGTCGGCGCCCTTCTGCTGCAGCGGCACGAGGTCGGTCAGCGGCCGGTCGGAGATCACGACACCCGCCGCGTGGATCGAGTCCTGCCGGATCAGCCCCTCGAGCGGCTTCGCCAGGTCGACGATCTCGCGCACGAGCGGATCCGCGTCGTAGGCCTGCTTCAGCTCCGCGCCCGGCTTGAGGCAATCGTCGAGGAAGACCTTCGGCCCCTCGGGGATCAGCTTCGCCACCTTGTCGACCGAGCCGTAGGGGATCTCGAGCACGCGGCCCGCGTCGCGGACCGCGGCCCGCGCCATCATCGTCCCGAAGGTGATGATCTGGGCGACGCGGTCGCGACCGTACTTCTCGGCGACGTAGTTGATCACCCGGTCGCGCCCGGCGACGGCGAAGTCGATGTCCATGTCGGGCATCGACTTGCGGCCGGGGTTGAGGAAGCGCTCGAAGAGCAGGTCGTACTTGATCGGGTCTACGTCGGTGATCTCGAGGCAGTAGGCGGCGAGTGACCCGGCCGCCGAGCCGCGGCCCGGGCCGACCGAGACTCCGTTCCGCTTCGCGAAGGCGATGAAGTCCCAGACGATCAGGAAGTAGTCCGCGAAGCCCATCTCGCGGATGGTCTTGAGCTCGAAGCGGAGGCGCTCCTGGAGCTCCGGGGTCACGCGCCCGTAGCGCTTCTCAAGGCCCCGCTCGCACAGCTCGACGAGGTACTCGAAGGCGTCCTTGCCCTCGGGGAGCGGGAACTTCGGGAGCAGGATGTTCCCGAGCTCGAGCTCGACGGTGCAGCGCTCGGCGATCTCGAGCGTGCGCCGCAGCGCCTCCTCGTGGCCCGGGAAGTCGAGCGCCATTTCCGCCGGTGACTTGAAGAAGAACTGGTCGGTGTCGAACTTCCAGTGGTTCGGATTCTTGAGCGAGTCGCCTGACTGGATGCAGAGCAGCGCCTCGTGCGCCTTAGCGTCCTCGTGGCGGAGATAGTGGACGTCGCCGGTCGCGACCAGCGGGAGGCCCGCCTCGCCGGCGAGCTTCGCCAGCCCCGGGTTGATCCGCTGCTGGATCTCGAGGCCGGCGTTCTGTAGCTCGACATAGGTCGAGTCGCGGCCGAAGATCTGCGCGAGGCGGTCGAGGTCAGCGCGCGCGTCACCGGGTCGGTTCTCCTCGAGCGCCTTGCATACCCGCCCCGAGAGGCAGCCCGAGAGCGCGATCAGCCCTTGCGAGTGCCGCTCGAGCAGCTCCCAGTCGACCCGCGGCTTGTAGTAGTAGCCCTCCAGGTAGCCGGCCGAGGCCAGCTTGATCAGGTTTCCGTAGCCGGTCTGGTCCTCGGCGAGCAGCGTCAGGTGCGCGTAGCCCTTCCGCTGTGCGCGGCGGTCGTCGGCGACGTAGACCTCGCAGCCGATCAGCGGCTTGACCCCGTGCTTGCCCGCCTCGCGGTAGAGCTCGACCGCGCCCGCGAGCGAGCCGTGGTCGGTGAGCGCCACGGCCGGCATCTCGAGCTCCGCGGCCCGCTCCGCCAGAGCCGGAATGCGGCAGGCGCCGTCGAGGATCGAGTACTCGGAGTGGACGTGCAGGTGGACGAAGCCCTCAGCCACGGGAAGTCGAGTGTAGTCCGCGGCCCGGTCGAACTCAGGCGCCGAGCCGGAGGCCCGTTTCGGCGTCGAAGAGATGGGCCTCGCCGGGCCGCACGCGCAGGGCGATTCGCTCGCCCTGGCCGGGCGCAAGGCGTGCCTCGGTGCGCGCCACCAGGCGCGTTGGCAACTTCTCTCCCACCCGCGCGCTGCAGAAGACGTAGGCGTCCGCGCCGAACTCCTCGACGACCTCCACGCGGGCGGGGATGCCGTCGCCGCCGAGCTCCAGCGCCTCCGGCCGCAGCCCCAGCACCACCTCGTTCCGCCCATTCGCCCGCGCCGCCGCGGCCAGCCGCTCGCCGAGCTCCACCCGTTCATCGCCGAGCGAGACCGCGCCGTTCTCGCCGAGCGGGAGCTCGCAGAGGTTCATCGCCGGCGAGCCGATGAAGCCCGCGACGAAGCGGTTGTCGGGCCGGTCGTAGAGCTCGCGCGGCGACCCGACCTGCTGCAGCTTCCCGTGGTCGAGCACCGCCACCCGGTGGCCCAGCGTCATCGCCTCGGCCTGGTCGTGCGTGACGTAGACCGTCGTGATCCCGAGGTCGTGCTGCAGTGCGGCCACATCGGCCCGCATCTGCACCCGCAGCTTCGCGTCGAGGTTCGAGAGCGGCTCGTCCATCAGGAACACGCTCGGCAGGCGGATGATCGCGCGGCCCATGGCCACCCGCTGGCGCTCGCCGCCGGAGAGCTGGGAGGGCTTGCGCTGCAGGAGCTGCTCGAGGCCGAGCTTCCGCGCCACCTCGGCAGCCTTCCGCTCCCGCTCGGCCTTCTTGACCCCGGCCATCTTGAGCGGGAAAGCGATGTTCTGCGAGACCGTGAGGTACGGGTAGAGCGCGTAGTTCTGGAAGACCATCGCGATGTCGCGCTTCTTCGGCGGCAGGTCGGTGACGTCGCGGTCTCCGATCAGGACGGCGCCGGCGTCGACCTCCTCGAGGCCGGCGAGCATCCGCAGCGCGGTCGTCTTGCCGGAGCCCGAGGGCCCGACCAGCACCATCAGCTCGCCGTCGGCGATCTCGAGGTCGAGCGCGTCCACCGCCGGGACCGAGCTCCCGAGGTAGAGCTTCGTGGCCTGGATGTAGCGGACGTCAGCCATCGCTCCCTCCCCGCTCCGCCGCCACCGCCGCCTCGAGCTCCACGCGCACGCGCCGCTGCGCCTCCGGCGGCGGGTCACCGAGCTCGTCGAGGCCCAGCAGCGCCGCACCGACGATCGGCGGCGAGCTGGTCGCGCTGACCGAGACCTTCGGCGCGAGGCGGTGCAGCTCGTGCTCGACCGCGGCGCCTAGCCTCCCGTCGCCCGACTGGATCAGGCCGCCGCCCAGCAGCACCTCGACCGGCTCGTTCGCGAGCTCGAGCCGTTCGAGCGCGACCCGTGCCATCGCCACGATCTCGGAAGCCAGCCGCTCGAGGATCGCGGCCGCGACCGGGTCGCGTTCGGCCTCGGCGAACACGACCGGCGGCAGCTCGACCAGGCGCCGCGCCGGGATTCGGCCGCGGTGGATCGCCTCGGCCAGCTCGTCGGGTGTCTCGAGGCCGAAATGCGCCGGCACCGCCTGCTCGAGCGTCGTGTGCGGCCCGCGCCCGTCGTGCCCGCGCGCGGCGGCGAAGAGCGCCGAGTAGCCCACGTCGGTGCCGCCGCCCCAGTCGCCCGTGATCTGGCCGAGAGCCGGGAAGCGCGCATGCCGCCCGTCAGCGGAGACGCCGACGCAGTTGATTCCCGAGCCGCAGACCACGGCGACGCCCCAGCCGCGCTCGGTACCGGCTCGCAGGACGGCGAAGGTGTCGTTGTCGACCACGGTTCGCTCCGCCCAGCGTCGCGCCTCGATCGCCTCGCGCAGTTCCTGCTCCTCGCTCGGAAAGTCGACGCCCGACATGTTCAGCTGCGCGATCGCGGCGACGCCCTTCGTTCCGCCGGCCCTGGCGAAGAGCCCGTCCAGGACCGCGAGCGCCCGCTCCAAGCCGAGGTTCTGCGGGGAGCTCTCCGCGCCGCGAATGAGCTCGAGCAGCTCGCCGTCGCTCCCGATCAGCGCGAGGTGCGTTTTCGAGGCCCCGCCGTCGACGGCGATCACAACAGGCTCACTCATGCCGGCGCCTCCTGAGGCTCGAGCAGCGGCTCCAGCAGCTCCTCGACCAGGTCGTGCTGCCCAATCAGCGGGTGGGCCAGCAGGGCCTTGCGCGCGAGGTCGAGGTCCTGGGCCGCGCCGGCCTGCGCCGCCAGCTGCTCGTAGGCGGCCACGTGCTGGACGAGCCCGAGCAGCTCCGGCGCGAGCGGCCGCTGCTGGAGCGGTTCGATCCCGTCGCGGTCGATGCGTGCGGGCACCTCCACCACGTCGTCGTCTGCGAGGCCGGCCAGCGCCCCCTCGTTGCGGACGTCGACCTCGTGCACGGCGCCGTC
>JBKPAM010000137.1:0-7949 GCA_046726435.1 Actinomycetota bacterium
ATAGAGGATGGCGTAGCGGTTTTGGCGGCTTAGCCTCCCGAACATCTCGCGAGCTCTTGGCTCGGCGGCGAGCGCAACCTCGAGATCGGGAGGCACCTCGATGGTCGCAGAACCGGCGTAGGCGGCTTCAGAGCGCCCATCGGCTCTCGCACGCTGCAGCTCGGCCTTACCGGAGGGATGCATACGTCCCTCGGCGAGTAGGCGCTCTGCCATCTCGATGTTGCGCCTGGACCAGGCGCTTTGCGGCCTCCGTCGAGTAAAACGCTGGAAATAGGTTTCGGAGTCGCGGCGGCGAAGCTGGCCATCGATCCAACCGTGGCAAAGCGCTTCTCCAAGGGCTTGATCGTGGTTGAGGCTGGTCGGTTCGACCGTCTCCTTCTTGGCGAGCACGAGCCATACCCCATCCGGCGAGTCATGGTGCATTGCCAGCCAGGCCCGCCAACCTGCGGCGTCGGGAACCAACAACTCCGCCGTATCCGCCACAATCGCAGTCTCGCAGAACCACTCAGCCGTATCCCGGAGGAGAGAATGGCGTCGTCGTCGGGCGTCTATAGGACACACTCGCGCACGCGACGAGGCTGTCTTCTTCTTGGGTCGTCAGTGATCCGGGCGGCGCGGGGGTGCCGCTCAGCTGGAACCTCGGCGGGCGGCTAATCAGTCGGCGAGGCTCTCGATGATCTGAATCAGCTCCTCGCGCCGATAGCCCTGGCGACGAGCGAACGCGACTAGCTCCCTCGCTCGGGCCAGCACTGCCCCGCGCTCGCTCGTCCCGGCGACGGTGATTCCGCGGCCACGTCGGAACTCGAGCAGCCCTTCGTCGCGAAGCAGGCGCAGGGCTCGGAGGACCGTGTTCCGGTTCACGCCCAGCACCGCTGCGAGATCACGCGCCGGGGGCAGGCGCTCGCCCGGACGAGCCTCTCCCTCGCCGATCGCGCGGCGCAGCTCCGCCGCGACCTGCTCGTGCAGTCCAACCGGCTCGTTCCGATCGATCTTGACGTCGAGCATGGTGCCAGTAATAGTAGCTTTATCTGATGGCGACGCTGACCTACGAGCTTCACGCGCTGATCGAGGAAGCGCGGCGCCGCGCCCGCCAGCGGCGTTGGGCGTACGCGGGAGCGCTGGCCCTGTTGGCCGGCGCTGGGATCTGGGGCGGGCTGGCGCTCGCCGGCGGGAGCGGGTCGGTCGCCGCCCCGCCGGCGCCGCCCGGTTATCACGTCGTGAAGGCGCGCGGCGATGTCCAGCACGCACTGGTGGCGGGCTCATTCCGAGGCGCGGTGAACGGCTATCCCGTCGGGAAGGGGGCAAAGGAGCACTTCGAGATCTGGTTCGATCGCGAGGCGGGCCTCATCCGTACGCGAGGTTGCTGGGCCAACCGCTGCTTTCCTGACGAGGTGATTAGGTGCGTCCCTTACTGCGCGTCCTCGATGCCCGCAAACCTCTTCGAGCGTTACTGGCCGGTGGACACGAAGAAGTTCGTCCGTCGCCCCGGCATCGGTACCTTCCACGGCCGCCAGGTCATCTGGCTCGGAAAGCTCCAAAACACCTTCGCTCCCGGCTATCGCGACGGCGAATGGATCGCACTCGATCCCCGAACGCACGACGCCGTCGCCGACCGGATGTACGGCACCACCGACAAGCCCGCGGGCCAGATCCTTGACGAGACCTGGGTCGTGAGGCGCTTCGCCGACGTCGCGCCGAACCGGTTCTGGTTCGCCGTGAAGAACAAGGGACTCGACGTCCGCTTTGTCCGGCTCCAGCCCACTCCCCTCTACGTCCCTGGCCGCGCACCAGTGTTTGACCTGCGTCACACGACGCGCATTGTCGTCGGACGGCTCGCCGGAGCAACCATCTTCGCGACGCCGAGGCGCGACGGCTCCTGGCGGATGTTCAGTGTTGGCAAGGACGGAACCCTGGACGGCGCGAACCGGAGCGACGACCCCCGCACTTTGCGAGCCGGCCTCGTGCAGATCGGGCACGGACGCCTCTTCACGAGCCGCGCCTATCTGGTCGTCGCCGGAAGCACGCTCGCTCGTCGTGACACGAAGCTCTTCCTCGCCTACGCCGACGGCAGCCGCCAGCGGATCAGGCTGATCTTGTCCGGGAAGCCGGTCGGGCCAGCAGCGTTCCACTACTACTCGATCCATACGGTCCAGCATGTCCGAGGTCGTCGGGTGACTGCCCTTGAGCTGGTTCGTGGATCGCGAGTGGTTGCGCGCCAGATCCTGCCGGTGCCCTACCAGGCGCCGGAACAACCGGGTCCGGTGCCGCTGGAAGCGGCACTTCGCGTGCTCGATTCTTAGGTACCGCCGTTTCGACCACTGGCTCCGTGCTCGAGCTCAACGTCACGTTGAGAGCTACAAGTACAAGCGCCGCGAGGGAGCTCTGTACGACGCGACCGGCGACAACCGGACGTGCTCAGGGCTGGAAGCCCAAGCGCTCGCATCGCACAAGCGACCCGAATTAATTGGCATGAGCCGTCGAGTGACATTCGCGCACACTGGCCCAGGCGAGCGTGGTTGAGCCTCGGTCCGCCGACGGCGGCCGGCTTACCGCCGGCTCGCCGCCCGGCACCCCTTATGCCCCATCCACCGCCTGCACATACGCCGCCAGCAGATCCGCCAACTCGACGTCCAGCCCGTCAGCCCTACCCTCGTTCGCGCTGGACCCAAGCTTGGTCGCCTCCCGACGACGAGCCGCATACACCAGTCGCGGTAGCACTGCCTAGCGAGACCGAGGCGTTCCAGGTCCAGGAACGGGTGAAGTCGTTCGGCCTGACCATGAGAAAGCTCGCCCCGTCGCATCCGTTCAGCGAGTTCCATCGCTTGAACCTCCCGCGCTAGTCGCGTCACTCTCGACGCGAGGTTGGCATAGCGGCCCTTCCAGATCGCAGCGACGAACGACGGCTGCTCGGCGTACTCCAACGGACACTGCTTCGGGTCGAACCGTTGCTCGGCCTCCAGGCGGATCCGGCCGTACGGTTCCCCGGTTTTCGTCTTGAGGTTACGGCAGTACGCCCGCGCGTGAACATGCTCCGTTGCCCGCGCCCGGAAGTAGACCGTTGAGCGGGGGCTGCCCGTGGAGGTCGTCCGCCAGCCGTTCGGCAACCGCACCGCCTCCAACGCGTCTAGCAGCAGCTTGCCATCGGCGCTCTCGCACTCGGCATCGACCGCGACATCGACGCGTGTGACCCAAGGCTGCTCGTGGCTGACGATTCCCGCAGCCGCCATGCGCTCGATCAGCGAGCGCGTCCGCGCCGCGATGTCACGCGGTGGACATAGCTCGCTCTCTTCCGCCAGCTTCGCTTGGACGTACAGGCGCTTCGTGTCCGACTTCCAGAAGCTGACCGAACGACCGAGCAAATGGACCCACGTTCCCCAGGAAGCCGGGTCGCCGAGCATCTTTCCGCGCCGTGTTTGTGAGCCGGGTGCCGCGTTCAGCGCCGGCAGAGACCGTGAGCCTTCCATGTTGAAGCCCAGTGTCAGGTCATCGACGCCGTACGCCACCGCTTCGAAGCGAGCAGCCGTCATTCAGGCCGCTCCAGCCTGCGTTTGTGCGGGTCATCTGATTCGGATTCGCTCGATTCGTCGTCGCCGGAATCCGAGTCCTCCGGCGACGCTGGCGCAGAATCCTGAGAACGCGGGTTCGATTCCCGCCGCCTCCACTTCGCAGCGGCGCCTTCGGCGCCGCTGCTCGTTTCACGGGGGAAACCCGGTTTCCCCCGTGTGCCCCTCGTTGTGTTCACGCGCTTCCCGCGATGAACAGGAGGTGTCGATGCCGACCGGAGCGAGCTGCGCCCGCCATGTCGGTTGCGGCGGCGTGGGCGAAAAGCACGAGCCCTCACCGGCCGGTGGATGATCGGTTACAGATTTGGCCGCGACGGAGGTATGAGCGGTGTCGGAGATCAGCTCGTCCCGGGTGGAAGGTCGAACGTTAGTCCGTGGCAGTACAGAGAGGAGAGCACGATGAGCAACGAACAGGCCGCACCTGAGACGAAAGGTGTCACGGCGGAGTTACTTGCAACGGTTGACCTTGGCCCTGAGATCGAGGGTATGGCAGGGCGCCAACTTCGAATGCGTATGGTGACCATCGAGCCTGGAGGCGTCTTCGGCCCGGTTCACGACCATAAAGACAGACCAGGCATCGTCTATGTACTGCAAGGAACGATCACCGACCATCGAAATGGAGTCACAACGAACTACGGGCCGGAGAGTGGGCTGGCCCGAGGATAGGAACACCACACACTGGCTTGAGAACAGAGGAACGATTCCAGCGATGGATCTCGGTCGATATCGTCAGGCAAGACTGAGCTCAGGTCCGACATCTACCTGTCGGTGATCGCCCGGATCCACAGGCGACGCCGGTTGAAATTTTGCGCGGGTTCGATTCCGCCGCCTTACTCTAGGAACGCGCTGGCAGCTTCCTCGGGTCGTCAGAATCGAAGCATGATCCGCGACGTCGAGGTCAGAGAGGCCGGCTCGAAGGGCAAAGGTGTCTTTGCGCTGCGCGGCTTTCGACGCGGTGAATTCATCTTTCGGCGCAGGAACGGTCGCGTCGTCACCGGAGATGAGATCGCGCGGCTCACGCCTGAGGACCAGATGCACCTCACCGAGCTCGACTGGAACAGGTTCGCGGTCGTCCTGCCTCCTGGGTGCTACCTCAACCACTCCTGCGAGCCCAACGCCATGCGCAGCGGCGTCAAGGTCTTTGCATGGAGAGATGTCCCAGCAGGCCATGAGATTACGATCGATTACCGCCTCAACGCCTTCGATGGCGAGTGTTGGCCGTGCGCTTGCGGATCCGCGAGCTGCACGGGCTGGTGCGTCGGGAGCTTCTTCGAGATGGGCGAGGGGAGACAGCTCACCTACGTCCCCTACGCTCCGCACTTCATCCGCCAGGAATGGCGCCGGCGTCGAGCCGCTGCGTCGGCCGCCTGAGGCATCCCGGCGCGAAATTGGCCTGACACCGTTGGTCAGGCGAAGCCGGGATGAACAGCGTCCGGCATCCGTCTCGCGTTAGGACTTCTCCGCCCAGTCCCGCTCTGCCTCGCGCTCCATGCGCTCGAGCCGCTCGTAGTAGTCCGGGAACTCCTTCATGTGTGCGAGCGCGATCTTGCCCGTGACGATCGGGTCGTCGCCGGTCACGTCGGTTTGCGGGTCGTGTGATCCGTGCTCGAACTCGACGTCCATGCCGGCCCGGAACTGCTCGAGCTCGAAGCGTGTCCAATCGACGCCGATCGCGTCGCCGACTCGCTTGGCTTCTTCGGTGGTTGTGCGCCGCTGTTCCGTCATCTCATGTTCCTCCTGGTCGACTCCGTCGTTCAACAAGGTCATTTGCCCATGCGGTCAAGGTTGGCAAGGTCTCGCGGCGTGTACCGGAAGCGAGCCACTCGGCGATCTTCGCGCGGACGCGTACGTCCGCGATGAGGCCCCAGTGGTCGAGCCCCGGAAAGTCGAGTTCGTCGGAGTCGTAGAGACGGGCAATCGCCTTTCCTCGTTCGTGGCGGAAAGCGTCGCCGTATACGACCAGCGACGCGCACGACAGGCCAGGAACAGGGATGCCGCGTTTCCGTTCGGCGCGCGCTCGGGTCGATTCTGCGCGCGCACGCATTCCCGGCGGGAACCGCCCGTAGACGGCTTCTGGGTCGAACGTGCCTTGACCATCCTCTGTGTCTGGGTTGTGCCCCTGAACCTCGGCGGGCGGGCTCGGCTCGAGCAGGATCACGCTGTGCGGCCGGACGGGTTCGGCCGCTTGCAAGACGACGAGGCCACCCATGCTCCAACCGCAGAGCGAGATCGGGGTCGGAAGCGCTGCGGCGGCATGCTCGACCTTCGTTGCGTAGTCGGCGTGCGACGCCGTTGCGACGTCGAGGCCCTCTTGGAGATCCACCGTGGCAGCGGTGATGCCGGGGAAGCTCTCGGGCCAGCCTTCAAAGACCCAGGGACCGCTTCCGGCGCCGTGGACGAGCAGCAATGACCGCGGGGGAGTCTGGACGACACCCATCGGGTCTCGAAAACTACGCCATTGCGCGGGCCCGATTCCCGCCGCGTCGACTCTCGGCTCAGAGCTCATGCGCTAGGTAGGGCGGATCGAGCGAAGCCTGCCGCGGTTGCCGTCGCCAAGGCCTGTGCCAGACTAGGCACTCGCTGATGTCGCGCTCATCGGCCGCCGGCCCGGCTGGGGCACGATCCCACGCGCCGCGGCGATCCTCGAGCGGCCGGTCGAGGGTCGTGGCTCCGTTGAGCCGATAGCAGGGACCGCTGCTCGGTTTGGTGTCTGACCCCGTTGGTCCCGATGGCGTGACGGGCGGCGAGGCCACTAGGTTCGTGTCTGACAACAAGACAGGAGGAAGCCGTTGGCGCCGCAGCCGCTCTCAAGAAAACGCGTCTAAGCCGCGCCGGACGCAGCTACCGAGGCTCGTCACCTTTCGGTAACCGGGTGTGCGGTGGCGAGCCGTGAGGCCCGCCACCGCATTTGTCACCGGGCTCACTGATGTGGCGTCCGCCGTCTAACAGAAGACAGCGAGATGGAAACTCCGATCGGCCGAGGCCCCCGCAGCGTCCCTCGTATGGACCCAGACGGCGTTCGCGTTCCCTGCACGCAACGCCGTGACGATCGTGCCAAACAGCGGATCACCTGTCCCAGGGTTGCCGAGAGTTGCGAGGTACGAGCATGCCGCCACGTTTTGGTTGAAGGTCACTTGATAGATGCCGGTGTTAAGGCGAATGGAAGCCGTCGCCCCGCTCGATCGAGCGAGGCTGCCATTCGACCCGACCACGGCCCAGAGTCTGGTCGCTGGCGCACCCGGGTCGCCCTTGTCGCCCTTCGGCCCCTGCGGCCCTGTCGGCCCTTTCTGGTTCCACGAGATCGCTGTCTCGCTCGGCAGACAGTGGCCGGTCGCCGGGTCGATGAGGCGTAGCTGACCATTCTGTGACTTGTAACAGCCGTTGATCACTCCACCGCCGCCGATGGCGGCGACGCCATAGGTGACCGCCCCCGCGATCGCCACCACGGCGACGGCGGTGACTGCCAGAGCACCACGACGAAAACGTCGGCGCATGGCTTTCCCCCTTGTTGATGCTCCACGCCCGCGAGGCCGCAGGATCGAGGGCCTAACGAAATGAGACTAGGACGGAAGGTGCATCGTGTCTATGGCACCAGTGAGGCTGCCCTAGAGCGTGTCTTGGCTTAAGAGGGCCGCCATGCCCATCCTGGTGCCGCGTCGTAACACGCGAGCACGGGCTAGGGTCGTAGCGCATGGCCGCGACGGCAGTGGAGCAAGAGCACCGCGTCACCCCGCGAGAGCTCTTCTTCGACCTCGTCTTCGTGTTCGCGTTCACGCAGGTGACGACGCTGCTCACACACGACCCGACGTTTGCGGGGATCGGTCGCGGCGTGCTCGTGCTCGGCGCGCTCTGGTGGCCGTGGACGGCCTACGCCTGGCTGACGAATACCGTCGACCCCGAGGAGGGCTTCATCGGCGCCGCACTTCTGGTCGCGCTGGTCGCGATGTTCGTCGCGGCGCTCGCCGTGCCAACGGTGTTCGGCGACGAGGGCGTGCTCTTCGGCGCCGCCTTCCTCATCGTAGTCGCCATGCATCTGGCGCTCTACGCCCTCGCCGGCCGCAGGAACCGCGACCTGTTCGCAGCCGTGCTCCGGCTGGCGCCGTGGACGCTGCTCGGCGCGACGCTGATCCTCGTCGCCGGGTTCGCGGACGGCGCGCGCACGTGGCTCTGGGTCGCCGCCCTCGCCTGCACCTACATCGGCGCGGGGCTGAGCGGGTCGACCGGCTGGCGGGTGTTCCCGTCGCACCTCGCGGAGCGCTACGGGCTGGTGCTGATCATCGCCCTCGGCGAGGCATTCGTCGCGATCGGAATCGGCGTGACCGAGATCGGGCCGGGCGAGGTCGCCGCTGCGATCCTCGGGCTCCTCGTCGCCGCCTCGTTCTGGCT
>JBKPAM010000138.1:0-6215 GCA_046726435.1 Actinomycetota bacterium
TACGCGGAGTTCCGATCCGGACCGGCCAGGACGAGCGCCATCACGACCGGCACCGCCACGATCCGCGTGTACGTGAGCCCCGAGAGCACCGATCTGGGCGCGGCCACCCGACGGGCGATCACGTGCCGCTCCCCGATGGGACGGCGGCGGACTCCACCTTGCCCTCGACGAGGGCCCTGACCTCCGCGGCGGAAGCGAGCCTAAGCGCTTCCTCCGCGAGGCGGCGAGCGGCCTCCACCTCGACGCTTCGGACGGCCTGCTTCACGCCCGGGATTGCGGGGGGGTTGGCGCTCAGCTCAGTGACGCCGAGGCCGATCAGAACCGGGACGGCCGTCGGGTCCGACGCCAGCTCGCCGCAGACCCCCACCCAACGGTCATGTCGGCTCGCGGCCTCGGCAACGGCGCTGATGAGACGCAGGAGGGCAGGGTGCAGCCCGTCGGCCAGCCCGGCGACGGCCGCGTTCCCGCGCTCGGCCGCCATCGTGTACTGCGTGAGGTCGTTCGTGCCGAGCGAGAAGAAGTCGACCTCGGGCGCGAACGCCTCGGCGGCGAGCGCCGCGGCCGGCACCTCGACCATGACGCCGACCTCCACCTCCGGCGCGTCGAGATCTTTGCGGATCCGCTCGAGGACCGCCCTCGCCTGCCGGTACTCGTCCAGCGTCGACACCATCGGGAACATCACTTTGAGCAGGTGGTCGGCCGCGGTTCTCACGACGGCTCGCAGCTGGGTCTCGAGGAGCTCCGGCCGCGCTAGTGACAGACGTATTCCGCGGACGCCCAGGAAGGGGTTCGCTTCCGTCTGGGCGGGCAGGTAGGGAAGCGGCTTGTCGGCGCCCACGTCGAGGGTGCGCAGCACGAGCGGCCGACCGTCAAGCGCCTCCGCGATCCGGCTGTAGGCCGCGTACTGCTCCTCCTCGCTCGGCATCGAGTCGCGCTCGAGGAAGAGGAACTCGGTGCGCAGAAGACCGACGCCCTCGGCGCCGTTGGCGAGCGCTGCGGAGACGTCGTCTGAGGAGCCGATGTTCGCGACCACCTCGATTCGCCGCCCGTCGCGCGTCAGCGCCGGCTCTGCGGCTTGGGCGTGGGCCTCCCGGGCCGCCTCTTCTCGCAGGGCGCTCCGCCGCGCGTACTCGGCCGCGAGCTCCTCCGCCGGCTTGACGTAGACCGCGCCCGCGTCGCCGTCCAGCAGTAGCTCGGTGCCTTCCGGAACTTGCAGCAGCGCCTCGCCCAGGCCGACCGCAGCGGGGATTCCCAGCGAGCGCGCGAGGATCGCGCTATGCGAGGTGGGGCTCCCCACGGCGGTGGCGATCCCGTACGCGAGCTCGCGGTCGAGGGCCACCGTGTCTGCCGGAGTCAGGTCCGCAGCGACCACGATGCCGGGGCTGCTCAGAGTCGGCGCGGCCGCATCCCCGGCGAGGACCGCTACGACCTGGCGCGCCACCCCGGTCAGGTCCTCCGCGCGAGCTCTCATGTACTCATCGTCGAGGCTGCGGTAGTCGGAGGCGACCGCCTCGGCAGCCGCCTGCCAGGCCTCGGCTGCGTTCCGGCCGTCCTCGAAAATCGCGCGGCGGGCGGGCTCGAGCAGGGCGTCGTCGTCGAGGAACAGCAGGTGAGCGTCGAAGATGGCCGCGCTGTACTCGCCGGCGCGGGCGCGGACCGAGTCACGGACGGCGCGGATCTCGCCCCGAACCTGCTCGAGCGCTTGTTGCAGAGCCCGCCACTCCTGCTCCGGGTCGCCGGATGAGCCGGTCGGGATCTCGGGCTCGGCTGCGCCGAGATGGCGGGCCGCTCCGGAGACGATGCCCGGCGCGCCGGGGAGGCCGACGAGGCGTCCGTCGGTCGCTTGATCGGCCGGCACCGCGGCCGGGGCCGGAGGCGCTACCGGCGCGGGCTGCTCGTCGAAGTCGCGCCCGGCGAGCTCCACGAGCGCGTCGAGGGCCTGCGCGGCCTGCGGGCCGTGCGCGGAGACGAGAATCTCGTCCCCCTGACGAATCCCGAGGGTGGCGAGCCCATTCAGGCTCCGGCCGCTCGCCGGCCCACGCCCACGCGCAAGGTTGGTCACCTCGACGTCCGCGTCGAAGCCGCCCGTGGTCTGGACGAACCGTGCCGCCGGCCGCGCGTGCAGGCCCAGCGGGTTTCGGATCTCGAGGTGAAGCGTCAGCCCCTCCGAAGGAGCGGCCGCAGACGCGGCTCCCGGAGCCTCCGGCTCCCCAGTGTCGAGCTGTGCCGCCTTGCCCTGCAGCCCTCCGCGGGCCTCCGCCGCGACCTCCTGCAGGGACGAGCCGAGCCTCGCGGCGACCGCCGCCGCCACCGCCCCTTCGACGAGCGGCGCCTCGCAGAGCAGCACGCGCTCCCGCTGCTCGTCCGTCAGCAGCTCGAGCGCGGTCTCGGCGCTGAGGACTGCGCTGCCGAGATCCATCAGCACGAGCACGCCGTCGCCGGAGTCGGCCCGGGCAATCGCCTCCGCCACTCGGGTTGCGTCGGTGCCGAGCGCAGGTTCGGGCGCCCCGATTCCACCGGCCGGCTCGAGGCGAACGTCCGGGCCGGCCATTTCCGCTGCCACCTCGCGCACGCCGGCCGCCAGTGTGGCGCTGTGCGAGACGATGACGATCCCGACCATCTAGGCCGCGGCGAGCCCGTACGCCCTGTGCAGCAGCTCGACGGGATGGACGGCGTGGACGCGAGAGCCGTGCTCGATCTGCCAGCGGCACGTCTCGCTGTCGCAGGCGGCGAGGTCGGGCTCGCTCTCCCGAATCTGGCGGAAGAGCCCATCACCGACCGCCATCGCGATCTCGTACTTCTCCTTCTTCAGCCCGTAGGTACCGGCGACGCCGCAGCAGTCCGCGTCGAGCTCGATCGCCCGCAGCTCGGGGATCAGAGCGAGCAGGTCGAGCGCGGGCTTGCCGATGCCGTGGCCTTGCTGCTGGCAGGGCGCGTGGTAGGGGACGGTCAGCGCGAGCGGCTTGAAGTCGGTCCGCAGCTCGCCGTCCTCGTGTAGCAGCAGGAGGAACTCGCAGAGGTCGAACATCGCCTCGCTCACCACATGCAGGTCCTCGTCCTCGACGTCGAGGATCTCCCGGGCCTCGCGCTTCAGCATCAGCCCGCAGCTCGTCGAGTTCGAGACGATCGCGCAGCCCTCACGCGCGTAGGGGGCAAGGTGCGCGGCCAGCCGCCGCACGTAGGCACGTGCCGCGGGGAAATTCCCGTTCGACTGGTGGGGAAGGCCGCAGCAGTCCTGGGGCGGGACGACGACGTGGAGGCCGTTGTGCTCGAGCACCTCGACGGTCATCCGCCCGACCTCCGGCTCGTAGTAGTTCGTGCCGCAGGCGTGGAAGTAGACGACGGTCCGCTCTGCTGGCGGACTCGTGTGTCTCTTCGCCCAGTGTTGGAACGTCCGGCCCGCGAAGCGCGGGAGCGGAGCATCGCGATGGACTCCGAGGACGCTCTCGACGACGCGCCGGAAGAGCCGGTTGCGGAGCGTCCAGTTCGCAAGCGGCGCGGTGGGAGAGCCGAGCCGGCCCAGGACGGTCGGCCGGGCGATGAGCTGGTTGCGCAAGGGGATGCCCCGGTTCTCCCAGAGCTGCGCCCGCGCGCGCGAGTTGATCTCGGCGATCCTCACTCCCTGCGGGCACACCTGCGTGCAGATCCCGCAGCCGGAGCAGTAGTCGAGCGAGCTGTCGGGGGAGATCCCGGCGTGCCGGTACCGCTCCGCCTGTGGCCCGACGTACTTCGGGCCGGGGAAGAGCGGCGTTGCCCGCGCGACGGGGCAGAACGTCTCGCAGATCGTGCACTTGACGCAGTGGTCGAGGGAATCGCGTACGAGTTCTGTCACGACGTTCGCTCGATGATCGCGGAGGCCGCAGCGTATCCCGTCGCGAGGCTGAGCCCGTTACCGGACGCCTCTCGCCACGGCGTCGCGCCTGCGAGCGTCGCGCCTGCGGCGTGGAGGTTCTCGAACGCTGGGGCTCCGTCGGCGTCCACCGGGCGAAGCTCCTCGTCGACGGCGAGGCCGGCCCGGGCCAGCGGGTGCTCGTCGAAGTAGCCCGGCGCGAACCGCGGTTCATCCGGCGCCGGGACTCCTGCGATCGCCAGGTCGAAGGCGGTCTCGTGGGCTCGCCCGTAGGAGTCGACGTGAATACCGCCCGACGCGAAACCGCCGGAGGCGAGCACAAACGAGCGCGCCCGGTACGTGCGCGGCCGCGCGGCGGTTTGCGCGACGACGGCTTCGAGCCGCTTGCCGTTGTGCGCCGCGCCGGTGACGGTGCTGCCGAGCACAATGCGGGCGCCCTCACGGCGCAGGGCGGCGGTCATCGACTCGAACACCCTGATGCCCCCGACCGAGGGTGGGAGGGTGGACACCTCGAAGACCGGGTGCCGCAGCCTCGTCTCGAGCTCCTGCCAAACCTCCCGCGCTCGGCGGAGCCCGAGCACCGTGGGAAAGCCGACGATCTCCCCGGGGACGAGCAGCTGGTCGAGCTCGCGCACGACGTGGTCGCGGAACTCCGCCTCCTCGAAGCGCCGGGCGAACCCGATTGTGCTGACGTCGCGCTCGACGCCGAGCGGCGGTGCGAGCTCGACCGCCCGCGCGGCGACTCTCGGGAGCGCGGCGCGGAGGTTGTCGGCGAGGTAAGCGGGGTAGAAGTCCTTGAGCCCGCGGAGCCCAACGAAGACGAACCGGCCGCCGGCTCGCAGGTCGCCGGCCGCCATCGTCTGCGGGACGAGTGCCGCCGGCTTGGCGACGCCCACGGCCGTCGGCAGCAGGAAGTTCTCGTCGAGCCTCCCCTGGTAGCCCAAGTCGCCGAGCCGCTCCGTGAACCACTCGAGGCTGGAGCGGATCGTCCCTATGGAGACGCGCCCGTAAGGATGCTCCGGATGCGCCGCTATGAACTCCGGGAGCGACTCCGCGGGGCTCTCGACCGGCGCGTCGGCGTAGCCCAGAACGTCGATCGTCGCGGGCGCGAGGTGGGTCCCGCCAACACCCGTCGCGACCACGAGCACGCTCCTTCCCTGCTCGGCGAGCCGCAGTGCTGCGGTCAAGCCGGCGAGGCCGACGCCGATCACCACGACGTCGTGCGTCATTCCGGGAGATGCTGGACCGCCAGCAGGCCCTGAAAGATCCACTCGTCGAGGTGCGCCTGCCGAAGCTGGTCGCCGTGCAGGATCGGCTGCACGCCCTTCCACCGTTCCTGGAGGAAGTCCAGGAGAGAGGCGTTGGCGGCCCGCGCATCGAGTCGCTCGAACCTGTGCAGGATGCCCGTGGCTCTGTAGATGCAGAACCCGCCCTGGCAGGGGCCCATCCCCAGCCTCAGGGTCCGGCGGATGTCGTCGAGGTTCGTAGTGTGCCCCCGCACCATGGCCGCCTCGAGCCGCTCACGGGTGATCAGCTCACACTCGCAGATGATCTCTTCCGATCGCGGGACGGGCTCCCGGGCCCGCACGCGGGCGCCGAGCCAGTAGAAGTGCCCGTCCTCGGAGCCGGGGAGCGGCTCCTCGTGCGTCCTGCACGGGCGTTCGACCCCGAGGTGCGTGCAGACGGCGTCCACTGCAGCCTCGGCCATCAGCCGGAACGTCGTCGTCTTGCCGCCGGTGATCGTGACGAAGCCCTGCACGCCGTCGCGCTCGGCGTGGTCGAGGAGCGTGTGCGTGCGGCTGACGTCCCGGGTGTCGCTCACCTCCTCGCCCGAGAACAGCGGGCGGGCACCTGCCCAGACCCGGAGCGCACGGGCCTCGCGAAAGCCGGGGACGAGCTTCTCGCCCTCGTCGAGCATCTCGTCGATCTCGTGCTGCGCCACCTCGAGCTCGTCGGGGTCCGCGACGCGCGTGTCGGTCGTCCCGATGACCGAAACGGTCCGGATCGGGACGATGATGTCGCCGTCCGCCGGCGGTTTACAGCGGTTGACCACCGTGTTCACGAGCCGGTGGTTCATCGCGATCATGATCCCCTTGCCGGGCAGGACGGTGACCCTGCAGCCCGCGAGCTCGGCGATCTGCCCCGCCCAGGCCCCCGCGGCGTTGACCACGACCTCCGCCCGGATCCGAAGCTCCTCACCGGTGAGCTCGTTCTCGACCAGCGCGCCGACCACGCGGTCGTTCCCGCGCTCGAGGCCGACCACGCGGTGGTACGGCAGGATCGTGGCGCCGTGCTCCCTCGCCGAGCGCGCGCAACCCGAGACCAGCTTCCAGGGGTCGAGGCTCCCGTCGGGAACGGTGAAGGC
>JBKPAM010000139.1:0-38617 GCA_046726435.1 Actinomycetota bacterium
GGAACAGTTAGCGTGGTTGAAACGGGAACGACCGTCTTCCCGACGCGCTTCTTGGATCAGGAGGGCATGGGCACCGCCACGTATCTCGGCAGGTACACGGAGCACGTCACGTTGGTGATCAACCTTCCGACCCTGTCGTCCACTGGGGCCGCAACATTCACGGCGGCAAACGGCGATGACTTGCTCGCAACGGTCGCTGGGCAGGCGACGCGGACGAGTCCCACCACCCTTTCGATTGTCGAGGTTTTCACCATCACTGGTGGAACGGGACGCTTCGCGGACGCCACCGGCACGTTTACGCTCAAAAGCACCTTGGATCAGACGACTGGCGTTAGTACCGGCACGTTCAGCGGAGCCATCGACCACTAGATGCCGTAAGGCACGTTTCGGACTTCAAGCCGTGCTGTGGGTGGAAGGCCCGCAGACGCGACGAGAAGCGCGGAATTTCACATCAAGCCTCTAGCTCTCGCACCCGATCCCGTCGCGATCTCCGTCGAAGTGGTGAGGGTCCGGGTCGGGCACGTTCCAGAGGACTCGGAAGTTCCGGTACGGAATCTCGGTCAGCGACGCCGACGGCTCCCATCCGAGACGTCTGACCAAGCGTGCTGGCGACGGCGATCCTGCCTGGTCGCCGAGCGGCTCTCAGATCGTCTTCACCCGAGCCGGCCCAGGAAACCGGCGCGATCTCTGGATCATGCGAGGGGATGGAAGCCACCAGTTTCGCCTGATCGCAAACGGCTACGGAGCGAGTTGGCAGCCACTGCGCTAGTTGTCATCCCGGGAACAGAGTGCCGCGC
This sequence comes from Actinomycetota bacterium, assembly GCA_046726435.1. GTDB lineage: Bacteria > Actinomycetota > Thermoleophilia > Gaiellales > Gaiellaceae > AC-32. The sequence continues at coordinate 798 of JBKPAM010000139.1, forward strand.
GAAAGAAGCCCGTATCAGGGCGTCCTTAGCGCTCGCCGCTGCTCGAGCTTGCGTTGCCGCCGACACTCCTCGCTGCAGACGAGCGCGTCGGGCCGTCCGCTGAAGGGCTGGCCGCAGACGACGCAGGGCCGGGTTGGCAACGGATGCTCGGACCGGTACTCGGCGCGACGCTTGGCGTTGTAGCTCTCGAGGTAGTCGCGGTTGCGCACTCGCCACTCCCGCGTCGCTTCGACATGACAGCGCCGGCACCAGCTGTCCAGGCCACCGCGGAGCTCGGGTCTCGGCCCAAATGCATCGACCTCAAGCCATTGTCGGCATGAGGAACACCATTTGCCGGGATGAGTTCTCAAATCACGGGTCCTGGTTTTCGCGTGCGTTTAACTCGCGGATGGCTGTGCGAGGGTCCTTCCGCGCGCTTTTCCGTCACGAACCCACCCCTCCGCCTTCAGCGCGACGGCTTGTTCTGCTGCTGCTGACCGCCGAGCGAGGGGTTGCCACCGCTGGTCGGCCGGCTCGGGGCTTCCTGCGGCAGCGGGCCTGGTGAGGGGCCACCGTCGGGCAGGTTCGGATTGGTCGAGACGTTCGACTCACCTTGGATGGAGTAGTCATCGACCAGCACGACAGGCGCCGTCTCGGCGATCGTGTCCGGTCTGCCGTGGAAGGGCTTGGGCTTGGCCGCTGCCTTTGGTGGTCGGCTGCCCTTGGTCACTTTGCTCATGGTTGCCTCACTCCTGGTCTTCCTGTTGGCGGGTTGGCGGGCAGCCTCTTCGGGCTACCGGGCGGTAGCGAGCCGCTCGTCCCGGGCTGCTTGGGGCTGGTCGGCTGCGTCGCTGCCGGGGGCTTGGCGAACGGACCGACCTTGATGTTTTTGGAGGGTGCCATCAGACGCGCATCCCCACACCGGCGTCCTCGTACATCCGCTGGCGCAGCCGGTGCATCTCGTCGTCAGGCGTGCCGTCGGGCACGAAGTACTGGCAGTGCTTCTTGACCATCGCGTGATCGCCGCGCAGCCGCGCGCCACGCGCGACCGGGGTCGGCGGAACTGTGCCACCGTCGACGAAGCTCTCGAAGCAGACGAAAAGCTGGTCGCTCTTTGCCATCTCAGTCCTCCTTTGGAAGTCGCAGGCTTGCTCGTTCGGTGCCGCTCTTCGTGGTCACGTAGGCGGCCCAGCGTGCAGGCGCCAGCCCCGCGGGATCGTCGGCGACGATCACCCCGACCCAGGCGGGCGCGAAGCTCCGCTCGCGGCAGCGCGCCCACTCGGTCTTGTCGGCCTCGGAGGGCTCGGTGGCGTTGCGCGCTGGGTGCGAATGCCAGTCGCCACGCAAGAGCCCAGGCAAGCCCTGCTCCGCGCAGTACTGAGCCCAGCCCCGAGCGCGCTCGAGGTCGAGCCAAAAGGAACTCGTGCGGAGCTCGTGCTCGCTGTCTGGCGGCGGGCCAAGCGCGTCGACTACGCGAAACCCGTCCTCGGTCTTGACCGTCAAGAGCGGGCCGCCTACCTCGAGCCCGTCTCCGCGGACAGCCTTCTTGATCTGAGCCGCGGCGAAGTGATCGACCTCGACGCTCAGTCGTCGCGTACGCGCCTGCCGCGGACGTGCGCTCGGTACCGCACTCGCTCCGACCGCAGCCCTGGTGCCAGCCGGCCTCGAGCGCTGCCGCTGCACCTGGCGGAACCGCGTCAGCGCTGCCGCGAGCCGTTCCTCAGCACGGGATGCGGACGCGCCCACGCCGCCCTCGCTCGAGAAAAAGTCGGTAACGGACACGTAGCTCATGCGGCCTCGCCGCCGGGGGTCCCCGGACGCGAGGTGACGGTGGCGCCACCATCGGCGTCGCGTCCGGGGTCGGACGGGGTGGAAGGAGGCGGTGCCTCTCCTCGGGCTCCGACATGAGCCCGAACAGCCGACCGAACCTCAGCGCTGACGCTGCGATCATTCTCACGCGCGAGGTCCCGCAGGCCGTCGACCAGCGGCGAGGGGATCAATGCGGAGAGCTTCGTCGGCTGTTTCGGATTCATTCGGAACCACTCTGTTGTTTCGGCTACGACGCGCCAGGAACGCATCGGGGTACGATTCAGGCGTGGCGAGCCGGCAGAAGGTCACTCCCAACTTGGCCGTCGATTGCGGGAGTTGCGGCTGGCGGCACTACCCCAGGCCCGAGATCCCTGCTCCGGGCGGGACGATTACGCGGGTCACCTGGGCCGTCGCGCCCAGGTGCGTGCGCTGCGGTGCGCTGCTCGCGAGGCGGCAAATGAACCACCCCTCGCCCTAGAAGCTCGCAAATAGCGGAAACTTTATTCGGCGGATGTCGGCGCTACAGGGTCTGTTGGTGAATCGGTAGCCGAAACAACAGACCGTGGCTGAGAAGACGAAAGAGCGCCCGGTTCTCCTGACCCAGCAGCAAGCTCGTGAGATTCTTGGCCTCTCGCGCGAAACGATGCGGCGGGTAATCGCCGCCGGCGCGCTCGAGCAGGTCTGGATCACCGGCCTCGGTAGACCCCGCTATCGGCGAGACGACGTCGAGACGTTGGTTCAGGAGAACCGAGCCCCATGAATGAGGAAAGCCGCCCGGCAAGGCGGCTCTCCGACAACGTCACCGGCAAGCCTAACAGCCGGTGCGGCGGACGTGGGCGGGAGCACGAACTCGACCGCATGGTCATCGCCGCTGTCTGGCGGTCCAAGCGGGCGCGAGAGGGACGCGGCTACTGGTTCGAGCTCCCGCCCAGCCTGCGGAGGGCGAAGACGTGAGGAAGCGACCGGCGCTGTTCTGCGGTTACGTCCTCGAGAACGGCGTCCGTCGACGGGCTCGAAGAGAAGAACTCGCGCTTGCCTGGCGCTTGTGGTGCCGGCATGGCGACGTGCGCCTGGGGCGGGTGAAGGCGTGAGCGGCTGGAAGGACATGCCGCCGGATCAGCCCCGAACCTGCAAAGGCTGCGGTGAGCGGGTGAGGCTGACGAAGGAGGCGATCACTTTCAAGACCTCGCCGCCGCCCGAGACCTGGCATTGCCGCTGCCGTCTGAAAAGGCGGAAGCGATGACGGCCGCGGCCCGCCGCGAGCTCGAGCAGGCGTTCCTGCGCGTTCTCCGCGCCCGCGAGCCTGATTACGTCTGGACGGTGCTACGAACGCCAGACGAGGGAGAGACGTTCCTCTACCGGAACCCCCTTACCGGCACCGGGGGCGGCAGTGACGACGACGTGCTCGAGGACGGAGCCGAGTAATTGCCGGCGCTCCCGAACATCGAGATCGGGCCAGATCGCGGCCAGATCGCGGACGCCCTCGAGCGGGGAGGATGCGCTCGCCTCTGCCAGTGCCTGCCGTGCGGCGTCGACGGCCTGTTGGCGCTTCGTCAGCCCCTCGGCGAAGGCGTCGCGGCCGATCACCGAGATCAGGTTCGCGTCCCGATAGGCGACGAGCTCCGATTCAGCGGCCTCGAGCGCGGCCAGCGCCTGCTCGCCGCTCCCGTCCGCAGCCTTGCCCTTCGCGGCCAGTGGCTCTGTGGACAGCGCAGCCAGGAGCTCGCCCTCGACGTAGGCATCGGCACGGCGGACGCTGATCGAGGCCGGAGCCTCGCAGACGCCGTTCCCGTTCCGCTTCTTGCACTTGTAGTTCCAGTAGCCGCGAGCGCCGTTCGAGGTCCGGGTCAGGCCGTTGCCGCAGCCGTCGCAGCGGAGCAGTCCCGCCAGCAGCGCGCCGCCGTCCGAGCCGCGACTGTGGCGCCCGTCGACCTGGGCGCGGGTGGCAGCCTCGAACTCGGCGCGCGTGACGAGCGGGGGATGGGCGTCCGTGTTGACCGCACCGCCGCCGCGAGCCTCGCCGAGGTAGGTGCGGCAGGCGATCATCGACGTGAGCGTCGAGCGCGGCCAGCCGCCGCCGTTCTCACGGGGAAGTCTTTCATCGAGGAAGGCGCAGAGCTCGTTCCAGGAGGCGCCCGCGCCACGTCGCTGGAAGACTTCGCGGACGATCGGCGCCGCCACCGGGTCTGGTTCGAGGCGCCCCTTCTGCGGCCCGTCCTCGGCCTTCAGGTAGCCGACCGGCGGAACCTTGCAGACGTGGACGCCGCGCGTGACGGCGTGCGAGCCTGCCGTTGTCCAGTTCTCGCGGATGCGGCCGAGCTCGAACTCAGCCAGCGCCATCAGGACGTTGCGCATCAGGCGCCCGGCGTTCGTGGACGTGTCCATGTTCAGATCGGCAGCGACGAGGACGCCGCCGGCAGCCTCGAGGCGCTCGATCGCGCGAGCGGCATCGGCCACGGAACGGGCGAAGCGGTCCAGTCGCGCAACGCAGATCCCGTCCGCGCTGCCCGCGTCGACGGCCTCGAGCGCCGCCTGGAAGCCGGGACGCTCCCAGCGCGAGCCGGGTTGGTCGAGATCCTGCTCCCAGTCGCTGATCGTATGTCCCTGCGCCGCCGCCATCGCCTGAATCCGCTTGCGCTGGTCCTCGACGGTGATGAACGACGGCCCTTCGCGCCCTGCGACGCGGCTAACCCTGATGTACCCGATCAGTCTCATAGCGAGGATGGTACTACAGACGTCTGCCAGGCCGCACCCGCACGCTCGACTCGCATGCCTCGCGCCTGCGCCGCAAGCTCGCTCTCGCCGGCGCCGAGGACTGCGTCCTCAACGTCTGGGGTGTCGGCTACCGCCTGCTCGCCGACCAGGAGGAGGTGCGCCGCTCGGCCTAAGGCGCTCGCTTGCGACGCCGACCGTAAGAGGCCGTGCCGGCTTCGCCGGTGCGGCCGTTTAACACGCTTGCGTGCGACGCCGACCGTAAGAGGCCGTGCCGGCTTCGCCGGTGCGGCCGTTTAACACGCTCGCTTGCGACGCCGACCGTAAGAGGCCGTGCCGGCTTCGCAGGTGCGGCCGCCTTGAACGGATACGCTCCCACGCATGGCCGAGCCCGTGCGCGTGACGATCGTCCCAGGTGAGCCGGAGGCCGAGGTCCTCTGCGGGCTCTTGCGGGCGAACGGGATCAAGTGCGCGTATCGGCCTACCGACGAGGACGACTCCGCGTTCGAAGGCTTCGGCGGCGAGGGCGGTAACCGCGAGATACTCGTCGACCCGGCCGACCTCGAGGCGGCGCGGGCCCTGCTCGAAGAAGCCTGAACCGTCCGCCGCCGCGCCTAGCCTGGGCGCGGGTGGCGCAGCGCCCCGATCACATGCAGCACCACGGCACCTTTGGCCAGGACGCGTTCGGCCGCGGTGCCGAGCATGCGGCGCGGTTCTTCGGGACGCCGCAGTACATCTTCGGCCAGACGATCGTCGTCATCTTCTGGATCGCGCTCAACTCGATCGGCATCGCGCTGGAGTGGGACCCGTACCCGTTCATCCTCCTCAACCTGGCCTTCTCGACCCAGGCCGCGTACGCGGCACCGCTGATCCTGCTCGCCCAGACCCGCCAGGCCGAGCGCGACAAGGTCGCGACCGACATGGCCGAGCGGCGGCACGCCGACACGGAGCGGCGTGCCGCCGGGCAGGTCGCCGACGTGAAGGCAGAGACCGACAAGCTCGCGCAGTTACTTCAGTCGAACACCGATCTAACGCTGCAGGACAAACAGCTGACCGAACAGGTAGCCGTGCTGACGCGAGAGATTCATAAAGCTCTGCTGAGCCGCGGCTGAGCCCGGCTTGAACAGGTCCAGCAGGGCACGCTGGACCGACGTCGTCGGCGGGTGTTGGTTGTGCGCGCGGACGACCTTGAAGATCTGGCACGCCTGGTAGTCGTTGAGCACGGTCTGCGCGCCGAAGTACGCCGGCAGCGAGTGCGCCGCGAAGTAGCCGTCGAGTCCGGTCCAGGTGTCCTGGAAGGTGTCGGCCGTGGCCGCGGTGGAGCACCCCGTGTAGGCGAGGGAAATGAGGATTCCGTCGTGGTCGGTCGCGACGCGCTTCTTCAGCGTCTTGACCTGCTTCTGGAGCGTGGTGATCTGCTTCTGCAGCGAGCGCAGCGTCGGGCCCTTGGTGGCGCCGGCCCCCGCCGGCGAGACGGCGATGACCAGCCCGAGCGAGGCGGCCGTCGCGATTGCAAGCACCTGCCTCATGATTCCTCCTGTCCGAACGAGAGTGAAAGCCCCTCATATCGCTCTCTCGAACAGCAGTCAAGACTGCGGCAGGGCACCCTCCAGCTCCAGCAGCATGCGCTTCCGGTCGAGCCCGCCTCCGTAGCCGACGAGCGATCCGCTCGAGCCGACGACCCGGTGGCACGGCAGCACGATCGGTACCGGGTTCCTGTTCATCACCGTGCCGACGGCGCGCGCCGCGCGGGGGCTGCCGGCGCGGGCCGCAAGCGTGCCGTACGTGGTGACCTCGCCGTAGGGGACGCGCGCGAGCTGCTCGAGCACCGTGCGGCCGAACTCGCGGGCCGGTCGCAGGTCGATTGCGAGATCGAACGCGCGCCGCGTTCCCGCGAAGTACTCGTCGAGCTGGCGGCGCACCTCGTCGGTCGGCCGCGGTGAGCGAAGCACACGGCTTCCGAACGCGCGGGCCAGCCGCTTGGCCTCGGCATCCACGTCTGCGTCGTAGGAGATCTCGCAGAGGCCGTGGTCGGTGACGGCGACCAGCAGGCGGCCGACGGGAGTGTCGTGCAGCTCGTAGGCGACGTCGAGGAGGCCCTCGGCGGCAGCGGCGTCGCGGAAGCGGCGGTCGAGCTCGGGGGAAACGGTCATCGAAGCTCCTTTCTGCGCAGCCGGCGGACGCCGGAAGACGCCGCCTGCCGCGCCGCCTCCGGAGAGGAGCCCAGCGCGGCGCCGATGTCCTCGTAGCTGAGGTCGTAGCCGTAGCGGAGGAAGACCGCGGCGCGCTCCTTCTCCGGGAGCCCGGCGGTGAGGTGGCGGATCTCTTCGTACGGAAGCGGCTCGTCGACCGACTCGAGATCGGGGACGTCGGCGGACGTGACCCGGCGGCGGCGAAGCGCATCGAGCGCGACGTTGCGTGCGATCGCGAGCGCCCAGGCGCGCAGGTGGCGGCCGTGCTCGAGCGTGGGGTAGGCGCGCAGCGCGCGCAGGAAGGTCTCCTGGAACGCATCCTCGGCCGCGTCCCGCCCGAGCATCGCGCGCAGCTGCCTGAGCACGGGGCCCTGCTGGTCCTCGTAGAACCGCTCGAACGGAGGTACCCGCGCCGCTTCCATCACCTACTCAAACGTAGCGACGACGCTCAGCGTGAGATGGGAGCGCTACGACTCGGGCGGCTGGTTGCGCCCCTCGGCCTCGCGGACCCGCTGCGCCAGCGCCTCGAGGAGCGCCCACGCCATCTCGGGATGGCTCTCGACGAGGGGCCGGAAGCTCCAGACGGGAAGCTGGTAGCCGTGCACGTCGGTGACAGCGGTGACCGTCGCACTGCGGGCCGACTTGTCGATCAGCGCCATCTCGCCGAAGGCCTCGCCGGGGCCGAGTTGGCCGACATCCCTCCCGTGGACGGTAACCGTGACCACGCCCTCTTCGATGACGATGAACGTACGGCCGGTCTCGCCTTCCTCGGCGATGGTGGCCCCGGCTGCGTACCTCCGCTCCATGAACTCGCCGGCGAGGCGCTCCAGGAACGGGTCGTCGGCCTCCGCGAAGAGCTGGACTCCGCGGAGCAGGTCGAGGCTTGGATTCGGCACGGAGGGGATCCTAACCTCAACACCGGAGGCCGCTCGAACGAAGGATCCCTCACGCCCGGGTGCTACGGTCGCCTTCGTGCAAGACGATGGGCCCCGTGTACCGGCGGGGGTGCTGAAGCCGGTCGTTCGCCGCCGGCGGCGCCGACTCGGCCGGAGGGTTGCGCTGGTCCTCCTCGCCCTGGGCGTGGCGGGGGCCGTGGCTGCCTACGTCCACGCGCGCTCGGGAAGCCACTCTGCGGCGGCTGTTGCACGCACCAGCACGGGCGCCGCCAATCCCATCGCGGTCCACCGGCCCCGGCCCCCGGCACGGAAGCCCAAGCCGGCTCGGCCACCAGTGCTCCTGACCGGCCCACCGCGCTCGGCTCAGCCCTTGCGCCCGGCGCTCGCGGCGCGCGCCGCGATCGTGGTCGACGGGGGAAGCGGACGCGTGCTCTGGGCCCACGAGCCACATCGGCGCATGCCGATCGCCTCGACGACGAAGATCATGACGGGGCTTCTCGCCCTCGAACGGCTGGGGCCGGACGCCGTGGTTCGGGTCCCGCCCCCGGCAACCCGCGTGCCGCTGGTGAGAGAAGGCCTGCGACCGCGCGAACGCGTCCTCGCTTGGAAGCTGCTTCACGGCCTGCTGATGTACTCGGGGAACGACGACGCGATGACGTTGGCGGTCGCCGTGGCGGGCAGTCGGAAAGCCTTCCTGGCACGCATGAACGAGAGGGCGCGCGAGCTCGGCCTGGCCGACACCCATTTCTCGAGCGTGAGCGGGGTGATCGACATCGGCAACTACTCGAGCCCGTGGGACCTTGCGGCGCTGAGCCGCGTCGCGCTACGAGATCCACGCTTTCGCCGCATCGTCCGCACCCACATCGTCCACGTGCCGTGGTCAGCGCCGACCTACGAGAAGGTCTATGTCAACAAGAACCCGCTTCTGGGCACGTATCGGGGCGCGAACGGCGTGAAGACCGGGTACACGGAGCTTGCCGGCCATTGCCTCGTCGCCTCGGCCACGCGAAACGGCCGGACGATCCTCGCCGTCGTCCTGCACGACCCGAACGCGCCGGTCGACGCGCGCCGCCTGCTCGACCTCGGCTTTCGCACCGCCGCCTGAGCGAAGCCGAGAGCGACTGCGCCACCCAGACAGACGATTTCGTGGTCCGAAAGGGTTGCCAAGTGGTGGAGAGTGGTTTAAAGTGGTGTGAAGTGGACCATGCTCCTGGGTGAGTTCGAGCACACGATCGATGACAAGAACCGCCTCACGCTACCGGCCAAGTTTCGCCAAGCGCTTTCCGGCGGCCTCGTCATCACGCGTGGTATGGACGGGTGCCTCTACTGCTATCCGCAGGCGGAATGGGAGCGGCTGGTCGACGGCCGCCTCGCCGGGCTCGACCCGCTCAGCAGGGAGGGTCGCCTGATGCACCGCTACTTCTTCGCCGGCGCCTCCGAGGCCGAGCCCGACAAGCAGGGCCGCGTGATGGTGCCCGCGACGCTTGCGAAGAACGCCGGCATCGGCCGCGAGGTCGTCGTCGCCGGCGTTCGCGACCACCTCGAGATCTGGGACCGCGCCGCGTGGCGCGACCATGTCAAGCAGCTCGAAGGGAGTGCGGAAGATGTTGCCGAACGTCTTGCATCCCAACGCGACTGACCACGTTCCCGTTCTCGCCGACGAGGTTCGAGAGGCGCTCGCCGTGCAGCCGGGGGACACCGTGGTCGACGCCACCTTTGGCGCGGGCGGGCACGCGGAGCTGCTGGCGTCGGATCTCCACGGCAGCGGCAAGCTGATCGCGATCGACCGCGACCCGTCCGTCCGGCGGTACTTTGACCGCGTCAGGCGACGCACCGGTGTGCAGGGTCGGTTCCTGCGCGGGGAGTTTTCGGACGTGCTCGAGCAGCTCGCCGGAAACGGTGTGCGTTCCGACGCGGTCCTGTTCGACCTCGGCGTCTCCTCGATGCAGATCGACCGGCCCGAGCGCGGCTTCTCCTACGCGACCGACGCGCCGCTCGACATGCGGATGGACTCGGCCGCCGAGCTGTCGGCGCGCGAGCTCGTGAACGAGGCCGACGAGCGCGAGCTGACACGGATCTTCCGCGAGTACGGCGAGGAGCGCTACGCGCGCCAGATCGCGCGGGCGATCGCGCGCCGCCGGCGCGAGCAGCCCTTCGAGCGGACCGGCGAGCTCGTCGAGACGATCAAGGCCGCGATTCCCGCCCCGGCGCGGTTCGGCGACGGCCATCCCGCGAAGCGCGTCTTCCAGGCGCTGCGGATCGCGGTGAACGACGAGCTGGGCTCGCTCGAGGCTGCGCTCCCGGCGGCGTTCGAGATGCTCCGCCCGGGCGGCCGGCTGGCAGTGATCAGCTTCCACTCGCTCGAGGACCGGATCGTGAAGCGCTTTCTGCGCGCACGCGAGCGCGGCTGCACGTGCCCGCCCGACTTCCCGGTGTGCGTCTGCGGCCATGAGCCGGAGCTACGGGCGCTCTCGCGGAGGCCCGTGAAGCCCTCGCAGCAGGAGCTCGCCGCGAACCCGCGGGCGGCGTCGGCGCGCCTCCGTGCGGCCGTCAAGACGGGGGACGAGGAGTAGCGAGATGGCTTCCTGGAGCGACGCCGCCCCTGCGCTTCCCTCTCCGCGCTCCCGCTCGCGGCCTCGCCCGAAGCCTGCGCCGAGGCGCCGCTCGCGTGCGCAGCGCGGTGTGGCCGGCGGCGTCGTCTGGATTGCGGTCGTCGCGGTGCTGCTCGCAGGAGTTGTCGCGCTCAACGTCGCCGTCCTGCGGCTGAACGTCCAGCTCGACCGGCTCGACACCCAGCGGGCCCAGCTGCGCGCGGAGAAGCAGGCGCTCGCCTCGCAGCTCTCGATGGCCGCCGCGTCCCCGCGGATTCAGCTCCAGGCGCAGAGGCGCTTCGGGCTCGTGCCGGCCGACCCCGCCGAGACGACGTACGTGCGGCTCCGGCCCCGGGCCCGGTGACCACGTCACGCGTTCGGCCGTGAGATGAGCGTCAAGATCGCCAACCGCCGGATCCGCCTTCTGCTCGCGATCTTCGTGCTCGTGTTCGGGGTCGCGTTCCTGCGGGCTGCCTGGCTCCAGGGCGTGCGGGCGGCGTCGTTCGGGCGGCTGGCGTCGAGCCAGCACAGCGTGGACGTTGTGATTCCAGCGGCACGCGGGACGATCTACGACCGCGGCGGCGTGCAGCTGGCGATCGGCGAGCAGGCGCAGACCGTGTACGCCGACCCACGGCAGGTGACCGACCCGAGGGGGGAGGCCGCAACGGTGGCGCGGACGCTGCGGCTCGATTCGAACGCGGTCTACCGCTCGCTGACGGATCGCACCCACGGCTTCGTGTACGTCGCCCGCAAGGCCGACCCGTCGCTGGCGGCGAAGCTCGCGCGGAAAGGCCTACCCGGGCTCGGCTTCTATCCGGAGGAACGGCGCTTCTACCCACAGTTCGCACTGGCCTCGCAGGTCCTCGGCTATGCGGGCGTCGACAACCACGGCCTCGCAGGCCTCGAGCTCTCGCTCGACCGGCAGCTGGCCGGGCGGCCCGGGCAGGAGCGGATCGTGAAGGACGCCTCGGGCCAGGCGATCGACACCGTCACCTCCCGCCCCGAGCGTGACGGCGAGGACGTCTACCTGACGCTCGACCACACGATCCAGTCCAACGCCCAGGCGGTGCTCCGCGAGACGGTGCAGCGCTGGCACGCGAAGAGCGCGACCGCGATCGTCCTCGATCCCGCGACCGGGGCGGTGCGGGCGATGGCGGTTGCGCCCGGCTTCGACGCGAACCGCTATCCCGAGACCTGGCGGCCGTTGCAGCGCAATCGCGCCGTCACCGACACGTACGAGCCCGGCTCGACGTTCAAGCTGGTCACGGTCGCAGGCGTGCTGTCGGACCGCCTTGTCTCGCCGTCGACGCTCTTCACGCTCCCCTACGAGATCCAGGTCGCGGACCGTCGGATCCACGACGCGGAGCCGCGTGGAACCGAGACGATGAGCGTTGCGCAGATCCTCTCCAAGTCGTCGAACGTGGGTGCGATCACCCTGGCCCAGCACCTTGGGCGCCACCGGCTCGTCCGCTGGATCTCGCGCTTCGGCTTCGGAAGGAAGACCGGGATCGACTTTCCGGGGGAGAGCCCGGGGATCGTCCTGCCCGAGACTCGGTGGTCAGGGTCCTCGATCGGCAACATCCCGATCGGCCAGGGCATTGCGGTGACTCCAATCCAGATGGCGTCAGCCTACGCTGCGATCGCGAACCGCGGCCTCTGGGTGCGGCCGCACCTGGTCGACCACGTCGGTGACGGGAGGTCGGTGCGCTCTCCACGGCGCCGCATCGTCTCGCCCAGGGTCGCCGCCCAGCTGATGGGGATGCTGAAGAACGTCGTTGCCGAGGGCACCGGCACGCTCGCCGCCGTGCCCGGCTACCAGGTTGCGGGGAAGACCGGCACGGCGGCCAAGCCCGATCCGCAGGGCGGCTATTCCACGTCCCGCTATGTCGCGTCGTTCGTCGGAATCGTCCCGGCCTCGCGGCCGCGGCTCCTGATCCTCGTCTCGGTCGACGAGCCGCGCGGCGCGATCTGGGGCGGGGTCGTGGCGGCGCCGGCCTTCGCGCAGATCGCGAAGTTCGACCTGCAGTACCTCGATGGCGGCGTGCCGCCCGACGCTCCTGCCACGACGACGCCGTAGCGCGCTCGTCCGGGCTGCGGCAGCATAGGGTCGATGGTTCCCGAGTCGCCACTCGTGTCGACGGAGAACGGGCTCGTCCCCAAGGGCCAGGGCTGGTTCGTGCTCAATGCGCGCGATGCGCAGTGGTGGGACCGCAAGGGGCGCGGGGTTCTCTGCGAGTTCGAGGGCGCCGGCTTCGAGGGTGCCGCCGACTTCGTCCAGCTCGGAGTCAACCTCACGGTGCTCGCCCCCGGCGAGCCGATGTCGATGTACCACCGCGAGAACGATCAGGAGGACTTCCTCGTGCTCGCGGGGGAGGCGCTCGCGATCGTCGAGGGTCAGGAACGCGCGTTGCGGCAGTGGGACTTCCTGCACTGCCCGACCGGGACGAACCACGTGATCGTCGGCTCGGGAGACGCTCCCAGTGTCGTCCTGGCCGTCGGCGCGCGTGATCGCTCGACCGGGCCGGACTGGGGCGCCTACACCGTCGACGAAGCCGCGCAGCGGCATCTGGCGGGCGTCGACTCGGAGACGACCGCTCCCGAGGAGGCGTACGCGCGATTCCCGAAGAGCGAGCTGACCCGGTACGGCGGCTGGTTGCCCGACGTGTCCGGGACAGCCGCTCGATCCGAGTGAGCGGCCGTGGCCGGCGAGCTTCGCGCCGGCCAGCGCGGCTGGCACCGCCTGGCGCGGCGACGAGCGCCGCTCGCACCGCGTGGCGCGGCGGCGGGCTCGTCCGATTCGCGATGCGCCGCGCTCGCCGTCCGCAGGTTCCCTTGTGGTCGTAGTACGGTTCGCCCGACCTCCTCCCCGAGGCGATCGTATCGAGGTACGACGCACGTGTCTGTGCCGGAAGTGTCACAAAAGTGCTGCAAACGGGCCGTTATCCATCCACCTCCTCGGCGCCCGCTGGGGACAGGTGACGGCTGAGGCCCCTGGTAGACTCGCGCCGCGATGGACATCGAGCGCGTCATCGCTGCGCTCGCGCCCGTAGACGTCCTGGGACGCGCTCCCGTCGAGATCGCAGACCTGGCCTACGACGCCCGCGCCGCCGGGCCCGGCAGCCTCTTCTTCTGCGTGCCCGGCGACCGCGCCGACGGCCACGACTTCGCGCCCCGGGCGGTCGCGAACGGCGCCGTCGCGCTGGTGGTCGAGCGGCCGCTCGAGCTCGGCGTTCCCGAGCTCGTCGTCCCCAGCGCGAGACGCGCGATGGCGGTCGCCGCCGACGAGTTCTTCGGGCGGCCGACGGCGGAGCTCGAGGTCGCCGGCGTCACCGGGACCAACGGCAAGACAACGACGGCGTTCCTCCTCTACTCGATCCTCGCCGCCGCGGGCCGCCGACCGGGGCTGCTCGGCACGATCGAGAGCCGCGTCGGGGGCGAGCGCCGCCCGGCGATCAGGACGACGCCGGAGGCGATCGACCTACAGCGCACCTTCCGCGAGATGCTGGACGCCGGCGACCGAAGCGCCGCCGTCGAGGCGACCTCGCACGGCTCCGAGCTCGGCCGCCTCGACCACGTCCGTTTCGCAGCGCTCGTCTTCACGAACCTGACGCAGGACCACCTCGACTTCCACGGCACGATCGAGCGCTACTTCGAAGCGAAGCGGCGGCTCTTCACCGAAGCAAGGCCGCCGGCAGCCGTGAACGTCGGAGACCCTCACGGCCGAGAGCTGGCCGACGAGCTCCGCGGGCACGGCGAGCTGATCACCTTCGGCCTGGCCGACGACGCTGAGCTCCGCGCTGAGGACCTCGAGCTCGACTCGCGCGGCGCACGGCTCTGCGCGGGCGGCATCGACCTGGAGACCCGCCTGCGCGGGCGCTTCAACGTCGAGAACATCCTCGGGGCGGTCGCCGCCGCGCGGCTGCTGGAGATCTCGGACGAAGCGATCGCCCGCGGCGTGAGAGAGCTGCGCGGCGTGCCCGGCCGCTTCGAGGCCGTCGACGAGGGCCAGCCGTTCGCGGTCCTCGTCGACTACGCGCACACGCCCGACTCGCTCGAGAACGTCCTGCGCACCGCGCGCGACCTCGCGCAGAACCGCGTCATCTGCGTCTTCGGCTGCGGAGGCGACCGGGACCGCGGCAAGCGGCCGCTGATGGGGCGAATCGCGACTGAGCTCGCCGACGTCGCGATCGTCACGTCCGACAACCCGCGCAGCGAGGACCCCGAGGCGATCATCGCCGAGATCCTCGAGGGCGCGGACCGCACGGAGGTGGAGCCCGACCGGCGCGAGGCGATCGCCCGCGCGATCGCAGCCGCCGGCGAGGGCGACGTGGTCGTGATCGCGGGCAAGGGCCACGAGCAGGGCCAGCAGTTCGCCGACCGCACGATTCCGTTCGACGACCGCGAGGTCGCGCGCGAGGCCCTGCGACGGCTCGGGGCAGCCGCGTGATCCCGGTCCGCGTGGACGAGATTGCCGCGCTCGGCCTCGGGGAGCTCGATGCGCGCGCGGAAGAGGTTGTCGGCGTCCAGGTGGACTCGCGCCGGGTCGGCGAAGGCGACCTGTTCGTGGCGGTGGGCCGCGGAGTCGAGTTCCGCAACGATGCGTTGGTGCGCGGCGCCGCTGCGACGCTCCTCCCGCACCAGCCCTTCGAGGCCTTCGCCGCGCTCGGCAGCCTCGCCCGCGACCGCTCGTCTGCCCGGGTGGTCGGGATCACCGGCTCGACCGGCAAGACGTCGACGAAGGACATCCTCGCCGCCCTCTGCGCCCCGGCCGCGCGCACGGTCAGTGCGGAGGCCAGCTACAACAACGAGATCGGCGTGCCGCTGACGCTGTGCCGCCTCGAGCCGGAAACGGAGGTCTGCATCCTCGAGCTCGCGATGCGGGGCTTCGGCCAGATCGCCGACCTCTGCCGGATCGCGCGTCCGCACATCGGCGTCGTCACGAACGTGGGACCGGTTCACCTCGAGCTCGTCGGCAGCCTCGACGGCGTTCTCCGCGCGAAGGGCGAGCTGGTCGCGGCGCTGCCGCCGGGCGGGACGGCCGTCGTGCCCGCGGAGTTTCCGGTCGACCGCAACGACATCGAGGTCGTCCGACTGAGCGAGCCGCCCTCGGAGCGCCAAGACGGGCGAACCGTCGTCGGCGGCGTCAGCTTCAACTTCACTGCGCTGCACCAGGTCGCAAACGCCGCGGCCGCCCTCGCGGCCCTGGACGCCCTGAATCTGCCGCGGCCCGAACGCGTCGACGTCGCATTTTCGCGCTGGCGAGGCGAGGAGGTGCCGCTCCCCGGCGGCGGCCTGCTGATCAACGACGCCTACAACGCGAATCCGGTCTCGATGCGCGCCGCCCTGGCGCACCTCGCTGCCACCGCCGGAGCCCGCCGGCGGGTGGCGATCCTCGGAGACATGAGCGAGCTCGGCCCGGGCGGCCCCGGCTACCACGAACACATCGGCCGGGAGGTCGCACGGCACGGAGTCGAGGTGCTGGTTGCAGTCGGCCGGCTCGCGAGCGCTTACCTCGACGGGGCAGCGGGTGTGCCGGTGACGCGCTGGGCTCCCGATGCGGCGGCCGCCGTCGCCGTGGCCGCGGAGGTCGTCCAGCCGGGCGACTGCGTCCTGGTCAAGGCCTCGCGCGTGATCGGGCTCGAGCAGGTCGCTGATTCGCTCGCGGCGGTGAGCGCTTGAGCCGCGTTCTGCTGGCAGGGGTGATCGCCCTGCTGATCTCGATCCTCGCCGGCCCGAAGTTCATCGAGTTCCTGCGCAGGAACGAGTTCGGGCAGCAGATCCGCGAGGAGGGGCCCGAGCACCACGTCACCAAGCAGGGCACCCCGACGATGGGCGGCCTCCTGATCCTGCTCGCGGCCGCGGCGGGCTTTCTCGCCCTCAGCCGCTACACGGTCCCCGCGCTGACGGTGCTCTTCGTGACGCTCGGCTGCGGCGCGATCGGCTTTCTCGACGACTTCATCAAGCTGACGCACCGCCGGTCGCTCGGCCTGAACGGGCGCTGGAAGCTGATCCTGCTCGGCGCGATCACCGTCGGCGTCGGCATCGCCGCGCAGCACCAGCATCTGCCGACGAGCGTCTACGTCCCCGGCATCGGCGACATCGAGCTCTCGTACGCGTGGTACGGGCTGCTCTTCCTCGTGATCGCCGGGGCCGCGAACGGCGTGAACCTGACGGACGGGGTCGACGGACTCGCGGCCGGGACGGTGATCATCGCGCTCTTTACCTTCGCCTCGATGGTCGTGATCTCGTGGATCCGGTCGGGGCCGCCGGGGCATCGCTTCGAGACGAAGCTCGACCTCGGGATCATCGCCGCTGCGCTGATCGGTGGGACGATCGGGTTCCTCTGGTACAACGCCTGGCCCGCCGAGGTCTTCATGGGCGATACCGGCTCGATGGCGCTCGGCGGTGCGCTGGCGGCGTTCGCGATCTTCACGAAGACGATCTTCCTGCTGCTGCTGATCGGCGGGATCTTTGCGGTTGCGGCGCTATCCGTGATCATCCAGGTCTTCAGCTTCAAGTACTTCAAGCGGCGCGTGTTCCTGATGGCACCGATCCAGCACCACTTCGAGTTGAAGGCGTGGTCGGAGACGAAGATCATGGTGCGCTTCTGGGTGGTGACCGGGATCCTGTGCGGCCTCGGATTCGCGCTGTACTACCGCTACTTCACCGGCTTCCGCTAGTCCCAACCCGGTGTCAGACATAGAAACGTCAGACACGATGACGGAACTGCCGCGGCGCGTGCTCGTGCTCGGGCTGGCGCGCTCGGGGCAGGCGGCGGTCGCGGCGCTCGAGCGACGCGGGGTGGAGGTCCTCGGCGCCGACCGGGAGCTCGGCAACGACGGCGACCGGTCGCTGCTCGATGGGGTCGAGCTCGTGGTCAAGAGCCCAGGCGTGCCGCGCGAAGCACCGCTGGTCGTGGGGGCGGATGAGCGGGGAATCCCGATCTGGAGCGAGGTCGAGCTCGGCTACCGGCTCCTCCGTCCGCGACTCGTCGGCGTGACCGGCACGAATGGGAAGACGACGACCGCGGAGCTGCTCGGCGTGATCCTCAAGGCGCCGGTCGCCGGGAACGTCGGCCGCGCTCTGAGCGGGCTCGATGACGAGCTCGAGCCCGGGACGCTCGTCGTATGCGAGCTCTCGAGCTTCCAGCTCGAGGACGTGCACGAGCTCGCCTGCGAGGTGGCCGTCCTGCTCAACCTCGAGCCCGACCACCTCGACCGTTACGCGTCGTTCGACGACTACCGCGCCGCGAAGCTCCGCATCTTCGAACGCGCCCGCTCAAAGGTCGTGCCGAAGGGCAGCGGCCTCGACGGCATCGAGTTCTCGGCAGACGACCCGCTCCCGGCCGAGCCCCGCATCCGCGGCGCCCACAACCGCGAGAACGCCGCCGCCGCGACGGCCGCAGCGCGCGCCCTCGGCGTCGACGACGCGCAGATCGGCGAGGCGCTCCGCGCCTTCCCCGGCGTCCCGCACCGGCTCGAGCTCGTGCGAGAGCTGAACGGCGTCCGCTACGTGAACGACTCGAAGGCGACCAACGTCGCCGCCGCCTTGCGCGCCCTCGCCGCGTACGCCGACGAGCCCGTGCACCTGATCCTCGGCGGCTCGCGAAAGGGCGAGGACTTCACGCCGCTCGCTGCCGCGATCGGGCCGAACGTGCGCAGCGTCCACCTGATCGGCGAGACCGCGGCCGAGCTCGCAGCCGTCATCCCGCAGGCCGAGCAGGATGGCGACCTCGCCACCGCCGTGGCATCGATCGAGGCCCGGCCGGGCGAGGTCGTCCTGCTCTCGCCGGCCTGCGCGAGCTACGACCAGTACCGCGACTTCGAGGAGCGCGGCGAGGAGTTCAGGAGGCTGGTGCAGAACCTGTCCGCGTGAGGCGCGGGCTCGAATCGAGCGTCCTGATCCTGGTGACCCTTGGTTTGGTCGCGTTCGGGCTCGTGATGGTCTACAGCGCGACGTCCGCCTCGGCCGCGCTGGCGAACGGCGACCCGGCCTACTACCTGAAGCGCCAGCTCGTCTACGCCTTCCTCGGCCTCGTCCTGATGGTCGTCCTCTCACGCGTCGACTTTCGAGCTCTCCGCAGGCTTGCGCCCACGCTGATGGTGACGAGCCTCGTCCTGCTCGTCGCCGTGCTCGTGCTGGGCCGCAGCGCGAACGGCGCCCGCCGTTGGATCTCGGTCGGCCCCGCGGCGTTCCAGCCGTCCGAGCTCGCCAAGGTCGCCCTGGCCGTGTGGGCCGCCGCGTACCTCTCCCGAAGGCGCCCACCGCGGACCCTGCACGAGCTTTGGCGCCCGATGGGCCTGCTGACGGTCGTCTTCTGCGGGCTGATCCTGATCGAGCCCGACCTCGGCACCGCGATCGGGATCGTCGTGATGCTCACCGCGATGCTGCTGGTCGCAGGGACGCCCGCGCGCACCCTCGGCGCCGGGGTCGGCGTCGTGGGTGCCCTCGGTCTCGCCGCGGTCTGGCTCGAGCCGTACCGTCGCGCACGCCTCTTCAGCTTCCTGAACCCGTGGCAGGACGCGCAGGGTGCCGGCTTCCAGACCGTCCAGGCGATGATCGGGCTCGGCTCAGGAGGGATCTTCGGCGTCGGCCTCGGCCAGAGCGTCCAGAAGGCCAACTACCTGCCCGAGGCCCACACCGACATGATCTTCGCGATCATCGGCGAGGAGCTCGGCCTGGTCGGCGCGACCGCGGTGATCGCCGCGTACTGCGCCTTCGCGTACCTCGGCCTGAAGATCGCGCTCGAGTGCCGCGACCCGTTCGGCAAGCGCCTGGCGACGGGCCTGACCGCACTCATCTGCGGCCAGGCCGCGATCAACCTCGCGGCGGTGATGGGGCTCGCGCCCCTGACCGGGATCCCGCTGCCGTTCGTCTCCTACGGGGGCTCGAGCCTGGTCGTGGCCCTTGCGTGCGTGGGCATCCTCCTTAACATCGCGGGCGATGCCGGAGCCAAGCGCGCCAGTGTTCCTGATCGCGGCCGGGGGGACAGCCGGGCACGTGCTGCCCGCGATCGCGATCGGCGACGCGCTGCGCGCGCGCGGCGCACGGGTGACGTTCGCCGGATCGCGGGATCGCGCCGACGCGCGGCTGGTTCCTGAGGCCGGCTTCGAGCTCGACACCTTTCGCGTGAGCGGGCTTCCCCGGCAGCCGGGCGTCGCGCAGGCCCGAGCGGCGCTACGGGCACTCGCCGCGCCCGCGGCCTGCGATCGAATCCTTGCGCGGCGCGACCCCGACGCGGTGCTCGGTGCGGGCGGCTACGTCGGCGGCCCGATGGTCATCGCGGCCGCTCGCCGGCGGATTCCCACGGCGCTCACCGAGGCCGACGCGCACCTTGGCCTGGCGAACCGGCTTGCCGCGCCGTTTGTGAAGCGAGTCTTTCTCTCGTACCCGATCGAGGGACGCAATCCGCCGAAGTACCGCGTCACGGGCAGGCCCGTGCCGGAGCGCTCGCGGCCGCGGCCGCGCGAGGAGGCGCGGCGACGACTCGAGTTGCCGGAGGACGGGCCCGTGCTGCTCGTCGCCGGCGGCAGCCAGGGTGCGCGGGCGCTGAACGACCTGGCCGTCGAGAGCTTCGGAGCGTCCGGCCCCGCGGTCGTCCACCTCACGGGCGAACGCGAGTACGAGCGGCTGAAGGACAGCGTCTCGCGCCAGGACTACCGGCTGCTTCCGTTCGTCGACGAGTACGGGGTCGTGCTCGGCGCCGTCGATCTCGCGCTCTCGAGGGCGGGCGGCGGCGTCTGGGAGCTCGCGGCGGCGGGCGTGCCGGCCGTCCTCGTCCCGTACCCGTACGGGACCGCCGATCACCAGACCAAGAACGCGCAGTTCTTCCAGCGTGCCGGTGGCGCGATCCTCATCCCGGAAAGCGACCTCGGGCAGGCCCCGGAGACCGTCCGCTCGCTGCTCGACGATCCGAGGCGGCTGGAGCAGATGGGAGCGGGGATGCGGGCGGTTGCGCGCCCGGACGCGGCCGATCAGATCGCAGAGGAGCTGATCACGTTTGCAGCCGCTCGCGGGTAGGCGCTTTTGGTTCGTGGGGATCGGCGGCGCCGGCATGAGCGCACTGGCCCTGGTGGCGCGGGAGTGGGGAGCCGAGGTCGGAGGCTCCGACCGGGCGCGCTCCTCGTACGTGGAGCGCCTCGAGGCAGCCGGCATTCCGGTTTCGATCGGCCACGACGCCTCGAACGTGCCCGAGGGCGCAGAGGTCATCGTTTCCAGCGCGATCCCGGCGGACAATCCGGAGGCTTCTCGCGCGCATGTGAAGAAGAGGGGAGAGCTCCTGGCGGAGCTCGTGGCGCTGCGCCCGTCGATCGTCGTCGCCGGCGCACACGGGAAGACGACCACGACCGGGATGGTCGCCTTCGCGCTCGATCGCCTCGGCCGCGACCCAGCGTTTCTGATCGGCGGAGAGATTCCGCAGCTCGACGGCAACGCGAGGGGCGGTGAGGGCTGGCTCGTGGCCGAGGGCGACGAGTCCGACCGCTCGCTCGAGCTCCTGCGTCCGCAAATCGCCGTCCTGACGAACGTTGAGCTCGACCACCACGCCACCTTCGGCTCCGAGGCCGAGGTGCGCGAGCTGTTCGAACGCTGGCTCGAGGGCGCGCCCGAAGCCGTGCGGGGCGAGGACCTCGAGCCGGTCGACTTCCCGCTCGCGGTCCGCGGCGAGCACAACCGGCGCAACGCGGCCACGGCGCTCGCGGCGCTCGAGCTCGCGGCCGTCTCGCGCGACGAGGCCGCGCCGGTGCTGGCCGAGTTCGCAGGGGCGGGGAGACGGTTCGAGCTCCGCGGCGAGTCAGCCGGCATCCGGGTCTACGACGACTACGCGCACCACCCCCGAGAGATCGCGGCGACGCTGGCGGCGGCGCGGAGCGCGGTCGACGGCGGCCGCCTGCTCGTCGTCTTCCAGCCGCATCTTTACTCGCGCACGCGATACCTGGCACACGACCTCGGGCGCGCACTGGCAGCTGCCGACGTGGTGGCCGTGA
Organism: Actinomycetota bacterium; assembly: GCA_046726435.1. Lineage (GTDB taxonomy): Bacteria > Actinomycetota > Thermoleophilia > Gaiellales > Gaiellaceae > AC-32. The sequence continues at coordinate 21,962 of JBKPAM010000139.1, forward strand.
CAGGCGTCTACGCCGCACGTGAGGAGCCGCTGCCGGGGGTCGAGGGGAGCCTCGTAGTCGACGCGCTCGTGGCGGAGCGACCGGGGATGCCGGTCGGATGGACCCCCCAGCTCGAGGACGCGGTGCGGTTTCTCGCTCGGCGGGCGCGGGCGGGCGACCTCGTGCTGACGATCGGCGCGGGCGACGTCGAGCGTGCCGGGCCGCTGCTGCTCCGGGAGCTCTCGTGAAGGTCGAAGAAGGAGTCTCGCTCTCGCGATTCACCACGCTCGGCGCGGGAGGGCCGGCGCGAGCCTTCGCGCGGCCGGAGTCACTGGAGGAGCTCGAGGAGGCCCTGGCCTGGGCGCGTGAGCGGGAGCTTCCCGTCGCGACGATCGGCTTGGGGTCAAACTTGCTCGTCGCGGACGAAGGCTTTGCCGGCCTCGTGCTGAAGCTCGGCGGCGAGCTGGCGGAGGCCCGCGCGGACGGGGAGCGGCTGCTCGCGGGAGGCGGCGCGGCGAACGCCGTCTGCCTGCACCGCGTCCGGGCAGCGAGTCTCGGCGGCTTCGAGTTCGCGTGCGCGATTCCCGGCACGATCGGCGGCGGCGTCTGGATGAACGCGGGCGCGTACGGCAGCGACTGGTCCGCGATTCTCGACCGAGCGCTCGTCGTCGACGGAGAAGGCGCACAGTGGCTGACCCCCGCCGAGCTCGGGCTTCGCTACCGGCACTCGGAGCTTCGTCACGGTCAGGTGGTCGCGCGAGCCGAGTTCACGCTCGGCGCGGTTCCCGAGGAGCAGATCCGCGCGAACGTCACGCGGTTGCAGGCGCTGCGGAAGGCAGCCCAGCCCACGAACAGGAGGACGTTCGGGAGCGTCTTCAAGAACCCCGAGCACGAGCTCAGCGCGGGGCGGATGCTCGAGGCCTGCGGCCTGAAGGGGCACCGAATCGGCGGCGCGCAGATCTCGCCGCGCCACGCGAACTTCATCGAGAACGCCGACGGCGCGCGCGCCGCGGACGCGATCGCGTTGATGGCGGAGGCCCGGCGGCGCGCGCTCGAGCAGTTCGGCGTCGAGCTGGTTCACGAGGTCGAGCTCCTCGGCCCGATCGAGCTTCCAGCCGTTCGGTAGGAGCACCGTGCGCTGCGGCGAAAGCCGCGTCGTGCCCCAGCGCGTACCCCCTCGTGCCCGCGGCCAGGCCGCTGTGGTGCGGCTGCCGGCGCTCGAGCGGGCGCCCGTCCTTCGGTTGCTCCCGTCGGGTCGCTCGCTGCTGATCGGCTTCGCCGTCGTTCTCGGTGCGATCGGCCTGTACCTCGTCGCGCGGGAGACGCCGCTGTTCGCGCTGAACACGATCGAGGTGGAGGGTGCCCCGGCTCCGGTCGCCGCGCACGTGCGCGCCGCCCTTGCACCGCTCGAGGGACAGAGCCTGCTGACGCTCGACTCGTCGAAGGTCGCCCGCCGGCTCGCGGCGCTGCCGGATGTGGCCGCCGGAGGATACGACCGCGACTTCCCGCACACGCTTCGCGTCATGGTGCGCCCGGAGCATCCGGTGGCCGTCGCTCGCCGAGGGGCGGACGCGTGGCTCGTGGCCGCAAGCGCGCGGACGATCGCCGCCGTGCCGCCGAATTCCCATTCGGGCCTGCCGCGGATCTGGCTCGCCCACTCCGGAGAGCCGGAGGTGGGGGCCGGGATCACCGACCGCTTCGGCCTCCGCGCGGTTCGTGCCCTTGCGCTGGCCCGTCACTCTCGGCTCCCCGGACGCATCCGCATGGTCCGGGCGAGGGAGCTCGACCTGACCTTCGTCCTCCGCTCGGGGCTCGAGGTCCGACTCGGGGATCTCCGCGAGGTCCCGCTCAAGCTCGCGGTCGCGTCGGAGATCGTCCCGGGGCTGTTGTCCCACGGCGGCTACGCGTATCTCGACGTCAGCGTCCCCGAGCGTCCGGTGGCCGGCCCAACCCTAGAGTCTCAACCTCAGCCTTAGAGTGCGCTCCTAGCGTCGGCGTTGACAGCCGCCTCGACGCGGCGTACCCTGCCGTCCCGTAAGACGCACTGTCCACCGAAGCTTGAGGTCGAGGCGAGTTGAGCGTACGGGATCAAAGCGGCAACTACCTGGCGCTGATCAAGGTCGTCGGTGTCGGCGGGGGCGGCTCGAACGCCGTCAGCCGGATGGTCGACGCCGGCCTGACCGGCTGCGAGTTCATCGCCGTCAACACGGACGCACAGGCGCTGCTGATGTGCGACGCGGACGTGAAGATGCCGATCGGCTCCGACGTGACGAAGGGCCTGGGCGCCGGTGCGGAGCCGAGCGTCGGTCGTGCCGCGGCGGAGGAGAGCCGCGACGAGCTGAAGGAGGCCCTCAAGGGCGCCGACATGGTCTTCGTCACCGCGGGTGAGGGTGGCGGTACCGGGACAGGCGCCGCGCCGATCCTCGCCAAGCTCGCGCAGGAGATCGGCGCGCTCACCGTGGGCGTCGTGACGCGGCCCTTCTCGTTCGAGGGGCGGCGCCGCGCAGAGGTCGCCTCGCGCGGGGTCGACGAGCTCCGCGACGAGGTCGACACGCTGATCGTGATCGAGAACGACCGCCTGCTCCAGGTGGTCGAGAAGCGGACCTCGATCGTGGACGCGTTCACCATGGCCGACGAGGTGCTACGCGAGGGCGTGCAGGGCATCACCGACCTGATCACCATCCCCGGCCTGGTCAACCTCGACTTCGCCGATGTGCGGACGATCATGACCGAGGCCGGCTCGGCGCTGATGGGCATCGGCAGCGCTTCGGGCGAGAACCGTGCCACCGAGGCCGCCCGCGCGGCGGTCTCCTCGCCGCTCCTCGAATCGTCGATCGAGGGGGCGACGGGCATCTTGCTGAACGTCACCGGCGGGCCCGATATCGGCCTCTTCGAGGTCAACGAGGCGGCGCAGGTCGTGACCTCGGCCGCCGACCAGAACGCGAACGTGATCTTCGGCGCCGTGATCGACGAGTCCTTCGGCGACCAGGTGCGGGTCACGGTGATCGCGACGGGCTTCGGACCTGGGCGGATTCGTCGGCGCCGGCGCGTCGAGGAGCCCGTCGAGCAGGCCAAGGGCGAGGCGGAGGGCGAGCGCGAGACGCCGGCGGAGCGCTTCGGGCTCACCGACGACGAGCTCGAAGTACCCTCGTTCCTTCGCGACTAGGTCACGAAGTCCGTAAACCGATGTTTAGCCGCGGCGCGGTGCGGCAAGGATCGTCCTGCCCTCTCGGGTCGACCCTAACGGTTGACCCGCGATGACCCGGTCCGGCCGCCCCGGCCTCGACATCTCAGTCGAAGCCGGGGCGGCTCCCTTTTCGGCTCCATTAGCATCAGCGCCCGATGCAGACGCTGCTGCGAACGCCGCTCTTCGAGCGCCACCTCGCGCTCGGCGCGCGGCTCGTTCCGTTCGCGGGCTGGGAGATGCCGGTTCAGTACGAGGGCGTGATCCCCGAGCACCGCGCGGTTCGGGCCGACGCGGGCGCGTTCGACGTGTCGCACATGGGCGAGCTCCTGGTCGAGGGCCCGGGCGCCCGCGGGTTCCTGCAGGAACTGCTCTCGAACGACCTCGACCGGATCGGGACCGGTCAAGCCCAGTACACGCTGCTGACGAACGAGCAGGGCGGGATCGTCGACGACCTGATCGCCTACGAGCTGTTGCCCGAGCGATTCCTGCTGATCGTGAACGCTTCCAACCGCGAGACCGACTTCGCCTGGCTGCGAGACCGCGAGGTCGCCGGGGTGGAGGTACGTGATGTCTCCGACGACTTTGCGTTGATCGCGGTGCAGGGGCCGCGCTCGCTCGAGCGGCTCGGCCTGTCGGAGGCGCCCGCCTTCACCTTCGCCGAGGGCGAGGTCGGGGGCGTTTCCTGCACCGTCAACCGGACCGGCTACACGGGCGAGCTTGGGGTTGAGCTGCTCGTCGACGCCGACGCGGCCGGCGAGCTTTGGGATCGCGTGCTCGCTCGCGGGGTCGTTCCCTGCGGCCTCGGTGCGCGCGACACGCTGCGGCTCGAGGTCTGCTACCCACTGCACGGGAACGACATCACTCCCGAGACGAACGCGATCTCGGCCGGGCTCGGCTGGGTGTGCGCGCTGGACAAGGACTTCACCGGCGCAGGCGCGCTGCGTCGGATCAAGGAGGCAGGCCCGGAGCGCAAGCTGACCGCCTTCGTCATGGAGGAGTCCGGGATCCCGCGCCAAGGGATGGCGATCGTCGAGGGGGGAGAGGTGACGTCGGGCTCGCATTCGCCGATGCTCGAGCGCGGGATCGGGATGGGCTACGTTCCGGCCGGGCTTGCTCGACCGGGCTCCGGGCTGACGATCGACGTCCGCGGCCGACACCGCCGCGCGGACGTGGTGAAGAAGCCGATCTACTCGCGGGAGGAGACCTGATGGCAGCCGCCGAGACCTATCCGGACGACCTGCGCTACCACGTCGAGCACGACTGGGCGCGGATCGGCGACGGCGAGGCCACCTTCGGGATCACCTGGTTCGCGCAGGACGCCCTCGGCGAGCTCGTTCACTTCGAAGCCCCGCAGGAGGGCACGAGCGTGACCGGCGGCCAGGCGTACGCCGAGGTCGAGTCGGTGAAGGCGGTCTCCGACGTCATCGCGCCGCTCTCGGGCGAGGTGCTCGCGGTGAACCTCGCGGTCATCGACGCCCCCGAGACGGTCAACGACGATCCGTACGGCGAAGGCTGGCTCGTGCGCGTGCGGCTCAGCAATCCGGCCGAGACGGACGAGCTGATGGACGCGGAGGCGTACAGGCAGCACCTGGCCGAGCAGGGGTGAGCTACCTCGCGCTGACCGACGCCGACCGGGAGGCGATGCTCGACGAAATCGGCGTCGCCTCGGTCGCGGAGCTGTTCGCCGACGTGCCCAGGGGCGTGCGGCTCGAGCGCGAGCTCGAGTTGCTGCCCGCTCTCACCGAGCCCGAGCTGACGGCGTACTTCGAGTCGCTCGCGGCTCAGAACGTGCACACGGGGACGGAGCTGTCGTTCCTCGGCGCCGGGATGTACGACCACTACGTCCCGGCGATCGTCGACGCCGTGCTCCAGCGCGGTGAGTTCCTCACGGCCTACACGCCCTACCAGCCGGAGCTCAGCCAGGGCGTGCTGCAGGCGATCTTCGAGTACCAGACCGCGATCTGCGAGCTCACCGGGATGGACGTCTCCAACGCCTCCGGCTACGACGGCACGACGGTCGCCGCCGACGCCTGCTTCATCGCCAAGCACGCGACGGGTCGCACGAAGGTCGTCGTCACCGAGGCCACCAACCCACAGGTCCGGCAGGTCGTGAAGACGTACGCACAGGGGTTCGGCCTCGAGGTCGTCGAGGTTCCTCACCGCAACGGCTCGACCGACCCGGACGAGCTCCGCGACACGGCGAACGACGCGGCGTGCGTCATCTTCCAGCAGCCGAACTTCTTCGGGGTGCTGGAGCCCGGGCCCGACCTCGCCGCGGCGGCGAACGACGCCGAGGCGCTCCCGGTCGCACACGTCGACCCGATGTCACTGGGCGTGCTCGAGGCGCCCGGCAAGTACGGCTGCGTGATCGCGATCGGAGAGGGTCAGTCGGCGGGAAACTTCCTCTCCGGCGGCGGCCCGCACTACGGCTTCCTCGCGGCACGGTCCGACTTCATCCGGCGGATGCCGGGCCGAATCGTCGGCGAGACCACTGACGCCGCGGGTAACCGCGGCTATGTCCTCACCCTCCAGACACGCGAGCAGCACATCAGGCGCGAGAAGGCCACCTCGAACATCACAACGAACCAGACGCTGCTCGCGCTGGCCGGCCTCGTCTACCTGTCGTGGCTCGGCCCGGAGGGTCTCAGGGAGGTGGGGGAGACCTGCATGGCCCTCGCCGAGCACGCGACACAGCGGCTCGCGCTTCCACTCGTGTTCTCGGAACAGACAACGTTCAAGGAGTTTGCCGTACGCGTCGGACGGCCCGCCAGCGAGGTCGTGCGCGAGGCCAGGGCTCGTGGCGTGCATCCCGGTTACGTCCTCGGCCGCGACTACGCGGGAATGGACGACGCGCTGCTCGTGGCGGTGACAGAGAAGCGCACGGCCGCAGAGATCGACCGGCTCGCAGAGGTGCTCGCCGAAGTGGCGGGGCCGTGAAGCTGATCTACGAGAAGTCGCAGCCAGGGCGTCGCGCCGGGCGCCCGCCGAGCCATGACCTACCCGTGCCCGAGCCGCCGGCGGAGCTGCGTCGCGCAGAACCGCCACGCCTGGCCGAGCTGGCGGAACCGGACCTCCTCCGGCACTTCACCGAGCTCTCGACGCAGAACTTCGGCATCGACACCGGCTTCTATCCGCTCGGCTCCTGCACGATGAAGCACAATCCCCGGGTCAACGAGCGCCTCGCCGCCCTTCCCGGCTTCCGCGACCTCCACCCGCACCAGGACGAGGACGGTGCCCAGGGAGCGCTCCGCCTCTGCTGGGAGCTGCAGGAGGCCCTCGCGGAGATCACGGGCCTGCACGCCGTGTCGCTTCAGCCGGCGGCAGGCTCCCAGGGTGAGCTCACCGGGCTGCTGTTGATGCGCGCCTACTTCGGCGACCGCGGGGAGTCGGAGCAGCGCCGCAAGGTCGTGATTCCCGACACCGCCCACGGCACGAACCCCGCGAGCGTGACGATGGCCGGGTACGAGCTCACGCCCGTCAGGACAGATCGGCGCGGCAACATCGACGTGGACGACCTGCGCGGGAAGGTCGACGGGCGCACGGCCGGGCTGATGCTTACGAACCCCTCGACGCTCGGCCTCTTCGACGAGAACATCGAGCAGATCGCGGAGATCTTCCACGGCGCCGGCGCTCTCATGTACTACGACGGCGCGAACCTGAACGCCGTCTGCGGCATCTCGCGCCCGGGGGACATGGGCTTCGACATCGTCCACATCAACCTCCACAAGACGTTCGCGCAGCCCCACGGCGGTGGGGGCCCAGGCGGCGGTCCGATCGCGGTCGCGGAGCGGCTCGAGCCGTTCCTGCCGGTTCCGGGGATCGTCCGCAAGGGAGAGCGCTACCGCTTCGATTACGACCGGCCGCAGACGATCGGCAAGGTACGCGGCTTCTTCGGGCCGTTCGGTGTCTTCGTTCGCTCGTACGCATTCATCCGTTCGTACGGGCCGCAGCTGCGCGAGATGTCGGAGGTGGCGGTGCTCAACGCCAACTACCTTCTCGCCCGCCTGCGTGAGGCCTACGAGCTTCCCTACGACCGGCTGTGCATGCACGAGTTCGTGCTCTCGGCGCGACGGCTGAAGCGCGAGCACGGCGTCAGCGCGCTGGACGTGGCAAAGCGGCTGATGGACTACGGCTTCCATCCGCCGACGATCTACTTCCCGCTTGTCGTGCCCGAGGCGTTGATGATCGAGCCGACCGAGACGGAGGCGAAGGAGACGTTGGACGCCTTTGCCGAGGCGATGCTCGCGATCGCGGACGAAGCGGTCGACGACCCCGAGCTCCCCAAGTCCGCTCCTCACGGGCGCGCGGTTGGACGGCTCGACGAGGTGCGGGCAGTCAAGCAGCTGGTCGTTCGGTACGGCTTCGAAGAGCACCCCGATCCCGGCGCAGAGCCGGCCGAGGCGGTGGCCGAGGCTCCGAAGGGCGTCTGATGATCGATCTCCGTTCCGACACCAAGACGAGGCCTACACCGGAGATGCGCGCGGCGATCGCCTCCGCCGAGGTGGGCGACGAGCAGCGCCGCGAGGACCCGACCGTCAATGAGCTCGAGCGCCGCGCGGCCGAGCTCCTCGGCCAGGGAGAGGCCGTCTACGTTCCGACCGCGACGATGGCGAACGAGATCGCCCTGAGCTGTCTCGGCGACCCTGGTGACGAGGTCGTGGCCGAAGAGAACTCGCACATCTTCGTCTCCGAGCTGGGCGGGCCGGCCGTGCACGCAGGGATGATGACGAGGCAGCTGCGTTGCCCCGCCGGTCGCTTTACCCCGGAGCAGCTCCGCGAGACCGTCCGCCGGACCGATCACTCGCACGTGCCCGCCACAAAGATCGTCTCCGTCGAGAACACCCACAACGCATCCGGCGGGCGGGTCTGGCAGCTCGACGAGCTCGAGGCGGTCGTCGGCACCGCACGAGAGCTGGAGCTGCGAGTGCACCTGGACGGCGCGCGCGTCCTCAACGCGGCGGTCGCCCTCGGAGTGCCGGCGGCCGAGATCGGCGGTCGCTTCGACACGGTCACGCTCTGCCTCTCCAAGGGGCTCGGCTGCCCGCTCGGCGCGTTGGTCGCGGGCTCGCCCGCCCTGATGGCGAAGGCGCGTCGGCTCAAGCACCTCTTCGGCGGCGCGATGCGGCAAGCCGGCATCGTGGCCGCTGCGGGCGTTTTTGCGCTCGAGCACAACATCGACCGTCTCGCGGAGGACCACGCGCGGGCAAGGCGGCTGGCAGAGGGCCTGCACGAGGCCGGCGTGCCGGTGAACCTCGAGCAGGTGGAGACGAACTTCGTCCAGGTCGACGTCGCGCCGCTGGGGCTGAGCACGGAGGAGGCGCTCGAACGGCTCGTGCAGCAGGGCGTTGGGCTCTCGATGACCATGCACCCGACTCGGCTTCGCGCCGTGACGCACCTCGACATCGACGACGACGACGTCGAACACGCGGTCGAGCTGATTCCCCGCGCGCTTGGAGCCCTTGCCCGCGCCTGAGCGCTTCCGGCGCCTCCTGTTGGAGGCGCAGACGGCGGGCCGGCTGCCGAGCCTGGCCGCGGCGGTGTTTCGCGGCACTGAGCTCCAGTGGAGCGAGGCGGTCGGGCTGGCCGACGTCGAGCAGGGAACCGACGCGACGCCCGACACGCAGTACGCCATCGCGTCGATCACGAAGACGTTCACCGCGGCGTCAGTGCTGCGGCTTGGCGACGAGGGCAGGCTCGAGCTCGACGACCCGCTCTCGAGCCACCTCCCCGAAGCGGCTCACGGGACGCCCACCCTCCGCCGCATGCTCTCCCACGCGTCGGGACTGCAGCGCGAGCCTCCCGGAGAGATCTGGGAGACGCTCGAGTTCCCGGACGAGGAGGAGCTCTTGAGCAGGCTCGAGGAGGCGGAGCAGGTGCTCCCGCCAGCCGCGGCGTGGCACTACTCGAATCTCGCGTACGCGCTACTCGGCCAAGTTGTGGCGCGCGTGTCAGGCGTTCCGCTTCGGGACTACGTCGACGAGCACTTCCTCCGCCCGCTCGCGCTCGAGCGAACCACGTGGGGGCCGACGGAGCCCGCCGCGCTGCCGTACTTCGTCGAGCCATACTCGGATGCGGTGCGCCGCGAGCCGGTGCTCGAGCTCGGCGGAAAAGGCGGGGAGTCGGGCCTCTACAGCACGGTCGCGGATCTTGCCCGGTGGGGCGCATTCCTCTCCGAGCCGGACGAGTCGGTCCTCGCGGCGTCGAGCGTGGCGCAGATGCACGACGTCCAGGTGATGGCCGAGCGGGACTGGACGCTCGGTTGGGGGCTCGGGATCGAGCTCTGGCGGCGCGGCGATCGGATCTTCGCTGGGCACACCGGCGGGTACCCCGGCTTCCTCTCGATCCTGGTCTACTCGCGCCCCGAGCGCATCGGTGCGGTCGTTCTGACGAACTCGGGCGGCTGGGAAAAGCTGGGCGCCACGGGACTGGATCTTGCGGAGGCGGCGCTGGAGGAACTGGCGCCCGATCCCGAGCACTGGGCGCCCGGGGAATCGCCACCGGAGGACATCCTTCCGTTGCTGGGGCGATGGTGGTCGGAGGGCTCGGAGACGACCTTCAGCTGGCGCCGAGGCAGGCTGGAAGCTCAGCTCGCGTCGGCGCCGGCCGGGAGAGAGCCGTCCGTCTTTGAGCCGGAGGGGGAGGATCGCTTCCGGACCGTGTCGGGACGAGAGCGGGGCGAAGTGCTGCGAGTGGTGCGGAACGACCGCGGCGAGGTCGAACGGCTCTACTGGGCAACGTATCCGTTTACCCGGGAGCCGGAGATCTTCGGCGCTCGCGCGCCCCTAGAGCCGTCCCCGTAGTTCGGTTCGCCCGGCCTCCTCCCCCGAGGCGAGCGTATCGGGGAGATCCGCGCGGTGTGTCACGAGACCGTCGCGGATGTGTGACGTTCGCGCCCGGGGGTTCAGCCAGTGCTTCGGCCAGCGCTTCGCCCGGGGCGGCCAGACAATCCGCGACCAGCTGGGCCAAGGCGGGGACGGCGGGCCGGCCTCAGCGGTCGCCCGAGGCGTAGAACGCGACCGCGACCGCTCCGTAGACCGCGACGAGCAGCCAGCCCTTCCAGCGCCGGGCGCGGCCGTCGGCGATGACCAGCGCGACCAGTGCCGTCCCGCCGCCCATCGTGGCCAGCTCGATCGGCCGGAACGAGAGCGGCAGCGCGGGGCGTATGAGCCACGACAGCAGCGCCACGGCGGGCGTCACGAGCAATGCCACCTGCGCGCTCGACGACACGGCGATCTCCGTGGCGAGCGGCATTTTCCCGCGCCTGGCGATCACGATCGCGCCCCCGTGCTCGGCGGCGTTGCCGACGATCGCGACGATCACGGCCGCGATGAAGAACTCGGACAGGCCGGCGGACTCGGCGAAGGCGTGCAGCGAGTGCACGAGCGTCTCGCTGATCAACGCCGTCACGACGGTTGCCGCACCGAGCGCGATCAGCGCCACGGGCAGCGTCCAGCCTCCGCGAGCGACCTCGCCGCTTTCCTCGTGCAGCCGCTTGTGCCGCCGTAGCGAGCCGATCGTCACGGCGACGTAGAGCAGGAGCAAGACAACCGAGACTGGGATCGTCGCGACGGCAAGCGAGTGCCGCTCGGGGTCGCCGGACCAGCCGGGCACTGACGGCACGAGGAAGAGCAGGACCGCCGTCAACACGAGGCCGAGCTGAAGCAGGAGCGAGAAGCGGTCGAGCGGCTCCCGCTGCTCGTCGCCGCCGAAGACGAGGGCGAACCCGAGCACGAGCAGGACATTCGAGACGACGCTTCCGGCGAGCGAGCCCCGGACGACGTTCGGCAGCGACTCGTTGACGGCGAAGAGTGCGATGATCAGTTCGGGCGCGTTGCCGAAGCTCGCGTTCAGGAACCCGCCGATTCCAGGACCGGTGTGCTCGCCTGCGTGCTCGGTCGATTCCCCGATCAGCCACGCGAGCGGAACGAGCGACGCGGCCGAGGCGACGAACAGCACGGTGTCGCCGGTGTGGAAGACGTACCGGAGCAGGAGGGTGATCGGGGCCAGCACGAGCGACGCCCAGAGGAGCTTGCGGCCCACGGGGGCTAGCCTAACCACCCGTGCTTGAGGCGGTTCTCTTCGACTGGGGCGACACCCTGATGCAGTTCGCGTACTCGCCCGAGCTAGTGAGCGCGGGTCACCGGGCGGGTCTCGAGGCGATCGGACGCGACGGGCTTCCGGACGCGGACGCGGTCACCGAGCGCTTCCGCGCCGAGTACGAGCCCCTCTTCTGGGTCCCCGGGACGATCGAGGAGATCGAGTACCCGGGCCTGGTGCGCGGTCTGCTCGGCGACCTCGGCGTCGAGATCGACGACGACGAGCTCATGCGCTTCCTCGAGGCCGAGCATCTCGCCTGGGATCCCGCCCGCATCCTCGCCGCGCACACCCACCCGCTGCTCGAGTCGCTGCGCGCGCGGGGCCTGAAGCTCGGGCTCGTCTCGAACGCCTTCGACCCGGGCTGGCTGCTGCACCGCGATCTCGAGCACATGGGCATCGAGCAGCGGCTCGACTTCAGCGTCTTCTCGTCCGAGGTCGGCACCCGGAAGCCGCACCCGGCGATCTTCCACCGCGCGCTCGAGGCGCTCGACGTCGAGCCCGAGCGTGCCCTCTTCGTCGGCGACCGCCTCTACGAGGACGTCCGCGGCGCCGCAGAGGTCGGGATGACGACCGTGCAGGCGCTCTGGTTCCGAGCCGACGAGCACCCCGACGGCGCCGAGCCGCACCACCAGGCGTTCACGCAGCTCGATGTGCTGAACGTCGCCCGCCGCCTCGCCTAGCCTCTCGAGGCGGGCTTGTCAAGTCTTGCGCAGGGCGGTGCGTTGTAACCACAATCCATCCATGGAGATACGCGAGCAGGCGGTCACTGAGCCGACCGAGCTTCCGCTCCGCCCCCAGGACGAGGTCGAATGCCGCCGCTGCGGTGTCCACTGCGACAAGGTCGTACACCCCGGCGCCTGCCTCGAGCGAAGCTGTCCGTTCGTCTACTCGTACGAGGAGTTCGGCCACACGTACATGGGTTGCCTGATGAAGGTCTTCGACGTCGAGATCGACATCGACCTCCTACGGGCGGCCGAGAGGCGCAGCGGTGGCTTCGGCGCCGTGCGTGCAACCGCACCGGCCCTCCCGATGTGCCGCGTCGAGGTCGAGGGCTGCTACGAGAGCCGCGGCGACGAGCTCGGCTGCGTCAACCCCGAGTTCCACGAGCTGCCGGTCGGCGAGCCCTCTTTTCGCGTATTCGCGCAGATCGGCGCGTCCTAGAGAAATTACCTCGGCTACTTCGACCGTTTCGCCGGGCGCTTTCCCACGGACGCGCGAGCAGAGCCCGCGCGACCTGAGGTCGGCGTCGCCCGCGACGCCTTTGCGCGTGTTCGCCGAGATTCGCGCTTCGTAGCCCTCGCGTAGAGCTTCCTCAGTTTCGTCATCTGCTCGAGATCGGGGCCGTGCCCGTCGGTGCCCGGCACCTCGAGGTACGCGGGAAGCTCCTGGAACTTCGGGTGGGCGAGGAAGACGCCGAGCTTTTCCCCCATCAGCCCGTCGCCGATGTTGTCGTGCCGGTCGCGGTTCGAGCCGAGCGGCGTCTTCGAGTCGTTCACGTGCAGGCAGCGCAGGCGGTCGAGGCCGATCGTCTCGTCGAGCTGCTCGACCACGCGGTCGAGCTCGGCCGGATCGGTCACGTCGTAGCCCGAGGCGTAGAGGTGACAGGAGTCCAGGCAGACGCCGAGCCGCGGGTGCCGGCCGGCCGCTTCATACAGCGCGGCCAGCTCCTCGAGCGAGCGGCCAATCGTGTCGCCGGTGCCGGCGGCGTTCTCCATGCAGAGCCACGTCGTCTCGTCGCACCGCTCCAGCGCGTGCGCGAGTGCCGGCACGACCCGTTCCAGGCTCGCTTCGAAGCCGGCGCCCTGGTGCGAGCCGACGTGGAAGACGACGGTCTCGGCCCCGATCGCGCAGGCCGTGTCCACCGTCGAGCAGAGCGTCGCCGTGCTCTTCTCGTAGAAGTCCTTTTTCGGGCTCGCGAGGTTGAGGAGGTAGACCGCGTGGATCGAGGCGGCATCGATGCCGAGCTCCTCTCGCCGCCTGCGAAACGCCTCGAGGTCGGCGGGGTCGTGCTGGGGGAAGCGCCAGGTACGCGGGCTCTGCGCAAAGAGCTGGACCGCGTCCATGCCGAACTCGGCCGCGTTGTCGAGCGCCTTCTTGATTCCGCCCGAGCAGTGACCGCCGAGGAGCACGCGACGGACGCTAGCGGAGCCAGGCAGCCAGGCGTGCCGCCTCGTCCTCGAGCTCCCGTTTGCCAGCCGAGGCAGCGGCGCAAACGGCTCGAGCACGATCCGCTCGTCTTGCTGCCACCAAAGCCCGGCCACGAAGCCGTCGACGAGGAATGCCTGCTGGACGTCGCCGTTCTTGCGGATCACCGCCTTCCGGTGCTCCTCCGGGAGGACGCGGGTGCGGTCCTTGTGGGCGAGCAGGAGCTCGTCCCAGCGCGGCAGGAGCCTCGGCGGGGCCTCGACTCGGGCTTCGGCCAGCGGGGCCCGCGGCAGGTCGAGCAGCTCGCGGCCGCTCTCGTCCCGGAAGCTCCGCAGATGCAGTTCGTCAAACCCCGGCTCGAGGTCGCGGATCGGCACGCCGCTCCAGTGCGACACGTCCGCGCGGGTCGCCGGCCCGAAGGCCGCGAGGTAGCGCCTGATCGCGTGCGCCACGGCTTCCGCGGTCGGAGGGTGTTCGTGAGCGGCGGGCTCGTAGGCGGGTGAGCCCCGGAAGCCGAAGAGCGCCGAGTCCGGAGTCTGCTCGAGCCGGCCGAGCGCCATCACCCACGCGTAGGTGCGCAGCTTGTCGACTTCGAGCGTTCTCGAGTGGAAGCCGAGCGCCTTCATGATCTCCGTACGGGTCCGCGGCCGCTCGCGGGTCAGCGCGACGATCCGCTCGACGAGCTCGTCCGGCGGCCGCTCCGTCCCGCGCACCCGCGTCAAGGTTCGCGCCTCGCGAACAGCGGCGTCCAGGTACGGGTAGTCGCGAGCCGAGACCAGATGCATGGTTGCGCGCATCAGCAGCGCCTTCACGATGCGCCGGCGGAGGAGTGAGCGCTCGAGCGAACCGCGCTCGAACCCTTCGAGTCGGGACCACAACGCGAGGTACGGCGACGACGGGCGCTGTGTCTGGAGCCCCGCGAGCCGCTCGACCGCGCGAACGGGCGGCAGTCGCTCTCGGCGGAGCAGTAGCTGCCGCAGCAGCGTCGTTCGGTTCAGCTCCCGCAGCGTGAGGACGCGCTCCGCCACGCCAGTACGCTAACGGCGTGGGTATCAGCGTTCGCATGGCCCCGAGCCCGACCGGCTTCCTCCATATCGGGAATGTCCGCACAGCACTCTTCAACTGGCTCTTCGCGCGCCACGAAGGCGGCGAGTTCCGGCTGCGGATCGAGAACACCGACGTCAGCCGGGAAGTCGCGGAGGCAACGCAGCAGATCCAGGACTCGCTCAGCTGGCTCGGCCTCGACTGGGACGGCGAGGTGACGTTCCAGCTCGATCGCCAGCAGGACTGCATCGCGGTCGCCGAGCGGCTGGTCGAGGAGGGCAAGGCCTACGAGGACGATGGCGCGATCCGCTTCCGTATGGCGGACGAAGGCGCGACGGCGTGGGACGACGCGGTTCGGGGCCGCGTCGAGTTTCCGAACGAGCGACTGGAGGACCTCGTCATCGTTCGCTCGGACGGCCGGCCGACCTACAACTTCGCCTCGCCGATGGAGGACGTCTGGGACGGGATCACCCACGTCATCCGCGGCGAGGACCACATCTCGAACACGCCCAAGCAGATCAACCTGATCCGCGCGATCGGGGCCGAGCCCCCGGTCTACGCGCACGTCTCGCACGTGCTCGGGCCGGACGGCCGGCCGCTGTCAAAGCGGCACGGATCGGTGACCGTCGACGAGTTCCGAGCCCAGGGCTACTACCCGTCGGCGCTCGTCAACTTCCTCGCGTTGCTGGGCTGGAGCTACGACGACAAGACGACGATCATGTCGCGGGACGAGCTGGTCGAGCGCTTCACGCTCGAGCGGGTGGTTCCGAGCCCGGCCGTGTTCGACTACCAGAAGCTCGATTGGATGAACGGCGTCTACCTGCGCGCCCTCCCACCGGACGAGTACGCGGACACGCTCGTCGGGTACCTGCGGGAGCGGGGCTACGAGTGGGACGAGGGGCTCGTGCGCAGGGTCGCACCGCTGGTGCAGGAGAAGATCGCCACGCTGGGGGAGTTTCAGGAGTACGCGGGGTTTTTCTTCACGCGGGTCGAGCCCGAGAAGGCTGCGGACGGGGCGGTGCTCCCGGCGGCGGCCGAGACACTGGCCGGGGTCGAGCCGTTCGAGGCGGAGCAGATCGAGACGGCGCTTCGGGGGCTCGCGGAGCGGCTCGGCTTGAAGCCGCGCGAGGCGTTTCAGCCGATTCGCCTGGCCCTGACCGGGTCGAAGGTCTCGCCCGGGCTCTTCGAGAGCCTCGAGGTGCTTGGGAAGGACGAGGCCCTCGCGCGGCTCGGCGGCAGCGGGCGCGGAGGCGCAAGCGGGTCGAGCGCGCGCTGAAACGCGAGCCAGGAACGCCGCCGGAAGAGCGGCGTGGGCATGGGCAGGCCTGCAGCCGTTCTTACCATTCCCGAGTGATAAAACGAGCCTTGCAGCGAATCGGATACGGGGAGGCCGGCACGGCCCACGAAGGCGTCGCACCAAAAGTCCTGATCGTCGAGGACGACGCCGCACTGCGGCTCCTGTGCCGCATCAATCTCGAGCTCGAGGGCTATCGCGTGCTGGAGGCCCGCAGCGTGGGCCAGGCGGAGCGCGCGCTCTCGGCCGGCGAGGTCGACCTCGTCTTGCTCGATGTGCACGTCGGGCCCGACGACGGTGTCACGTTGATGCGCTCGTTGCGCCAACGTGGGCACCCTGCTCCGGTGGTGCTCTTCAGCGGGAGCTCGCAACTCGACTCCGAGGCGAGGGCCGAGGCCGACGGTGTCGTGCCGAAGCCGTTCGAGCTCGAGGAGCTGCTCGAGGTCGTGCACCGGCTCGTGCGCGGCGAGGTCCCGCGTAGGTAGATTCCCGCCCCGATGAGCGTCGCCGTCGTCCTGCGGCCTGCCGACTACGAGTCGCGTCTCCAGCGCTACCTGTTCGAGCGCGCCGAAGAGGGTCGCGCCGTGCGGGTGGGCGAGAAGGAGGTCTCGGAGCGCGCCGAGATCGTCGCCCGCTACGCGGAGCTCTTCACGCGCGAGCAGCTGGATGCCCTGCGGCAGGCCGAGACTGCGGCTGCGGACGGAACCGACCGCGAGCGGCTCTACCGCCTACGCAAGACCTGCGAGGCCGGCCTGATCACCGCCGAGCTCGCGACGCGCGAGGACGCGCTCGAGAACGCGATCCTGGCGGCCCGTGTCGAGTTCAAGGGCGAGCAAATGCCCTTGCGAACGGCGCAGGCGAGGCTCGCCGTGCTTCCGGACTACGGCGACCGCGACGAGCTGGGGCAGCT
>JBKPAM010000140.1:0-14035 GCA_046726435.1 Actinomycetota bacterium
CCCAGCGCCGCCTCTCCCACGATCGCGGGCAACTACCGAGGTCCGGTCAGCGTCCCGCCGGATGCGGATTCGGTTCCGCGTGCGCGAGCGTGAAACAACAGCGGTCCGGGGTAGGGCAGAGGTCGGAGGTGATCGCGGTGCGCACGCGACTGAGAGAGGTCGAGGTCCAGGCGTTGGACGCTGCACGGCTCGAGCCGCTGATCGGCTCCGAGCGGATGGCACGCTACGAGGCGATCGCCGAGTCGACCCAGGCGCTGCTCGAGGAGCGTGCCGTCTTCAACCTCAACTCCACTGCCACCGGCGGTGGCGTCGCGGAGATGCTGCAGACGCTGCTCGCGTACGGCCGCGGAGCGGGTCTCGAGGTGCGCTGGCTCGTCATCCAGGGCGATCCCGCGTTCTTCGCGATCACGAAGCGGATCCATAATGGTCTCTACGGGGCGCCGGGTGACGGCGGCCCGCTCGGTGAGACCGAGGCGCGTCACTACGAGGAGGTTGCGCGACGGAACGCCGAGGAGCTGCGGGCGCTCGTCCGCCCGGGCGACGTCGTGCTCGTCCACGACCCACAGCCGGCGGGCCTTGTCGGCCTCCTGCGCCGGGCGGGGGCCCGGATCGTCTGGCGTTGCCACGTGGGGTGCGACCGGCCGAACGAATGGAGTGAGCGCGCTTGGAACTTTCTGCGTCCCTACCTCGAGGAGGCCGACGCGTTCGTGTTCTCGCGCCGGGCGTTCGCTCCGTCATGGGCGGACGACGGACGCGTCCACGTGATCTCGCCCTCGATCGACCCGTTCTCGGCGAAGAACGAGCCGATCTCACGCCGCAACGTGCGACTGGCGCTCGGCTACGTCGGGCTCATCGGCGGAGACGGCGACGTGCCCGCGGTCCCGTTCACGCGACGTGACGGGTCGCCGGGCCGCATCAACCGCCGCGTCGACATCCTGCAGACCGGGCCACCCCCGCCGCGGGACGCACCGCTGGTCGTCCAGGTGTCGCGCTGGGATCGCATGAAGGACATGGCGGGCGTGATGGCCGGCTTCACCGAGCACGTCGACCCCGCACTGGGCGCACACCTCGCGCTGTCGGGACCGGCGGTGACAGGCGTCGCCGACGACCCGGAGGCGGCCGAGGTGCTGGACGAGTGCAACGAGCTCTGGCGTCAGCTCCCGCACGCGAGCCGCGGCCGGGTGCACCTCGCCTGCACGCCGATGGCCGACGCGGACGAAGCGGCCTCGATCGTGAACGCCCTCCAGCGGCACGCGGCCGTCGTCGTCCAGAAGAGCATCGCCGAGGGATTCGGGCTCACGGTCGCAGAGGCGATGTGGAAGGCGCGCCCGATCGTCGCGAGCGCGGTCGGCGGGATCGCCGACCAGATCGTGAGCGGCGAGCACGGGCTGCTGGTGGACGAGCCGCGCGACCTGCAGGCGTTCGGCGCGGCAGTCGAGACGCTGCTGCGTGACGGCGGCGAGGCCGAGCGCCTCGGCGGAAACGCGCGTGCGCGCGCGACGGCCGAGTTCCTCGGCGACCGCCACCTGGAGCAGTACGGGCGCCTCCTCGAGCGCCTCGCCTGAGCCTGGACCAGCTTCACGGCGGTGCGGGAAATCCGCAATGCGAGCCGGGATCAGCCGCAGCGAATTCCCGGCTCGCTACCGATGGCAGCCGCGGCGGACGGAAGCACACTGAGCCGCAAAGGTCACAGGCAGGCGCACAGGCCTTGACCGCGACGGAAGGAGAGAACGATGAGGAAGTTCTTCGAGATTGGCGGAGTGGTCGCCGGTGCGGTCCTGATCGCCTTCGGCATCGCCGCGATCGTGATGGGCTTCAGCGGCCGCTCCACGGTCAACGACTCGCTCAAGCAGGAGCAGATCACCGGCACGCCCGACATGACGCCGTCCGCGATCGCCGGCGAGGTCACGGCGGCGAAGCAGGCGCAGTCGAAGCTGTTCTCGCAGCTGAAGAGCGCGGGCTCGAGCCTGACGCCGTCGCCGATCGAGACCCCAACTTGCTCGGTGGCGAACCAGGTCGTGGACACCGGCTCGGAGGCGCGGTGCTTCGCGAAGTACATGCGCATCCATACGTACGGCGCGACCTCGGGCCTGACGTACTCCCAGATGGGGAGGTACATCGCCAAGCCCGGAACGCCGCTGAAGTACACCGACGGCCTGGGCGCCACCAGCGACCCGAAGTACGCCGTCACCGACCCGAAGACGCAGCAGCCCACGGCCAACGGCCGCCGCGACATCTGGGTCACCTACACCGCACTGACCACGGCGCTGAACACGAGCTACTTCGCCACGCAGATGGCACTGTTCGGCATCGTCATCGGTGTCGCCCTGCTTCTCTCGGGCATCGGCTTCGTGATCCTCGCGATCGGCGGAGCGCTCGAGAGCAACAAGCCTGCCTTCGGCTTCCTACAGCGAGGCGAAAAGCACGGCGGAGCTGCCGCGAAGGCCTAAAGACTCCTCCGTCGCACAAGAGAGGCCGCCTTCGGGCGGCCTCTCGCATCTCCGGACATCTAGTCCAGGAGGCCGCGCTCAAGCGCGTAGCGCACGAGGTCGGCGCGGCTTGAGAGCCGGAGCTTCTGCATGATGTGGGCGCGGTGCGTCTCGGCCGTGCGTACCGAGATGAAGAGCTGCTTCGCGATCTCCTGGTTCGTGTGCCCGAGCGCCAGCAGGCGGAGTACCTCGCTCTCGCGCTCCGACAGAGGGTCCTCCTCGGCCCGCCGCCGCTCCTCCGTCTCGGCCGCTACGAGCCGCGCGCCGAGCTCGGGGTGAACGTACCGACCCCCGCCTGCGACCTCGCGCACCGCGGCCACGACCTCGTTGTCGGCCGCCTCCTTGAGCACGTAGCCGCTCGCACCCGCTCCGAAGGCCTCCCGCACGTACTGCGGGTCGTCCTGCATGGAGAGGACGAGCACCTTTGTGTCCGGGTTCTCCTTCAGGAGGGTCGGGATGATCTCGAGCCCGCTCTGGTCGGGCATCACGACGTCGAGCAGGATCACGTCCGGCTTCACCGAGCGCGCTTCGAAGATCGCGTCGCGGGCGGTGCCGGCCTCGCCAACGGGCTCGATCCCGTCTTCGGCCTCGAGCACGAGCCTGAGGCCCGACCGCACCACGGCGTGGTCGTCGACGATCAGAACGCGCGTACTCACGCAGGCACCTCGACGGCGACGGTGGTCCCGGTTCTCTCGCTCGATTCGACCGTCAGCGTTCCGTCCAGCAGCTCGATCCGCTCGCGCATCCCGACGAGGCCGATTCCGCCGCCGTCGGCCGCGGAAGGGTCGAAGCCGGTGCCGTCGTCCTCGATCACGGCCTTGACACTGCCGTCTGTACGTGTCAGCAGCACGCTCACCCGTGCGGCGCGCGCGTGTTTGACCACGTTCGTGAGCGACTCCTGCACGATCCGGTAGATCGCCGTCTCGACCTCTCGCGGGAGGCGCTCGGCGATCGCGCCCGCCTCGAGGTCGACCTCGATCCCGGTCTGCTCGGCGAAGCCGTGCGTCAGCCGCTCGAGCGCCGGAACGAGGCCGTAGTCGTCGAGCACCTTCGGCCGCAGCTCGACGGCGAGCCGGCGCACGTCCTGCAGCGTCGCCACGACGAGCTCGCGCAGGGCCGCGACCGCCTCGGGCGATTCGGAGCCCTCGAGCTGCTTGAGCCCGAGCAGGATCGAGGTCAGCGCCTGGCCGGTCTCGTCGTGGAGCTCGCGCGCGAGGCGCTGGCGCTCCAGCTCCTGGGCCGCGACGATCCGCCGCAGGGTGTCGCGCTGGACACGCTCGGAGAGGTCGACTGCCACCGCGGCACGCGAGGCGAAGGTCTCGGCCAGCCGCGTGTCGTCGTCGGTGAAGCGCGCGTCGGGGGGGCCGATCTTGTCGTGTGCGGCGATCACGCCGATCGGGCGATCCTGCGCCAGCAACGGCACCCACAGGCCGGTCCGCGCGCCGATCAGCCTCGAGACCGCCTGCGAGATCTCGGTGTCGTCCAGGACGGAGTCCACGCGCTCGCTGCGGCGGCGCTCGAGCACGCGTCCCGCCTTCGACTCGTCTCGCCGAACAGTCCGGCCGAGCAGGGCGTCGCTTCCCTCGCCGGCGGCGGTCACGAATCGCAGGTCGTCCTGGCCGGCGGGGAGCATCACGGTCACCAGACGCGCCTCGAGCAGCTCCTGGAGCCGACTCGCGACGAGCTCGAGCAGCCGTTTTACATCCGTCTCCCGGGCGAGCGCGCTGCTGACCTCCATCAGCGACTCGAGCTGACGCGACCACCGCGTCGCCGATTCGTAGAGCCTCGCGTTCTCGATCGCGACCGCCGCCTGCGCGGCGAGCAGCTCCACGAGCTCCTGGTCGGCATCCGTGAAGTCGGCGCCGCCCTCCTTCTCGGTTAGGTAGAGGTTCCCGTACGCGACTCCGCGGAGGAGCACGGGCACGCCAAGAAAGGTGCTCATCGGCGGGTGGTTCGGGGGGAAACCGACCGAGCGGGGGTCGTCTTCGATCGCGTGCAGGCGCAGGGGGCGCGCGTCGGTGATGAGCGCTCCGAGGATGCCGCGGCCGTGCGGCGGGTCGCCGATCGCAGCGCGCAGCTCGTCGTCGATGCCGTGGGTGACGAAGCGCTCGAGCCGCGAGCCGGTCGGGTCGATTACGCCGAGGGCTGCGTAGCGTGCGCTTGTCAGCTCGGCCGCGAGCTCGGTCAGGCGCTCGAGCAGGCTGTCGAGCGACAGCTCGGACGCCAGGGCCATCCCTGTCTCCACGAGGGCGCGCAGCCGGGGCTCGTTCGGCGTCGCCGACTCCACGGGGTCAGCGTACTGCCTGTTTGGGGCAAATCCACACGTGGGTTCGGTACCTGCGCTGATGCGATCGCTCGCCGTGGGCGCGAACGTGGGGAGGAGCGAAAGGAGGAACCGATGAACGCTCTCGTCTACCACGGTCCCGGCGAGCGGTCCTGGGACGAGGTCCCCGATCCGGCGATCCAGCAGCCTACGGACGCCATCGTCCGCATCACCTCGTCGACGATCTGCGGAACCGACCTGCACATCCTCGGAGGCGACGTTCCCGAGGTGAAGCCCGACACGATCCTCGGCCACGAGGCCGTCGGCATCGTCGTCGAGGTGGGCGACGCGGTCACGACGCTGGAGCCGGGAGACCGCGTGCTCGTCTCGTGCATCACCTCGTGCGGCCGCTGCCGGTTCTGCAAGGAGGCTCGCTACGGCCTCTGCACGGGCGGAGGTGGCTGGATCCTCGGCCATCTGATCGACGGGCTCCAGGCGGAGCTCGCGCGCGTGCCGTTCGCCGACACCTCGGTCTACAAGGTGCCGGCGGCGCTGAGCGACGAGCAGGTCCTGTTCCTCGCCGACATCCTCCCGACGTCGTTCGAGGTAGGAGTGCTGAACGGCGGCGTCCAGCCCGGCGACACGGTCGCCATCGTAGGCGCCGGCCCGATCGGCCTGGCGGCCCTGACTGCGAAGCTCTACACACCCGGGCGGATCGTGGCGATCGACCTCGCCGAGGCCCGTCTCGCCAAGGCGCTCGAGCTGGGCGCCGACGTCGCGATCGACAACGGCCGCGAGGACGCGGTCGAGCGTGTCATGCAGCTCACCGGCGGCCTCGGAGCCGACGTCGCGATCGAGGCGGTCGGCGTGCCGGCGACGTTCGAGCTCTGCGCAGACCTCGTGCGCCCGGGCGGCCGGGTCGCCAACGTCGGCGTTCACGGCCACGCCGCTACGCTCCACTTGGAGAGGCTGTGGATCCGAGACGTGACGATCATGACCGGGCTCGTCGACACCTTCTCGACGCCGCGGCTGCTCGAGCTGATCGCGACCGGCCGGCTCGACGCCACGCCTTTCGCGACCCATCGCTTCCCGCTCGGTGAGACCATGGCGGCGTACGACACCTTCGCCGCCGCCGCCGACACACGGGCGTTGAAGGTCGTCCTCGAGGGCGAGCGAGTGGAGGTTCTGCCGGAAGACCGTGAGGAGGTAGCGGTTGGGGCCTGAGGCGTCGCTTGCGATGCCGTGGTCAGGATGTACGGGCTTTGCCCGTGCATCCGTCTGAAATGACCGGAGTCGACGAACAGGCAGCCGGAGCGGTCGACGTCATCCTCAAGGACGGTGGCACGCTCCGGCTGCGGCCTCCGACCAGCGCTGACGCTGACGCGGTGCTCGAGTTCCTCCAGGGGCTCTCTGAACGGAGCCTCTACCTGCGCTTCCACGGGATCCGTCGGATAGATAGCACCGTGGTGGAGGCCGTGCTCGACCCCGACTGGGTCGAGGAGGGCTCGCTGGCGGGCTGGCTCGGCGACCGCGTCGTCGGCCTCGCCAACTACGTTCGCCTACGCGACCCCTCGGCCGCTGAGGCCGCCTTCGTGGTCGCCGACTCCGAGCAGGGCCGCGGCATCGGGACGAGACTGCTGGAGCAGCTCTCCACTCGTGCTGCCGCGACCGGTGTGAGGAGGTTCGTGGCCGAGGTGCTCGCCGAGAACCGGGCGATGCTGGGCGTCTTCACGGAGACCGGCTTCGACGTCGTGCGCGAGCTCGAGCAGGGCGAGGTCGAGGTCAGCTTCCCGATCGCGCCGACCGAGACCTTCCAGGCGCGCGTCGAGGAGCGCGACCACGTCGCGGTGGTCGCCTCGCTGCGGCTGTTCTTCGAGCCGGCAAGCGTGGCCGTGATCGGTGCCTCGCGGCGCCGCGGCTCGATCGGCGGCGAGCTGTTCCGCAACGTGCTCGAGGCCGACTTCGCCGGCGCCGCCTTCCCGGTGAACCGCGGCGGGGAGCCTGTCGCGGGCGTCCGCGGCTACGGCTCGATCACCGAGATCCCGGACCCGGTCGAGCTGGCCGTGATCTGCGTCCCGGGTGAGCGAGTGCTGGACGCCGCCGCCGAAGCGCTCGCGAAGGGCGTGCGTGCAATCTGCGTGATCTCGTCGGGGTTCGCGGAGACCGGAGCCGAGGGGCGCGACCGCCAGGAGAAGCTGCTCGCGCTCGTCCGCTCGCACGGCGCTCGCCTGCTGGGGCCGAACTGCCTGGGAATCGCCTCCTCGAAGCCGAAGCTGAACGCAACCTTCGCGCCGCGAGCACTGCCGCCTGGGCGGATCGGCTTCTCGTCGCAGTCGGGCGCGCTCGGGCTCGCGCTGCTCGAGCAGAGCTCCGCGCGCCTCGGCTTCTCGGCGTTCGTCTCGATCGGGAACAAGGCGGACGTCTCGTCCAACGACCTGCTCGAGTGGTGGGAGGACGACTCCGAGACCGACGTCGTGCTGCTCTACCTCGAGTCGTTCGGGAACCCGCGCAAGTTCGGACGGCTGTCGCGCCGTGTCGCGCGGCGCAAGCCGATCCTCGCGCTCAAGGCGGGCGCGACCGCTGCCGGAGCCAAGGCGGCGAGCTCGCATACCGCTGCGCTTGCCGGCTCCGAGGCGGCCGTGGACGCGCTCTTCCACCAGGCGGGCGTACTGCGGGCGCGGACGCTGGAGGAGCTCGTCGACGTGGCCGGCCTCCTCTCCAACCAGGCGCTCCCACGCGGGCGCCGCCTCGGGGTGCTCACCAACGCGGGCGGGCTCGGGATCCTCTGCGCGGACGCGTGCGAGGCCGCGGGGCTCGAGCTCCCGGACCTCTCGGCGGAGACGCGCGAGGCGCTCGCTTCGGTGCTCCCGCGCGAGGGCAGCCTGGCGAACCCGATCGACATGCTCGGCTCCGCGATCGGCGAGACCTACGAACGGGCGATTCCGCCCCTGCTCGCCGATTCTCGGCTCGACGCGTTGATCGTGCTGTTCGTGCCGCCGGTGGTCGCCGGCGCCGCCGAGGTCGCGGCCTCGATCCGCCGCGCGGTGGAGGCCTCGCCCCCCGACAAGCCCGTGCTCGCGGTCGTGATGAGCGCGAAGGGCACGCCGCCGGAGCTGTTGGAATCCGGCGTCGCAAGCTTCGACTACCCCGAGTCCGCAGCCCGCGCCCTGGGACTGGCGGCCGACCGCGCGGAGTGGCTGCGCCGGCCCGCGGGCTCAGTCCCGGAGCTCGGAGAAATCGACCACGCCTCAGCCCGGGCGATCGTCGACGCCGCGCTTGAGGGGTCCAGCGAATTGTGGCTCGACCCACAGCGCACGAGGGAGCTCCTCAGCGCGTACGGCATTCCGCTCGTGGCTGAACGTACCGCGGAAGGCGCCGACGAGGCGGTGTCAGCGGCAACTGCGCTCGGCTTCCCGGTCGTCGTCAAGACCGCCGCCGCGGGGGCCCACAAAACCGAGAGCGGCGCAATCGCGCTCGACCTGCGCGACGAGCAGCAGGTGCGAGCGGCGGTCGAGCGAATCGGCGCGCCGGTGATCGTGCAGCGCTACCTGCAGGGCGGCACCGAGCTGCTCGCCGGCGTCGTCCAGGATCCGGTCTTCGGCCCGCTCGTCGCGTTCGGCCCGGGCGGGGTGTTCGCCGAGCTGATCGGCGACGCTTCGTTCCGCATCGCGCCGCTCACCGACGTCGATGCGGACGAGCTCGTCACGGGCGGCAAGGCCGGGAGGCTCGTCGCCGGCTTCCGCGGCGCGCCGGCAGCCGACGCGTCCGCGCTGACCGAGCTCGTTCACCGCCTCGGCCGGCTCGCCGAGGACTTCCCCGAGGTCGCCGAGCTCGACCTGAACCCGGTGATCGCCGGGCCCGACGGCTGCGTCGCCGTCGACGCCCGCGTCCGCCTGCGCACGCCGACGAGCGAGCGGGCGCTCAAGAGCTGGTGAGGACGCCTAGCCGAGCGTGAGCTTGGCGAGCCGCTCGGTGAGCTCCGGGACCACGCCGGCCTGCGCGACTGCGGCAACCACGATCGGCTCTCCGTGCCGCGGCTCGAGCACGAGGCTCGGGTGTCCGTTGAGGCGGTCGGAGCCCGACCGCCCGACGCGAACGGCCTCCAGCTCATCGTAGGGGACCTCCCGCAACACCGGGGTCGAGCCGGACAAGCCGTCGAGCCGCACCGCGCGTGGAAGCAGCTCGAGCCTGCCGCGCGCCAGGGGTGCCTCTCCCTCGCGCCAGACGACGCCGTACGTGATTCGCATGCTGGGATCGTCGCCGCGGGCCGCCGCGATCGCCACGGGGCCGACGCGGATCCGGCCTACGGGAAAGCCGCAGCCCGGACGAGGTCGCCGGTGGTGCCGATCGCGATCAGCGGGCGCGCAGAAGGACGCAGCCAGCGCAGCGTCTGGACGAGACGCGAGAGCGGGAGGCTGACGCAGCCGAGCGTGGGCCGTCCCGTGCTCGCGTGGAGGAAGATCCCCGAGCCGCGGCCGGGAACAACGGGGCTCATGTTGTAGGCGATCACCGCGAGATGGCGGTAGGCGGTCGGCGAGCGCGACATGTCCTCGCTCTTGACGCGAAACGGCGGCTTGGCGCCGCAGCGCACATGACGGAAGCGGTTGTAGTACGGCGAGGCCGGGTCCTCGACCCACCAGTCGCCGCAGACGATCCTCCGGTAGGGGAAGCGCACGCCTGGACTAGGTGCGATCCCGTACATGACCCGGGCGAAGCCGAAGATCCCCGACGGCGTGCGGCGGTCCCCCTCGCGCTTGGTGGGCGAGGTGCCGTGCTGCCCGAGCCAGGCCGTCCACGGGCCGGCGGCCGTACGCCAGCAGCCGCCGCGCTTCTGCCAGAGACGCAGCGTGCCCTGCGTCGAGGCGCGGGTGCGGGCGACCGCGGTGACGAGCTGCGTCGCCGGGCCGGTCTCGAGCCGGTTGGCGAGATTCGGCGTGCAGGGCGCCGCATGGTTGCCGTGCGCCGCCGCCGAGACGGTGACGGCCAGCGCGGCCAGCAGGAGGGCGAGCCACCTCACGCCCCTGCAGACTACGGTCGATGACGGCTCTCTTGCTCGTTGCGCTCGCGCTCCAGGCGCCTCCCTTCACGCACTCGGTCTCGCGGGTCACCGCTGCTCAGCTGCCGCACTCGTGGCATCGCGGCTGCCCGGTCGCGCCCGCCCAGCTGCGGCGTCTTCGCGTGAGCTACTGGGGCTTCGACCGGCGGGCGCACACCGGCACCCTGATCGTGAACGTCCGCGCCGCGCGGCCGCTCACGCGCGTCTTCTCGCGCCTCTACGCCGCGCGCTTTCCGATTCGCAGGATGCGGCCGATCGACGTCTACGGCGGCAATGACGAGCGCTCGCTCGCTGCGGACAACACGGCTGCCTTCAACTGCCGCTACGCGATCGCGCCCGGGCCGAGGCGCTGGTCGGTGCACGCCTACGGCCTCGCAATCGACGTGAACCCGGTCGAGAACCCGTACCTCGACGGCGGCCGCGTCCACCCCCGAGCCGGGCGCGCCTATCTCGACCGCTCGCGGCGGCGGCCGGGAATGGCGGTGCCGCGCGGCGCGCTCGTGGGGGCGTTCGCATCGGTCGGCTGGCAGTGGGGCGGCCGCTGGAGCTCCTCGCCGGACTACCAGCACTTCTCCGCCACGGGCGGTTAGCGCACATCGGCCGCCGCCGCACCCGACGAGGCGACCACAGCCGGAGCCTTGATCGGCTCCGCGCGGTGCGGTTCGATTGGCGCATGGAGGCCGCCGCCGCGCCGCGCTCGTACGGATGGCTCGCCGCACCGCTGGCAGCCTTCGCGCTCGTCGCTCTGACGGCCGGCCTGCTCGCGCGACACGAGCCGCGCTCGAAGGGGTACTTCCAGCTGTTCTTCAGCGACCCGCTCCACCTGAAGGCGGGCTTCGCGACGGCGGTGGTGGTGCTCGCCGTCTTCCAGCTCTTCACCGCAGCATGGATCTTCCGCAGGCTCCCGTGGCGGAAACCAGCGTGGGTCAACCCGGTGCACCGGTGGACGGGGCGGCTCGCATTCGTGCTCACGCTGCCCGTCGCCTACCACTGCATCTTCAAACTGGGCTTCCGCGACCCCAGTACGCGCGTCTTCGCACACTCGCTGCTCGGCTGTGCGGTCTACGGCGCCTACGCCTCCAAGGTGACGATCGTGCGGCTCCATCGCTTCCCGCGCCCGGTGCTGCCGCTGGCGGGCGGGCTGCTCTTCGCGCTGCTGATCGCGGTCTGGTGGACGAGCGCGGCGTGGCTCTACCGGACGACGCCTGCCACGGCCGCCCGCTCGGCGAACGTTGCGCCTGCGGCGATCCCGGCGAACGCGCACCCGTCTGCCGGCCGCGCCGTGTACTCGAACGCAGGCTGCGGCACCTGCCATGCGCTGAAGGCGGCCGGCTCGAGCGGCGTCGCCGGGCCGAACCTCGACTCTTTGCAGCCGACGTACGAGGAGGCTCGGGACATGGTCGAGGCGGGTGGCGGCGGCATGCCGAGCTTCTCGGGACAGCTGTCTCCGCAGGAGATCCGCGACGTGGCGGCGTTCGTCGCGGCCGGCTCGCGCTAGCGGGCAGCGTTCCCGAGCACCAGGCCGAAGAGCAGGTGCCGCCACGTCGCCTGCGCGTAAGCGCGGCGGTTCCACACCAGCTTCGGCAGGCCGGGCTCGCCGCGGGCCGGATGCCGGCGGTCGACGATCGCGCCGAGCGGATACAGCACGGCGTGCTCCCCGAGCGCCATCGCCACCGCGAGGCGGCGTGGGCCAAGCGCGACGCGCCGGCCCACCTCGTCGAAGACGAGCCCGAACACGGCGCCATTGAGCGCGTGGAGCGCGAACCCCACGAGCCGCCAGCGCGGCCCTCGGGTCACCGCCTTTCCGAGCACCGCGATGTCGGAGTAGTCGCAGCGCAAGAGCCGCTGGTCGAGCGGCTCGGCCAGGCCCCAGACCGTCGCCGCGACGGCTCCGGCCACTGCGGCGCGTGCTCGTGTGCTCACCCGGCGGGCGTTCCCGCCGAAGCTCGCGCTCAATCGTCGAGCTCGCGGAGGAACGCACCGCCTCCGATCACCTGCGCCGCATGGGCTCCGGCGGCCTCGCGAAGGGCACGGTCGGAGGTCACGAGCCACGCGCCCGCGTAGGCGGGGGCCTCGCGGATCAGCCAGTCGTCCGCGCTCTCTCCGCCCGAGCCGACGAGGGTCGTGCGCTCGTCGAGACGCCTGGCCCCGACGATCCCGCCCGGCGCCTTGCCGTCGAAGACGAGAACCAGCTCGTAACCGTGCCGCTCTGCCCAGTCGCGCGCGCGCTCGACGAGCTCCTCGTCCGCGAGGTTCGGCCACCGGGAGCGCTGCACGTTGCGCGCGTCGACGAGAACCGTCGCCTCGACGCTCACGCGGCGGCGTCGAGCGCCTGCCTCAGGGAGGCGACGTAGCCCCCGAGCGCCCCGGGGCCTTCTTCCGCGGCCACGACCGCGCGCGAGCCGACGACGATCCCGTCGACGAGCTCCGCGGCGGCGCGGGCGTGCTCGGGAGTCGAGATGCCGAACCCCGCGTACAGCGGCAGATGGGTGGCGGCGCGGGCGCGCTCGACGAGGTCGCCGAGAACGGGGGAGAGCTCGTCCCGCGCACCGGTCGTGCCGGTGAGGGTGACGAGGTAGAGCCAGCCGTCGGTCGCTGCCGCGGCGAGGGCGAGACGCTCGTCGGTCGAGGTCGGCGCGACCAGCTGCACCCTCCGGAGGCCGGGCCGCTCGCCCGCCGGGAGGTCGGCGACGATCATGCTGGTCGCGCCCGCGGCGTGCGCGTCGTCGGCGAAGCGCTCCCAGCCGTAGGCCTCGAGCAGCGAGGAGTAGGTCATGGGAACGAGCGGGGTCGACGGCAGGCGCTCGCGGGTGGCCGCGAGACATTCGAGGCATGGGCCGGTACGCATCCCGCGCTCGAGCGCGCGCTCGGCCGCCCGTCTGATCACGGGCCCGTCGGCGAGGGGATCGGAGAACGGGAAGCCAAGCTCGACGAGGTCGGCCCCGGCCTCGACCGCGGCCTCGGCGAGCTCCGGTGTCTCCGGCTCCGCCATCAGGTAGACGGCGAGCCCCCTGGGACGAATCGGCACAGACTCGACACGATCCCGTGACACACCCGCGCGCCTTTTCTCGCTACCGTCGTTTTCCCCGGGTGGGAGGGGGCTGGGGATGGGTCCCGCCGCCTGCCGCTGCCGCTGCGGGCTCACAGGCCGGTGACCTCCGCGAGGTCTTTGTCTCCCCGGCCCGAGAGGCAGACGAGCACGAGCTCCTCCTCGAGGTCGGTAACCCGGGCGAGCGCATGAGCGGGCTCGAGCGCCGGCAGTATTCCCTCCGTCCGCGCCAGCCGCCGGAACGCCGCCAGCGCTTCCTCGTCGCTCGCGCCCACGTACTCCGCGCGGCCGCTGTCGCGCAGAAAGGCGTGCTCGGGCCCGACGCCGGGGTAGTCGAGGCCCGCGGAGATCGACTCGGCATCGAGCACCTGGCCGTCCTCGTCCGCGAGCACCGAGGAGCGCGACCCGTGCAACACGGCCGGCCGGCCGGTCCCGAGGCTCGCCGCGCCCCCGGCCTCGACGCCGACGAGCCTCACCCCGGCGTCGTCCAAGAACCCGGCGAACAGCCCGATCGCGTTCGAGCCGCCGCCGACACAGGCCAGTGCCGCTTCCGGTAGCCGCCCCTCGGCGGTAAGCATCTGCTCACGCGCCTCGCGGCCGATCACCGACTGCAGCTCACGCACGATCTCCGGGTACGGCGCCGGCCCGACGCACGAGCCGATCAGGTAGTGCGTGTCCTCGACGTTCGTGATCCAGTCCCGGATCGCCTCGCTGGTCGCCTCCTTCAGCGTCCGCGTGCCGAACTCGACCGGCCGCACCTCCGCGCCGAGGAGCGCCATCCGCTCGAGGTTCGGGCGCTGGCGGCGCATGTCCTCGGACCCCATGTAGACGACACAGTCGAGCCCGAAGCGCGAGCAGACGGTGGCCGCCGCCACGCCGTGCTGCCCGGCGCCGGTCTCGGCGACAATCCGCCGCTTGCCGAGTCTCAGCGCGAGCAGCGCCTGGCCGAGCGCGTTGTTGAGCTTGTGCGCGCCCGTGTGGAGCAGGTCCTCGCGCTTCAGGTAGAGGCGCTTGCCCGGCGCAAAGCGCTCTGCGAGCGTGAGCGGCGTCGGCCTCCCCGCGTAGGTGCGACCGAGCTCGTCCAGCTCGACGTGGAACTTCGGGTCGTCCC
The DNA here is from genome assembly GCA_046726435.1 of Actinomycetota bacterium. Taxonomy (GTDB): domain Bacteria; phylum Actinomycetota; class Thermoleophilia; order Gaiellales; family Gaiellaceae; genus AC-32. The sequence goes on from JBKPAM010000140.1 coordinate 13,969, forward strand.
GGGCCTCGCGCCAGCCGGCCTCGAGCTCGTCCAGCGCCGGAATCAGCGTCTCCGGGACGAACCGGCC
>JBKPAM010000141.1:0-28853 GCA_046726435.1 Actinomycetota bacterium
TGCGCCGCGACGACGGGCCAGCGCAGGTCGGTGTGGACGGCCAGGTAGCCAAGCGGCGCCTGGGCCAGCGTCCCGATGAAGATCGCGACGGCGAGCCGGCGACCGCGGCGCGAGAGGCCCGGGGTCAGGAACGAGGCCACCGTCGTCAGCAGCACGACGACGATCACGATGCCGCCGAGCGCCCGGTTGCCGAACTCGATGAACGCGTGGTAGTCCTTGGCCGGAAGCGGGTGGCCGGCCTCGCAGCCGGGCCAGTGGCGGCAGCCGAGCCCGGAGTCGGTGACGCGAACCGCGGTGCCCGTGAGCACGATCAGCCACAGAGCGCCGAGCGAGACCAGCGTCAGCTGGAAGAAGCGTGTGGGCGAGAGCTCGAGCCGACGAAGCCGCCCGAGCGCCGTCGACGACTCGACGTGCACGCTCGAAAGACTAGAGCAGCGGTTCCAGGATGGACGGGTACCCGTCGGCGCCCTCGAACGGCGTGGGGCGCGAGCCGAGGAAGAGCGGCCGGTCGGCGGCGTTCAGCAGCACCGGCATCAGGTCGGGACCGCGCAGTTGGCCCAGAATCCCCGCGGCGAAGTCGAGCTCACCGAAGCGCGTCACCGAGTCGGCCCGCACGCCTGGCCCGGCGACCAACAGCGGAACCGGGTCGCCCGAGTGGATCACGTCGGGCGACGCGGGGGTGGCGTGGTCTCCGGTCACGCAGACGATGGCGCGTGAAACTAGAGGCCGTAGGCCACCCAGGGCTACGTCGAGCCGCTCGATCGTTTCCTGCTTGACCCGGGGGTCTTTCGTGTGGCCGGCGGCGTCGGTCGTCTTCAGGTGGCAGAACACGAACGTGTCGCCCGCCTCGAGCCGCTTCCGCGCCAGGGCCACACGGCCCCCCAGGTCCGCAACGGGATCGTCCGTCTCGGGCGCATCGATCGGCTCGAGCCCGAGCGCCATCCCGAGCCCCCGCAGGAACGCTGAGTCCGCCGCGAAGGCGCCGGTGACGCCGTGGCGCTCGAGAAACGACGGCACAGCTCGGGGCCGGCCGAACCACTTGAGCGTCATGACGTTGAAGCGCTCGCCCTCGAGCCGCCGCATCGTCTCGCGCGTCCATTCTTCGCAGGCGCGCGCGGTGCGCTCCGCCTCCGGCACGAGCGGCTGCGGGCGCAGCAGCGGATGCCACGCGCGGAAGAACGAGTCGGTGTCGGTCACGCGCTCGTCGGCGCCTCCGGAGATGCGCAGCACGGCCTCGCCGCGCCAGACGTGCTCCAGCGAGAACGTCAGCCCGTCGAGCTCGATCCCGTCGCAGAGATCGACGAGCCGCGCAGCCTCGTCCGCGTCACGCTCGGGATCGGGACGGCCGACCAGCCACCAGCCGTCCTCGCGCCGCTCCGCGGGCCGCAGCGCCGCGTAGGCGAAGACGTGCTCCTCGCTCACCTCCTGGCCGCGGCCGAGCGCCTCGAAGACCGCCCGGCCGGGGAACTCGTCCGGCCGGTAGCCCAGCAGCGACCAGTGCGCGACCTCGCTCGAGGGGGCACGCCCGGGCCCGACCGCGTAGAGCAGACCACAGGACCCGCGAGCCGCGAGCGCGTCGAGGTTTGGCGTGTCCGCGGCCTCGTTCCCGGTGCGCCCACCGAGCACCTCGTGCGCCCGGTCGGCAAGCCCGTCGAGCAGGAAGACGACGATGGGATACACGGCGCGGGAGGCTAACCCGCGCCGCGCGTCCCGGAAAGAGCGCTACCGCTTGCGGACCACGACCGTGCGGCTGAAGCCGTCCAGGTAGCCGGCGCCCACCTGGTTCAGCGACATGAAGATGCGCAGCGCGTAGCGGCCGCGCTTGAGCGGCAGACGGAAGAACTTGTGCGAGTTGCGGCCGAGCGTGAACTTCGCGACTTTCACCCACTGGTCGAAGCGCGTGAACTTCTGCAGGTAGAACTGGCGACCCTGCAGAGAGCGGTCGGCCTTCACGGTCACGGAGCCGAACCGCTTCGAGGCCAAGAACGTGACGTTGGGCCGAAGCTGCACGCCGATCGGGATGCTGACCGTGCTCTTCCAGTGCGCCTGGAAGTTCGTCAGCAGCGTCGGCTTGACGACCATGTCCCAGACGCCGTTGGTCGCGGTCTGGAGCGTCGCGACCTGCGCGTACGAGGCCTGACCGTAGGGCTGCGCCCAGATCGTCACGACCTCGCCGGCCTTCTTGTTCGAGACGGCGCCCGAGATGTGCGTCGAGTCGCCGTAGGTGAGGATCGGCACGGCAGCGCCGATGGTCACGGCCGGCGGCGGGCCCTTGACGACGACCCTGCCTGTGAGGCTCGGGTGGAGCGCGTCGTGGTAGCGGAACGTGCCCGCGGAGTTGAACACGTGCGTGTAGCTCCGGCCCGGCTTGATCACGGCGGACGCGAAGGTGCCGTTGTTCGCGACCACCTGGTGGTCCTTGGTGTCGCGGTTCGTCCATCTGACTGCATCGGTGGAGGCGATCCTGACGATTGCGGGCGAGAACCCGGCTGCCTTGATCGCGACGGCTTTGGTCGCCGTCGAGGCGGGCTGCGAAGCCCCGGTCACGGCGAGTGCCATGACGGCGGCGGCGGCGAGAATGACGGTGCGCATGTCGAAACCCCCTGGGGTTTTTGCGGCTGGTCATCCGTTCAAACGGCCGGGCGGTGGAAAAGTTTTGGGCCCTTACACGACCCTTGATCGCCCCTTACACGGCCCTTACACCGGCGCCCTCGAACTGCCTCAGCAGGGCGGCGACACCCGGAGGGACGAGCGTGTCCCAGTCGGCGTCGCGGCGCAGCGCCTCGCGCACCTCGGCCCCGGAGACCTCCTTCTCTGCGCCTTCGTCGAGCACGACGACCTCGTAGCCGGCCGCGCGCAGCCGGTCGAGCTTCGTGCCGCCCCAGTCCGAGAAGAGACGGATGAACTGGACCGCACCCTCGGGCACGTAGGCCGGCCAGAGCTCCGGCTCGTTCACCGGGAACGGGATCACGTGCACGCGCTCGGCCTCGATCCCCGCGTCGGCGGCGGCGGCCTTCACCATCAGCAGCCGCTCGACGTAGGTGTACGGGTTCGACTTGGGCAGATGCCGCAGCGGGTCGGAGGCCTCGGGCTTGATCCGCTCCCGGTCGGGGTTCGTGATCCCGACGAAGACCTCCTCGGAGCGTTCGGCGGCGCCTTTCAGGTACTCGAGGTGACCGAGATGGAAGGGCTGAAACCGCCCATGAATCATCCCGCGGGCGATCACTCGACGACGACGCCGGCGCCCTCCTCGACGCGGCCGACCCGGCGGATGAAGAGCTTCCGCGCCTCGAACTCCGCCTCGAGGGCCGCCGCCCGCTCGGCCGCGATCGAGACCAGCAGTCCGCCCGCCGTCTGGGGGTCGTACCCGAGGGCGACGAAGGCGTCCGGCACCTCCGAGCCGAGCTCGACATGCCGCTCGGCGAAGTCCCGGTTGCGCGGGTCTCCGCTCGTGCGCACGCCGTGCCTGGCGATGTCGAGCGCTCCGTCGAGCGCGGGGAAGCGAGAGGACTCCAGCCGCACGCCGACGCCGCTGCGCTCCGCGACCTCGTGGGCGTGGCCGAAGAGGCCGAAGCCGGTGACGTCGGTGACGGCGCTGGGCTCGAGCCCCCGGAGAACGTCGGCCGCGCCGCTGTTCAGCGTGCGCATCCAGCGAATCGCGCGTTCGAGCTGCTGCGAGCCTGCCCGGCCCTGCTTGTAGCCGCTCATGATCAGGCCCGTGCCGAGCGGCTTGGTCAGGAAGAGCACGTCGCCGGGCCGTGCGCCGTTCTTGGGCCAGATGCCCTGTGGGTGCACGGTGCCGACGACGGCGAGGCCGTACTTCGGCTCGGCGTCGCGAATCGTGTGCCCGCCGGCGAGGAGGCCGCCCGCCGCTCGGACCTGGGCGTCCGCGGCGGCGAAGATCTGCGCCAGCATCGCCATCGGCAACTCCTCCGGGAAGGCCGCGATCGAGAGCGCAAGCAGCGGCGTGCCGCCCATCGCGAAGACGTCGTTGAGCGCGTTCGTCGCCGCGATCGCGCCGTAGTCGGCCGGGTCGTCGACGACCGGCGGGAAGAAGTCCAGCGTGAAGATCAGCGCCCGCTCGTCGTCGAGCCGGTAGACGGCGGCGTCGTCGGCCGGCGCGAGCCCGACCAGCAGATCCTCGGCCTCGGCGGGCACGAAGCCTGCGAGCAGCTGCTCGAGCCGGGCAGCGGAGTATTTCGCGGCGCATCCCCCGCACGAGGCGAGGTCGGTCAGCTTCACGGTGCCGGTGTTCACATCCACGGCGGCTTCCCCCCTGAATCGGTTTCGGAACTGTAGGGGCCGTTCGGGCTCTCGTCCATCTACGACGATGGATGTGCCCGTATTCCCGCGAGAAACACCGGCGAGCAGCGCGGCGACGGCGGCCGGAGCCGCCGTCGCCAGGGGAGAGGAGGAGCTTCTCGTGCTCCTCCGAGTTCGGTGCCGATCGGCTCGATTCCTGCGCGTCACTACAGAAGCTTCGAGCGCACTGCTGCGGCGAGCTCTCCCACCGAGACCGAGCCCTCGAACTTGGCCTTGATCCGACCGTCGCGGCCGACGAGGAACACCCAGGGCTCCGTGAGCAGTCCCCACTCGCGCATCCAGCGGTTGTAGCCGAGCTGCGGGTTGTTGTTGCGGTAGACCTCGACGTGGATGAAGCGCACCCTCCTGCCGGCGAATCGCTGCCGCACCGCCTCCATCACATCCACGACCGGGCCGCAGGTTCGGCTGGTGCAGAACTTCGGCGTGGCAAAGGTGACGACAAACGGGCGGTGCGCAGCGAGCGAGCCCGCGATCGAGTAGCGCAGGAGGGGCAGGTCAGGCGGGCGGCTGGTGGTGATGCGAGCCGCCGGGGCCGTCGCAAGAGTCGGAGTCGCCGAGTGCGGGGCTTTGGCGCCGAGTGCGGCGCTCCGTGGATGCGCGGCCACGTCGAGCACGCCGAAGGCCTGGATCCTCGCCCCCTGCGGCTGCGCCACCAGCCAGTACCGGCCCGACCTCGGAACCTGCAGGTGAGCCACGTAGATCCGGGTCACCCCGCCGAAGGCGGCCTCGGAGCGGCCGGGCACGCCGATCGGCTCCAGCCTGGCGGTCGCGTGCGCGAAGGGCTTCCCGGCGCGGCTCCGCGCGACCCACAGCGTCGCGGTCGGCCGGTAAACCGGCTTCGCGTCGCTCCTGATCACGAGGAACGGGTAGCGGACGTCGCCCGGGACGAACTCGGAGGCCCCGGCCGTGAGGGCGACGTCGGGCCCCGGCCGCTTCAGGAGCGATGTCAGCGTCGTGCCCGTGGACGTGCCGGAGCCCCCGCAACCGCCGCAAAGAGCCGCTGCCGCAAGCAGAACGGCGAGAACTCGGCTCACAGGCCGAGTCTAGCTAGCTATACCCGCCGCAGCTGTCGACTAGGAGCCGGGATCGTAACCGCTGAGAAAAGCGCGGTCGACGTGGCCGGCTGCGTTCGGAGCCCCCTTCGAGACACCCGCTCCGAACGCACGCCTGGAGGGTCTAGTGCCCGTCGAACCAGCTCCCCGGGAGGCCGAGGAATGCGACGCCCTGGAGATAAAAGGCCAGCAGTGCCAGGGATGCCATGAGCGAGATCAGGCGTGCCTTGTGCATCTTCACCTCCTTCGTCGGCTTAGAAGCGGACATCCTGTAGTGCCTCGGCAGCCTTTCGATACAGGCGTGCCGCAGTAGCGTCGTCGCCGCGGTGAGCGGCGAGATCGCCTTGTGCCATCCACGCCGCGGCGCGATGGCTGATCGATTCGAGCTGCTCTGCACTTGCCTCGGCGGTGCGCAGCATCTCCTGCGCCTCGTCGAGACGACCTTGCTCCATAAGGGCACGGCCCAGAACGAGCTGGGTCGGAGCGATGTCGAGCAGGAAGTCATCGCGACCTTCGAGAAGCTCCAGCGCGTGTCGCGCTTCTTCTTCGGCCGACTGCACTTGACCGGTCGCCAGGTGAACGTGTGCGAGTGACGAGACCACATTGGCGGCCTCCGCGTCACTGCCCTTGTCGAGCAGGACCCGGTACGCGCTCTTGAGGTCCTCGACGGCCCGCTCGGGCTTGCCGAGCTGGAAATTCAGCCCGCCGAGGTTGTTCAGCAGCCGCCCGACGTTGCGCTCGTCGTTGAGCTGCTCGTAGTACGCCTTGGCGCGCTCGGCGTAGCTGCGGGCGAGTACCCAGTGACCCATCCGCTCGGAGACGAGCGAGGCCTGGAAGTACACGTTGGCCATCGTGCGGTGGTCGTCGAGGGCCTGCGCGAGCTCGAGTGCCCGCTCGACGTCCTCGCGTGCGGCCTCGAGGTCGCGCTGCCGGCGGTAGCACCGCGAGCGCCAGCCGAGGATCTCGGAGCGGAGGAGATCGCACGGAAGCCGCGAGGCCTCGGCCAGCTTCAGCGCCTCGCTGAAGAGCGCGACGGCGGAGGCGATGCTGGAGAGGTGGTAGCGGCACACGCCCATGCGGAAGAGCACCTGCGCGCGGTCGACATCGGAGAAGCCGGGCCCCTCCGTGATCGTGCGGCAGCGCTCCAGAAGCGCCAGGGCCGGCCGGAGCTCGCCGCGCTCCATCCGCGCCCACGCCTCCGTCTGCACCGCGCGGGCCTCGAGCTCGGCCGCGCCCGTGGCCAGGACGGCGGTATGCGCGTTCTCGAGCTCCGCGATCGCGTCGTCGTACTCGCGCGCGTTCGCGAGCGCCTCGGCCCGGGCGAGCATCGCCTCGACCCTGCTGCGCTCGTCGGCGGAGACTCCGCGCTCGAGAAACGCGGCGTCGACTCCGAGCTTCACTGCCAGCCACTCGATCGTCTCGCGCGTGGGCCTGGTCTTGCCGCGCTCGATCTGGCTCACGTACTCCTTGGAGAAGCGATCGCCGGCGAGGTCAGTCTGCGTCAGCCCTGCGGCGACGCGCAGCTGCCGGACGCGCTCGCCGAGGCGGGCGGTTCCGGGGCGGCTGGCCGTGCGTGGCTGGGCTGTTAGGGGCTCTCGGGCCAAGGCGATTTAGAGGAAGTCAAACGTATACTTGACTTCGGCGCAAGTCCCCTTTTCGCAATATCCCCCAAAAAGGGTATGTGCGAGCCGGAAACGGGGTGAACTGGCCGCTTCGAAAATCACTTGACCGAGTTACTTGACTCACGCTCGGGCCATGTCTATATTGCGACCACCTTGCACCCAGCCGGACGCCAGGCTTACGGGATGCAAGGGGCGCGCCAGAGACGGCGACGAAGCCCGGAGGTAGTGGCTGGGCCGCAGAGCCAAGGCCTCCGGGTCGTCGCCTCTCAGGAAACGGCCCGCAAAAACCCAAAAGCCCCCCGAGCCGCAGCGGGGGGCTTTTCTTTCGTGGGGGAACCCCTGGTTCCCCCACGGGCCCCCTCCTTTCGCGACGTGAGCGGGGTCCACGCGCTCACCATGCCAGCGGCTGAGCGCGCTGGGCCGAAGTCCTTGTCGTGGTGTGCCTCACGCCGGGCTAAGCCCGGCTCCGGCGGCCGGGCTGGGCGCCCCAAGTTAGGTGGTGCCCGTCATCCAGGTTCGTCTCGACGCGACGATGTCGTCTAGCTCTGCGCCTACCAGGCTGCCGAGGCGGCGGTCGATGGTTGTGAGGAGGCCGAGGGAGATGAAGATCCAGGCCTCGGCGTCGGCGTCTCGCTCCGCGATGATGCCGCCGCTTTCCTGGGCTTGGCGGATCACGCGGGCGACGTAGTCGTGCACCTCGCGCACCTGATCCCGCAGGCCGCGGCGAATCTCTGGATCGTCGGCTGCCTCGGTTAGGGCCTGGATCCAGAGGTCGACCATGATTACGCGGTCGGCCGCGCGGGCCTGCAGGTACGTCTTCCCGAGCGTACTGAGCCACGCCGAAGAGTCGGGCTCGCGCTCGAGTGCCTGTTGCCAGAGCGCACGTAGTCGCTCCCAGGCCGCGGTCAGGCAGGCTAGGTAGAGCTCGCGCTTGGAGGCGAAGTGGCGGTAGAGCACCGGTTCGGTCACGCCGGTCTCCCGCGCGATCTGCGCAGTCGTCGAGCCGTGGTAGCTGCCCTTCGAGAAGACGCGGCTGGCGGTCTCCACCACCGCCGCCCGCCGCTCGGGGCCTGAGAGACGAACGGTCTTCATGCGCCGACCTCGGCCGGTTGGCCGGAGTCGGCGTGCCGGTACTTGCGGACCAGGACGGCCGCTGCGATCGCGGCGCTCAAGCAGATCGCCGCGCTCACCTTCATGCCGAAGGTCAGGCCGTCCACGAACGCCTGAGGCGGCGAGGCGCCGCCGGCCGCCGCCTTGGCGGCGCGGTCGGCGATGATCGCGCCCGTGATCGCGATCCCGAGCGCGACTCCGACCTGACGGAAGGTGTTGAGGACTCCCGAGGCCACACCCGCCTTGTCGACGGGCGCCGCGCCCATCGCCGCCGCCGACATCGGCGTCATCACGAACGACATCCCGAGCCCGCCCAGCAAGAAGGCGGGGAGCATGTGCCAGAAGGTGGAGTGCAGGGTCACCGTCGATAGCAGCAGGCAGCAGACGGCGACGACGCTCATCCCTCCTGCCATCAGCCAGCGCGAGCCGACGCGGTCGGAGAGCTTGCCCGCGATGGGCGCGAAGACGACGATCATCAGCGTCCACGGGAGGAGTGCCGCGCCCGCCTGGATCGGCGACCAGCCGCGGAACGACTGCATGTAGATCGGGAAGAACACGAAGATGCCGAACATCGCCAGCGTGACGAGGATCGCGACCAGGTTCGCGCCCGCGAAAGTTCCGCTGCGGAAGAGCGAGAGGTCGAGCATCGGCAGCCGCTGGTGGAGCTCGAGCAGCACGAACGTTACGAGCGAGATCGCGGCGACCACGAACAGGCCGATGATGCGGGCGGAGGTCCACCCGTACTGGTTCGCCTCGATCAGCGCGTAGACGAGCGCGAAGAGGCCGATCCCGGACGAGAGCAGCCCCGGCAGGTCGAGGCGCTGCTCGTGGGAGGTGTCTCTCGACTCGGGCACCACGAGCAGGGCGACGAGCACGCCGACGACGCCGATCGGGACGTTCACGTAGAAGATCCAGTGCCAGGAGATGTGCTCGGTGATGATCCCGCCGAGCAGCGGCCCGATCGCGAGCGCCATTGCCGAGACGCCGGCCCAGATTCCGATCGCCGTCCCCCGCTCGCGCACCGCGAACGTCGCGGAGATGATCGAGAGCGTCGCGGGCATCATCAGCGCCGCCCCGATGCCCTGCACCGCGCGCGCGGAGATCAGCTCGGCGCCCGTTTGCGAGAGGCCGCAGAAGAGCGAGGAGCCGGTGAAGACGACCAGCCCGATCACGAAGATCAGCCGGCGGCCGAGCAGGTCGCCGAGCTTGCCCCCCGTGAGCAGCAACGAAGCGAACGTCAGCGCGTAGGCCGCAACGGTCCACTCGAGCTCGGCGCGGCTGATGCTCAGCTCGCGCTGGATCGCCGGCAGCGCCACGTTCACGACCGTGTTGTCGAGCATGATCATGAAGAGCGCGAAGCACAGCGCCCCCAGGGTCCACCACTTTCGGTTCTTCTCTGCGAGGATCCTCGCGCGCACGCGCTCCCCCCTTCCCTGGCCGCGAAGTTAGTTGGCGCTAGGTTAGGGGTCACTAGCTAAGCCGTCAAGTTAGGCTTGGCCCGTGGAGCCGATCTGGACGCCCAGCGACGAGGTCCGCGAGCACTCGAACGCGCTCCGGCTGGCACGCAGGCTGGGTTTCGACGACTACGCCTCGCTCGTCCGCTTCTCCGCGGAGGAGCCGGAGCGGTTCTGGCCGGCGGCGATCGAGGACATGGGGCTCGAGTTCTCGCGGCTATGGGACGGGGTCATGGACGAGTCGCGCGGGCCGGAGTGGGCGACCTGGTTCGTCGGCGGCCGGCTCAACCTCGCCTGGAACTGCGTCCACCGCTGGGCTCGAGGGCCGCGCGCCGACGCTGCGGCCGCGGTGTGGCAGGCCGAGGACGGAACGCGGCGCTCGCTCTCGTATCGTGAGCTGTCGGGCGAGGTCACGGGGCTGGCCGAGGCGCTTGCCGCGCTCGGCGTCGAGGCCGGCGACCGGGTTGCGATCTTCCTGCCGATGTCGCCCGAGGTCGCGATCGCCTCGCACGCGTGCGCGCACCTCGGCGCCGTGCAGGTGCCGATCTTCTCCGGCTTCGCGGCGCCCGCGATCGCCGCGCGGCTGCAGCACTCCGAGGCCAAGGTCGTGGTGACCGCGGACGGCTCGCTCCGGCGCGGCCGCGCGGTGCCGATGAAGGCGCTCGTCGATGAGGCGCTGGCCGAATCGCAGTCGGTCGAGCACGTCGTCGTCTGGCGGCGGTTGCAGGACGACGCGCCGATGCAGCCCGGACGCGACGTGTACTGGGACGAAGCGGTCGCCGACTCGCCCGGTGAGCTCGAGGCGCTCGAGGTCGACTCCGAGCACCCGTACCTGCTGACCTACACCTCGGGCACGACGGGGCCGCCGAAGGGCGTGCTGCACGTGCAGGGCGGCTTCCTCGTGTCGATCACGCGCGAGGTCTGCTACCAGGCGGACGCGCGGCCGGAGGACGTCATCCACTTCGTCACCGACATGGGCTGGATCATGGGCCCGTGGGAGGTCGTCGGCGGGATGGCGCTCGGCTGCACGATCGTCTTCGCCGAGGGTGCGCCCGACTGGCCCGCGGCCGACCGGCTCTGGGGCCTCGTGGAGACCGAGAGCGTCTCGATCCTCGGCCTCTCGCCGACCCTGGTGCGCGCGCTCATCCCGCACGGGGCCGAGCTGGTCGAGCGGCACGACCTCTCGTCGCTGCGGGTGCTCGTGACGACGGGCGAGCCATGGAACCCGGAGCCGTACCGCTGGCTCTTCGAGTACGTCGGCGGCGGGCGCTGCCCGATCATCAACTGCTCCGGCGGAACCGAGGTCGGCGCGTGCTTCCTCTCGCCGACGGTCGCGGCGCCGATCAAGTCGTGCTCCCTCGGCGGGCCGGCGCTCGGGATGGCGATGGACGTCGTCGACGCCGAGGGTCGGTCGGTGCGGGGCGAGGTCGGCGAGCTCGTCTGCCGAAGACCCTTCCCGGGGATGACGCGCGGGTTCTGGGGCGACCCCGAGCGTTACCTGGACACCTACTGGCGACGCCTTCCCGGGATCTGGGTGCACGGCGACTGGGCCTCGGTCGACGAGGACGGCTACTGGTTCCTGCACGGGCGCTCCGACGACACGCTCAACATCGCGGGCAAGCGGATCGGTCCGGCCGAGCTCGAGTCGGCGGCGGTCGCGCATCCGGCCGTGGCCGAGGCGGCCGCGGTGGGCGTGCCCCACGAGGTGAAGGGCGAGGTCGCGTGGGTCTTCTGCGCGCTCGTGCCGGGAGTGGAGCCGAGTGCAGAGCTGGCTGCGGAGGTGCGCTCGTACACGGCGGGAGCGCTGGGCAAGGCGTTCGCTCCCGAACGGGTGCTGTTCGTTTCGGCGCTGCCGAAGACGCGGAGCGCGAAGATCGTCAGGCGCGCGGTCCGAGCGAAGGCGCTCGGGGCCGACCCCGGCGACCTCTCGTCGCTCGAAAATCCCGAGACCCTGGAGGAGATCGAACGTGTCGCAGCCCACTGACAGACTCGACGGACAGGTCGCCCTCGTCACCGGAGGAGGCCGCGGGATCGGCGCAGGGATTGCACGCGAGCTCGCCGGCGCCGGGGCGCGCGTAGCGGTCGCGGCGCGCACCCGCGAACAGGTCGAAGCGGTCGCCGACGAGATCGGCGGACTGGCGCTCGAGGTCGACGTCACCGACCGCGGCGCCGTGGAGCGGATCGTCGCGGAGACCGAACGCGAGCTCGGCCCGATCGACCTGCTCGCGGCGAACGCGGGGATCGGAGGGCCAGACGGCCCGACGTGGGAGGTCGAGCCCGAGGCCTGGTGGCAGGTCTTGGAGGTGAACGTGCTCGGCGTCCACCTCTCCTGTCGGGCGGTGATCCCCGGGATGCTCGGCCGCGGCCGCGGGAGGATCGTGATCACCGGCAGCGGTGCGGCCTACCTCCCGGGCGCCCGCAGCACCGCGTATCCCGCGAGCAAGGCGGCAGTTTGGCGGTACGGAGAGACCCTTGCGAACGAGCTCGAGGGGCGCATCCCGGTGTTCATCATCAGCCCGGGCCTGGTGCAGACCGAGATGACCGGGGACAACTTCCCCGACGACGCGCCGTGGACGCCTCCGGAGCTCGCGCCGCGTCTCGTGCACGTGCTGGCCTCCGGACGGGCGGACGCGCTCGCAGGCCGCTACCTCCATGCCGAGCACGACGACATCGAGGACCTCATCCGCCGCGCCGACGAGCTTCGCCAGGACGACCTGAACACGATTCGCCTTCGGCGATGAAACTGGCTGAGCCAGCAAGCTGCCTCGGCCTTCCTAGGCCGACATCGCGAGCGACGCCGGCAGGTTTTCGACTGATAGTCTAAAACCTGGAATGAGGCTCGCTCTCGCTCAGATCAACACCACCGTCGGCGACCTCGACGGCAACCGCGCACGCATCCTCGAGGCGATCGGCGATGCGAGGAATGCCGACGCCGACCTCGTGCTCGTGCCGGAGCTCGCAGTGACCGGCTACCCACCCGAGGACCTGCTCCTGCGCCCCGGCTTCCTGCGCGCCGCGGCCGAGTCGCTGGAGGAGATCGCGGCGGCAACCCGAGACGTCGTGGCGCTCGTCGGCTTCCCCCACCTCGACCGCGACCTCTACAACGCCTGCGCGGTCTGCGCCGGCGGCGAAGTGAACGCGATCTACCGCAAGCGCTTCCTGCCCAACTACGGAGTCTTCGACGAGGACCGCTACTTCGCCCCCGCCCGCGACTGCATCCTCCTGGAACTCGGGGGCACGCTCGTCGGCCCCACGATCTGCGAAGACATGTGGCAGCCCGGGCCGCCGGCGACCGACCTCGCCCTGGCAGGTGCGCAGCTGCTGACGAACATCTCGGCGTCGCCGTTCCACGTCGGCAGGGATCGAGAGCGGTTGGAGATGTTCGCGACGCGTGCTCGCGACAACTCCTGCTTCGTCGCCTTCTGCAACGCAGTCGGCGGGCAGGACGAGCTGATCTTCGACGGCCACTCGCTCGTGCTCGACGAGGAAGGTCACGTGCTGGCCCGGGCGCCGGGCTTCGAGGAGGCCCTGCTGGTGGTCGACATCGATCCTGCGGACGCGGTCGGCCGGAGGCTGCGTGACGTGCGCCGGCGGGCCCTTGCGCGCGAGCGCGACGCGCTTCCGGACCCCGCGGTCGTCGAGCTTGGAGCCGCTCGCCAACAGGACGCACCAGTCGTGCCGCTGCTCGCGCCGCCGTTGGACGAGCTCGAGCAGATGCGGCTCGCGCTCGAGCTCGGCCTACGCGACTACGTCGAGAAGAACGGGTTCCGCGAGGTCGTCATCGGTGTCTCGGGCGGGATCGACTCCGCGCTCACCGCCGCGCTCGCGGTCGAGGCGATCGGCGCTGATCGGGTCCACTGCGTCTCGATGCCCTCGCGCTACTCGTCAGAGGAGACGCGCGGGGATGCCCGACGGCTCGCCGAGTCGCTCGGAACCGACTTCCGCGAGCTGCCGATCAACGAGGTCGTCGCGGCGTTCGACGGCGTCCTCGCCGAGAGCTTCGCCGCGCGCGAGCCCGACCTGGCAGAGGAGAACGTCCAGGCCCGGATACGCGGCGTCCTGCTGATGGCACTCTCGAACAAGTTCGGCTGGCTCGTGGTAGCGACCGGGAACAAGTCGGAGCTGTCGGTCGGCTACGCGACCCTCTACGGCGACATGGCCGGCGGCTTCGCCCTGCTCAAGGACGTCTTCAAGACCGACGTCTTCCGGCTGGCGCGCCACCTGAACGAGCGCTTCGCCAGCGGCCACACCGGCAAGGCCGGCGCGGCCTCTTCAACGGCATCGCAAGCGACGCCTCAGAGGGAGCTGATTCCGGCGACGATCATCGAGCGTGCCCCGAGCGCAGAGCTGCGGGCCGACCAGCTCGACGAGGACTCCCTGCCGCCCTACGCCGAGCTCGATCGTGTGCTCGAGGCCTACGTCGAGGAAGACCGCTCGCGCGAGGAGCTCTCACGGGACGGATTCGACCGCGGCGTCGTCGAACGCGCTCTGGCCCTGATCGATCGTGCGGAGTACAAGCGCCGCCAGGCTCCGCCCGGAGTCCGCCTGACCCCCAAGGCCTTCGGCCGAGACAGGCGGACGCCGATCACCAACCGCTGGACCGGATAGCGCTTCGCGGCTTCGCCGCTCGCTTCACGGGGGAAACCCGGTTTCCCCCGTGTGTCCCCTCGTTGGGTTGACGCTTCCTGGCCGCCGTCGACGTGGGCGACTGACCACCGAGCAGCTAGCGGACTGCGGGCACAACCCCCACCCAATTGAGGGTGGGGTTGGCAACCCACCACCCTCGCGGACAGCGTGGCACGTTTCGGCGCCGAGCGGGGACGATGCGTCGATTTCGATGCGCTTTCGTCACACTCCCACGTCGATCGGCTGCGCCGGTGGCCCATCGGCGGCCAGGTCCCTGACGAGTCTCGGCAGCTCCTTCGGCGCGAAGTGCTCGGTTGTCGCCTCCAGCTCGTCGAGGTCCCACCAGCGGATCTCCCCGACCTGCTCGGCAGCCAAATCCACCTGCGGCTCGGGCTCGAACGCGTCCACGCGCACGAGGTAGATCCGCTCGGACTGCCCGCCCCAAGCCTGCATGTACGCGAACCAGTGGTCACGCGTCCAGATCAGTGGGCCCACCTCGAGCTCGGCGAGCCCGGCCTCCTCGGCGAGCTCCCGCCTCAGAGCCTGCTCGTCGTTCTCGCCCGGCTCGATCCCGCCGCCCGGCGGCGCCCAGACGATCTCTTCGGGGAAGTCGTAGCGCGTCAGGAGGACCCGGTCGGCGTCGTCGATCACCAGCGCCCGCGCCGCCTGCCTGAGCGACCGACCCGTAGCCCGGCCGCCGAGCTCCTGAAACCACCGCAGCCGCTGGTCCCACGGGACTGCAGCGTTCGCCGGTGAGGTCGACGGGAGGACGAAGAGCCGTGTGGCGGCGAGGCGGTCCTCCTGGAGCCCCAAAGAGGCGCGCGCGCCGAACGTGCCGCGGTACGCCTCCTTGCCGACGAATGCCAGCCACGCGGGGTGCAGCACGGACGCGAGCTCCTCGAGCCGCTGAGCCGAGCCCGCGAAGTCGCCCCGGCGGAGGTCGCTCGAGCCGCGCGTAGTGCGCGGGGCGGCGTTCGTCAGGCCGATGCCCTCCTTCAGGAGCTCGAATTGCTCGGCCGGCTCGTAGAGCCTCGACGTGATCGCTGCCGCCGCCAGCAAGCGCCAGAAGTCGTTTCGCGGATTGGCGAAGTGGGCGGCCGCCGCAGCCGAGACGAACCCGGGGTTGATCCCGCAGAACACGATCCGCAGACCTGGGGCGAGGACGTCGGGAACCGCACCGGCGCTACCGGCAGGCGGCACCGCTGCGCGGCTTCGGCGCGCAGGACCGCTCACGGGCGAGCGGCCGCGCGTGCCTGCGAACCGGCCACCGCCGGCGGCGCGTGCGGCCAAACCAGCGGCACCTCACGCGGCGAGCCCCGGGTCGCGCGCGTCGAGCCGAACCTCGAACAGCCGCCGCAGCTCCTCACCCGTGACCCTGACCCTCGGATTCTGCGACCGAGGGCGCGCGATCCGCACGACCCTGACGGTCGCTTCGTCGACCCCGTAGCAGCGGAGGTAGCACTCCTGCTCGGTCAGCGTTCGGAGCCGGCGCACGGCTCGAGCCTATGCGCGCCCCCGGACGGCACCGATGAATAGGAGCTACTCGTACTGCAGCGCCCGCAGGACGTTCAGACGCGCCGCGCGGCGGGCAGGAATCACCGCCGCGAGGATCCCGACGATGACCGCCGCCAGCACGAAGTAGACGAGCTGCAGCCACGGGATCGCGAAGACGACGCCCTGGTTGGAAAGGGCCTGCGCGACGAGCGCCGCGAGGAAGACGCCCACGACCATCCCCAGGGCCGCGCCCATGAGCGCGGTGACGATGCTCTCGTAGCGGATCATCATCCGCACCTGTCTCCTCGTCATGCCGACCGCCCGCAGCATGCCCAGCTCCCGCGTGCGCTCGAAGACCGTCAGCACGAGCGTGTTGATGATCCCGACCAGGCTGACGACCACCGAGAGCGCCAGCAGCGCGTAGAGCAGGTTGAGGATCCTCTTGATCGGCTTGAGGAAGTTCGTCTTGAACTCGTCGCGCGTCTGCACCTTCGCGTCGGCGAAGCCCGAGACGTTGTCCTCGAGGGTTGCGGTGTTCGCGTCGCTGACGCCGTCCGGCGTGTTGACCAGGACCATCTCGTCCTGCGGCCTGGGGATGTACCTGTCGAAGAGCGCCGTCGAGATCGTCGCCTCGCCGAAGGGCGAGCCGCCGTTCGGCTTCTTGTAGATCCCGAGCAGCTTCAGGTTGACGCGCTTGCCGTCGGGGAACTCGAGGTTCACGGGTGAGCCGACCCGGAGATCATGCGCCTTGGCGTAGTCGTCGTCCGTGAACCACCCGGTCATGCCGAGCCGGCCGGGAACGGACTCGCCGCCTGCCTTCCAGTCGAGCCGGACCCCGGTGGCGGTGTTGGGCTGCACTGCAGTCAGGTTGTGATCGCCCCCCAGGAAGTGGGCGGATCCCGCACGGATCGCCGTCACCTCGCTGACGCCGGGCTGACCCACGAGCGACTTCCCGACGGACGCGTCAATTGGGGTGAACGTGTTGGTGGAGGTGATCGCGTAGTCGGCGATGAAGAGCTGGTCGACCGCGTCCTCGAACGACTTGAAGATGCCCTGGCCGAAGATCGCCACGAACGTGACGAGCGCGAGGCCGATCATCAGCGCGGAGGCGGTCGACGCCGTGCGCGCCGGGTTTCGCGTAGCGTTGTCGCGCGCGAGGATCCCCGGTGCGCCGCCGATCGCCCGGGCCGGCGCGCCGAGCACCGCCGCCAGCGGCCGGACGACCCTCGCGGCGTTCATGGAGACACCGAAGAAGAGCAGGAGCACGCCGACGCCGAGCAGCAGCAACCGGGGCCCGGTCGCGATCCCGTTCCCGAGCGTCCCGAGCATGACGAGCGCGACGGCCACGACGAGAATCCCGAGCGCGGTCACGGGCCCGTACTTGGCGAACCTCGAGACCGGGAGCACGGAGCCCTCGCGAACGGCGGCGATCGGCGGAACGCGGGTCGCGCGGCGGGCCGGGCGGATGCTCGCGATCAGGGTGACGACCGTCCCGACGACGATGGAGACGATGACGGTGCGGGTGGCGAAGACCGTCTGGCCCCGCGGCAGGTCGATCCCGAACACGACGAAGAGCTTGTTCAGCAGCTTGGCGAGGCCGAGGCCGAGGAACAGGCCGACGACCGACCCGAGCAGTCCGATCACCAGCGCCTCGACGACGACCGACCAGAGAACCTGACGGCGCGACGCGCCGAGCGTTCGCAGCGTCGCGAACTCGCGCATCCGCTGCGCGATCGTGATCGAGAGCGTGTTCGCGATCACGAAGGCGCCGACGAACAACGCAATGCCCGCGAACGCGAGCAGGATGTACTGGAAGAACGAGACGAAGTCGAACTGCTTCTTGTCCTCCTTGACCTGGGCGTTCGTGTCGCGCACGGTCGCCGTCGGCGGCAGTAGCGGCTTGATCTGCGAGATCAGCCTCGAGGTGGGGACGCCGGCCTTGGACTGGATGCGGATGACATCGAGCTGGCCGGGCTTGGCGAACAGGCGCTGTGCCGTCGGAAGGTCGAAGAGCGCAAACGTCGCTGCTCCGATCGAGCCGACGCCCGAGAGCTCGGCGATCCCGGAGATACGGAACGACTTCTGCGGGCCGATGTCCTGGATGTTGATCGTGTCGCCGACGTCGAAGTTCTCCTTGGAGGCGGTGGCCTTGTCGATGGCGACCTCGTTCGGCCCGCTCGGCCACGTCCCCGCCACGAGCTTCGTCGGATTGAACTGCTGCTCCTTCGGGTCGACTGAGAAGCCGAGCGACGGCGCGCCGCCCGTGTCGACCACCTTCCCGTCCTTGCCGATCAGCTTCGTGCTATCGCTCGTCACCGAGCCCGCCGCAGCGGCCACGTCGGGAAGCTTCTTCACGTCGGTCAGCACCGACGCGGGGAAGGTCGGCGTCTCGACGCCGTTCCCGTTCGTGTTCTTGAACGCGGCCTCGCCGCTGATGACCACGTCCGCGTTCTTGTACGAGTTGGTCACGATCGTGTTGAAGCCGTTGTTGATCGTGTCCGTGAGGATGTAGGTGCCGCTGATCATTGCGACGCCGACGACGATCGCGATCGCGGTGAGCGACGCCCGGACCTTGCGGCCCGCGAGCCCTTTCAGCGCAACCGTCAGCATCAGGCGGGCGTGAGCTCTTCCATCGCCGCGATCACGGCGCTCGGCTCGGCACGCGGAATGTCGCGCACGACGAGGCCGTCGGCGAGGAAGAGGATGCGGTCGGCGATCGCAGCCGCGTGCGGGTCGTGCGTCACCATCACGGTCGTCTGGTCGAGCTCCTCGACCGAGCTTCGAAGCAGCTCGAGGATCTCGCCGCTCGTCTTCGAGTCGAGATTGCCGGTCGGCTCGTCGGCGAACACCACGGTCGGCCTCGAGATCAGCGCGCGTGCGATCGCGACGCGCTGCTGCTGGCCGCCCGAGAGCTCCGCCGGCCGGTGCGTGCGGCGGTCGTCGAGCCCGACCGTCTTCAACAGCCGCTCCCGCCACTCGCGCTCGGGCTTCTCGCCCGCGATGGTGAGCGGCAGGACGATGTTCTCCTCCGCGGTCAGCATCGGGAGGAGGTTGAAGAACTGGAAGACGAAGCCGATGTGCTTGCGCCGGAGCTTCGTGATCTCGGTGTCGCTGAGCTCGCCGAGCTTCGTGCCGGCGATCCAGACCTGGCCGGAGGTCGGCCGGTCGAGCGCGGCGAGGATGTGCATAAGCGTCGACTTGCCGGAGCCGGACGGCCCCATCACGGCGGTGAGCTTGCCTTGCTGCACGTCGAGCGTGACTCCGCGGAGCGCGTCGACGGCTGTGTCGCCCTCGCCGTAGCGGCGGGTGATGTCACGCCCGGCCACGACGGCGGTCGGCGCGCGGTCGACATCCACTGCTGGTGCTGCGGCGGCTTCCATTTGCACTCCCTCGTTTGGATCCCCCGTCCGCGTTCCAGTGTGCCAGCGATGCGTCCCGGTGCCAAACGGGATCGGGTAGCTTCGGCGAGGTGAGTGCGGTTGCTCTCGACGTCGCCGCGGTGCGTGCACGATTCTCGGCGCTCGACCGCGACTTGGCCTTCTTCGACGCACCCGGCGGCACGCAGGTTCCCGACGAGGTGAGCGAGGCGATCTCGTCGTACCTGAGGGAGTCGAACGCGAACCTCGGCGGGCAGTTCGAGACGAGCCGCCGCAGCGACCTGCTGGTCGCCGAGGCCCGCCGCGCGGCAAGCTCGTTCCTCGGCTGCGCCGCCGAGGAGGTCGTGTTCGGCGCGAACATGACGACGCTGAGCTTCGCGCTCTCCCGCACGGTCGGGCGGGAGCTCGAGGCGGGCGACGAGATCGTGATCACCCGGCTCGACCACGACGGCAACGTGGCGCCGTGGCTCGAGCTCGCACGCGACCTCGGCCTCGTCGTGCGCTTTGCCGAGATCCGCGACGACACCTCGCTCGACCTCGACCACCTCGCAGCGCAGCTCTCGGCGCGCACGCGCATCGTGGCCTTCCCGTGGGCCTCGAACGCAGTCGGGACGGTCGTCGATGTGGCGCGCGTGGCCTCGCTCGCGCACGAGGCCGGCGCGCTGGCCTGGGTCGACGCGGTCCACTACGCGCCCCACGGGCCGATCGACGTCGCCGCCACGGGCGTGGACGTGCTGCTCTGCTCGCCGTACAAGTTCTACGGGCCGCACCTGGGGCTCGCATTCGCCCGGGGCGAGCTGCTCGGGCGCTGGCGGCCGTACACGGTGCGCCCGCTCGCACAGGAGCCGCTCGGCCAGCGGTTCGAGACGGGCACGCAGGCGCACGAGCTGCTCGCGGGCTTCGTGGCGGCTGTCGGCTACGTGGGCTCAGTGGGGTGGGACGCGATCACCGCGCACGAGCGTGAGCTCGGCGAGCGCTTCCTGGCAGGGCTGCCGGAGTCGTGCCGGCTGCACGGGCTGCCTACGATGGAGGGCCGCGTGCCGACGTTCTGCTTCACCGTCCGGGGTCAGACCCCGACCGTGGCCGCCGAGCGCCTGGCCGAGCGCGAGCTCGCGGTCTGGCACGGCGACTACTACGCGGTCGAGGTAATGCAGCGGCTCGGGCTCCCGGACGGCGCCGTCCGGGCAGGGATCGTCCACTACAACACCGCCGACGAGGTCGACCGGCTGCTCTCAGCGCTTCGTGCGCTCTGAGCTGCCCGCGTGTCGTCACTGCACGCTGAGCTCGCCCCGCGCGACGGCGACCGCTTCCAGCCGTGAGTTGACACCGACCGCACGAAGCAGGTGCCGGATGTGGTTGCGCACGGTCTCCTTGCTCAGGTGCAGCTGTTCGGCGATCTGCATGGTCGACCGTCCGCGCTCGAGCAGATCGAGGATCTCCGCCTGGCGCGGCGTCAGGTGCAGCTCCGGGTGCGGCGACGGCTCCTCTTCGATGTCCGAGACCTGTCCGAAGACGCCCACCACGTGCTGGCCGTCGTAGAGCGGGATCGAGCTCACCTCGACGCCGACCCGGTCGCCGTCGCGGTCGACCAGCGCCACGGCGGAATCGGTAACGGTCTCTCCGCCGACGACCTTGCGAGCGAAGAGCTCGCGGGCGCGGAGGGTCTCTTCGGGCGCGACGACGGACGTGAACTGCCGGCCGAGCACGTCGCCGACGATGCGCTTGCCCGCAGGATTGACCCAGCGGATCACGCCCGCGGTGTCGATCACGTAGCTCGGCACGTTGACGTGCTCGAGGGCGTCCTTGACCCCCATCGACTCGAGCACCGAAAGCGGCACGGGACAGTGTGCGCAGCGGCCGGGTGCAGGTCAAACAGCCGGCTACGAGGTCGGTTCCCGCAGCGCCTCGACAACGGCGGGCTCCGTTGCCGCGGCTTCGGCGCCGCGCACCACGCCCGCATGGATCGCCCAGGGCGAGTGCCGCTCCGAGCGGCGGCGCGATGAAGTAAATCCAGATCCCGGTCCACGTGTTGCCCACGAGGTCCGGGCCGAAGGTGCGCGCCGGGTTCACCGACGAGCCGCTGAACGGGATCGCAGCGGTGTGAACGGCGAGCAGCGTGAGGGGAATGGCGATCAGGCGCTCGAGCCGAGGCGCTCGCTGCGGCTCGACTGCAGGATCACGAGCACGAAGATCGTCGTGAACTAGAGCTCGATCACGAACGCGGCGCCGTCCCCTGTGGCGGGTTTCGCCGCGGTGGTGTCAAACCTTCACCTTCGGGGTCTGGTATGACCGGGCCCGGTGAGGCTGCTGGTTCTCGGCGGGACGCGCTTCCTGGGGCGGGCGACCGTTCAGGAGGCGCTCGCGCGCGGGCACGAGGTGACGCTCTTCAACCGCGGCGAATCCAACCCGGAGCTCTTCCCCGAGGCGGAGAAGCTGCGCGGCGACCGGACGGATCCCGAGACGCTGAGCGTTCTGCGCGGCCGCGAGTGGGACGCCGTGATCGACCCGTCGGGGTTCTTCCCCGCCGTCGTGGGCGCGTCGGCGCAGCTGGTCGCGGGCGCCGCCGGCCACTACCTGTTCGTCTCGAGCGTCTCCGTCTACGCGAGCCAGGCCTCCGCGAACGACGAGAACAGCCCGCTCGCGGAGCTCGCCGACATGCCCCGCGACCGGATGCTCGACGACTACTCGAACTACGGCGCTCTAAAGGCGCTCTGCGAGGCGGCGGTCTCCGGCGTCTTCGGCGAGCGCCACGCGATCGTGCGGCCGGGGTTGATCGTCGGCGCGCACGACCCCACCGGGCGCTTCACGTACTGGCCGCACAGGGTCGCGCGGGGCGGCGAGGTGATCGCGCCGGGGCCGCCCGAGCGCACGGTGCAGTTCGTGGACGTGAAGGACCTCGGCCGGTTCATGGTCGATCTCTCCGAGCGGCGCGCGACCGGGAGCTACAACGCGACCCACCCGGGCCTGAGCATGGGCGAGCTGCTCGAGACCTGCCGCGAGGTCTCCGGCAGCGACGCGGCCTTCACCTGGGTCCCGGACCGGTTCCTCGCCGAGCAGGGAATCGGCGAGTGGATGGAGCTTCCGCTCTGGATTCACGACCCGAACGAGGCCGGAATGCTCGATGCGGTCGTCACGCGCGCGGTCGAGGCAGGGCTGACCTTCCGCTCGCTGGAGGACACGGTGCGCGACACCCTCGAGCACGCCGAGCTGGTCGACGGCGTCGGCCTCGCGCCGGAACGCGAGGCCGAGCTGCTGGCCACGGCTCAGTCGTAGGCGGCGCGAGCGCGCTTCCAGCGCTCGTCGTCGGTTCGGATCGGGTCCGGGTCGATCCCTCGCGCCCCGGCCAGGTCGAGCGTCAGCAGCTGGAAGCGGACGATGTCGACGACCGGGTGCACCGTCGGGACGAGCGTCGTCTCGCAGCCGAGCTCGCGCAGGGCGGCAACCGCGCCGGCGGCCCGCTCGGCAGCGCGACCTTCGCCCTCGAGCACGAACGCACGCACCTTCTCGTCGATCGCGGCCAGGTGCCCGTGCAAGAGCTGCTCGGTCTGGTGGGCCTCCGCCGCGACGTGCGCGCCCTCGCGCAGCTTCAGCACCGCCTCCTGGGCGGTCGGCCAGTCACGCCCCGCGCCCGCGACGACGAATCGGTCGTGACCGCTGACGGGCTCGCGCTGCTGCAGCGCCTCGTCGACCGCGGCCGGGAGGAGGCCGACGTCCTCGCCGTGGAGCGCGGCAAGGGCCGCGACCGCGGAGGTGTAGCTCGCCGTGTGGCACCAGCTCTTCTCGATCTCCGGCGCCGCGACGAGCACCTCGTCCGCAAGCTCGCCGAGCGGGCTGTCGGCCTTGCCGGTGATGAGCCACACCGGCCCGTCGAAGGCACGCGCCGCCTCGAGGCTCAGCAGCGTGCCGCCCTCGTGGCTGATCACGACGAGAGCGTCCGCCTCCCGGGGCTCGAGCACCAGCTCCAGCGCCTGCTCGGCCCACCCGCCGGTCTGCGCGGCGTGGAACGAGGTTCCGCAGCCGGTGTGCAGCACCCGCCCCTCGGGCAGCCGCCGGTCGGTGGGCACCGCCCGCAGCCACTCGGGCTGCGCGAAGATCGCGCGTCTGGTCTCCTCTCCGTTCACGCGCGCAGCATCGCATCGCGCGCGGATCGCGGCAGGTCGTGCGCTTGGCCTACGTCACCTCGAACGTGCCCTTCATGCCCGACGAGGCGTGCGGGTCGCACTGGTAGGTGTAGTGCCCTTCTTCAGCGTGACGGTGACGGTCTTGTCCCCGACGAACGAGACTTCGGTCACCTCCATGTCGACGCCGGGGCCGATCAGATGGAAGTTGTGCTGGTCCGACTTGTCCTCGACCTTCAGGCTGTACGTGCCGGCCTTCACGCTCTCGGCGTCCTCGCCATTCTGCTTCACCTCGATCGAGAAGCCCGGGCCCGTCTCGCCTTCGAGCGTGCCGGAAGCGGACGCACCGCCCCCGCCCCCGCCGCGCCGCCCTGTGTCGTCCCGTCAGTCCCCTCGCTCGACGAGCTGCCGCCACAGGCCGAGGCCCCGACCACGAGCGCGAGGGCCGCACCGAGAATCGCTGCCTTTCCGGTCATTCGTCCTCCTCGTTGGGTTGCTCTGAGCCAATGCGGTCTCAGGCGAAGTCGGTTTGGGGCGGCCCACGACACGGGCCTGTTTCGCCCCGTTAGCATCGGCGCGATGTTCGTCCACCGCGAGCGCGTCCGATTTCGCGACCTCGACGTACTGGGCCACGTGAACAACGCGGTCTTCTCGACCTACATCGAGTCGGCCCGCGTCGCGTTCCTGCTCCACCACGGCGCGGCGTCGAGCCTCCAGGACATGTCAATCATCGTGGCCCGCATCGAGATCGACTTCCGCGCTCCGGTCGGCTTCGGCGAGGAGGTCGAGATCGCCGTGCGAGCGAACCGCTTCGGCGGGAAGAGCTTCGACCTCGACTACGAGCTGCGCGTGGACGATCGGGTCGTGGCGGAAGCCATGACCGTCTGCGTCGCGTACGACTACGGTCGGGGCGAGGCGATCGAGATCCCGGACGAGTGGAAGGAGAGGCTGGCCGCATGACGGTCTTCCAAAGGAACCAATTGGACAACGGCCTAAGGGTGCTCACGGCCGACCTGCCGCAGGTGCAGTCGGTCACCTGCATGATCATGCTCGCCGCCGGTTCGCGCTACGAGACCCCGGACACGAACGGGATCGCGCACTTCGCGGAGCACATGTTCTTCAAGGGGACGGAGCGCCGGCCGACCGCGCGCGAGATCGGAATGGAGGTCGACTCGCTCGGCGGCGAGTTCAACGCCTTCACGAGCAAGGAGTACACGGGCTATTACGTCAAGTGCGCCGCCGACTACCGCGACCGGGCCCTGGACGTGCTCGTCGACATGATCCGCAACTCCAAGTTCGAGCCCGAGGAGATCGAGCGCGAAAAAGGCGTGATCGTCGAGGAGATGAACATGTACTACGACACGCCGCGGGACTTCATCGGAGGCGTGTACGAAGAGCTCCTCTACGGCGACCAGCCGCTCGGCTGGGAGATCATCGGGCGCAAGGAGACCGTGCGCGCCGCTACCCGGGATACCTTCCTCGGCTACGTCGACCGCTGGTACAAGCCGGAGCGGATGGTCGTCGGCCTCGGCGGCCGGCTGGACGGCGACCCGCTCGCGACCGTCGAGCGGCTGCTCGGCGACCTCGAGGCGCAGGAGACCGGCGCGCCGTCGTCACTGGAGCTCGACGGCAACGGCGGGCCCCGTGTCCGCGTCCACCGCAAGGACTCCGACCAGGCGCACCTCTGCCTCGGCGTGCGCAGCTACGCGCTCGGGCACCCCGACCGGTACGCGCTGCAGCTGGTCTCGACGGTGCTCGGGACCGGGATGTCGTCCCGTCTCTTCACCGAGGTCCGCGAGCGGCGCGGGCTCGCCTACTACGTCTTCGCGCACAACCAGAGCTACACCGACGCGGGCTCGCTGTACTCGCAGGCGGGAGTCGACATCGCGCGCGCGGACGAGGCCGTCGAGACGATCGCCGCCGAGTTCCGGCGGATCGTCGAGGAGCCGGTGCCGGCGGAGGAGCTCGAGAAGGCGCGAGCGCTCGCCAAGGGCCGCTTCGTGCTGCGCCTCGAGAACCCGCAGGGCATGACGATGTTCGGGCTCAGCCGCGAGGTGCTCGAAGGCGGCGCGGTGGAGCCGGAGGAGATCATCGCGGGCCTCGACGCCGTCACCGCGGAGGACCTCCAGCGGGTGGCGCAGGACGTGATCGCCTCGAACGGGATGAACCTCGCGCTGATCGGCCCGTTCGAGGACTCCGAGCGCTTCGAGTCGCTATTGGGCTGAGTCATTTCCCGGTGGAACGGCTCGCCAGATGATGAGCGCCGCGTCGTCGTTCGGATCGGTGAGGGGGATGACCCTGCTCAGGTCCGACTGGCGCGCGTGCTCGCTGATCTGGAGGACGTGCTTCTCGGGCACCTCGCGGATCTCGATCTCGTAGCGGGCCGTCGCCATCACGTCTTCTTCGCGTCGGAAGGCTCGACCGGCAGCGTGGCGAGATCGGTCTCGAGCACCTGGCGGTCCTCGGCGTCCCGAACCTGTGCCGTCAGCTTTCGAGCGCTGTCCGCGAAGCGCTCGGCCCCGGCCGCATCGCCGGCGACGCCGTGCGCCCGCGCGAGCGCCTCGTACGCGAACGGGAGATCCCAGTCCTCGAGCTCGTCGGGGCTCCCCTCGCAGTATGCGAGGCAGCGATTCGCGTGGTAGAGCGCAGGCTCGGCGCGGCCGAGAGTCGCGTAGACCCGCGAGACCTGCCACTCACCGCGCGCGAGGTTGGCCGCGGTGCCGACCTCGGCCCAGTGGTGGCGCGAGGCGTGCGCCGTGTGGATCAGTTCGTCGTCCTGCTCGGCCGTCCGCTGGGGGAGGTCGAGGAGCGCCCACGCGCGGTTGAAGAGATCGGCCGCGAGCTGTCGGCGCTCCTCGGGAGTCACCCGTCCTTGCCCTGATCGGTGGTCGCTCGCTCCTTGATCTCCTCGACCACCGCCGGATCGGCAAGCGTCGTGGTGTCTCCGAGCTCGCGGTGCTCGGCGACGTCTCGGAGCAGGCGACGCATGATCTTGCCGCTGCGCGTCTTCGGAAGCTCCGGGGTGAAGACGATGTTCGCCGGCTTGGCGATCGGCCCGATCTTGGTCGCCACGTGGTCGCGGAGCTCCTCCAGCATCTTGACCGAGCCGTCGTCGCCGCCCTTCAGCGTCACGTAGGCCACGATCGCCTGGCCGGTGCGGTCGTCCTTTCGGCCGCACACCGCGGCTTCGGCCACCCGCGCGTGGTCGACCAGGGCGCTCTCGACCTCGATCGTCGAGATGCGGTGGCCGGAGACGTTCATCACGTCGTCGACGCGGCCGAGGAGCCAGAAGTCGCCGTCCTCGTCGACTCTCGCCCCGTCGCCGGCGAAGTACGCGTCGGGGTACCGCGACCAGTACGTTTCCCGGTAGCGGGCGTCGTCCTTGTAGATGCCACGGAGCATCGCGGGCCACGGGCGGCGCAGGACGAGGTAGCCGCCTCCGCCCGGACCGACCTCGTTGCCGTGCTCGTCGTAGACGGCTGCGTCGATGCCGGGGAATGGCCTCGTGGCCGAGCCCGGCTTGAGCGTCGTCACGCCCGGCAGCGGCGTGATCAGGATCATTCCTGTCTCGGTCTGCCACCAGGTGTCGACAACGGGTGTGCGGTCGCCGCCGATGTGCTCGCGGTACCAGACCCACGCCTCGGGGTTGATCGGCTCGCCGACCGTGCCGAGCAGCCGCAGCGAGGAGAGGTCGTGCTTCTCCGCGTGCTCGGGCCCCCACTTCATGTGCGTCCGGATCGCCGTGGGCGCGGTGTAGAGGATGTCGACCTTGTAGCGCTCGACGATCGCCCACCAGCGGTCCTTATCCGGGTAGTTCGGCACGCCTTCGTAGATCACCCCGGTCGTTCCGTTGCAGAGCGGGCCGTACACGATGTAGCTGTGGCCGGTGACCCAGCCGATGTCGGCCGCACACCAGTAGATCGAGTCGGGCTTGACGTCGAAGATGTAGTGGTGCGTGGCCGCCGTGCCCACGAGGTAGCCCGCGGTCGTGTGCACGATCCCCTTCGGCTTGGCGGTCGTCCCGCTCGTGTAGAGCAGGTACAGCAGGTCCTCCGAGTCCATCGGCTCGCAGGGGCACGACTCCGGATCGTCGGTCTGATCCGCGATCACGTCGTGCCACCAGCGATCGCGCCCGTCCTGCATCTCGACGTCGCCGCCCGTCCTGCGGAAGACGATGGCCTGCTTCACCGTGGGTGAGTCCGCGAGCGCGGCGTCGGCATTCCGCTTCAGCGGCACCGGCGCACCGTTGCGCAGGCCCTCGTCCTGCGTGATCAGCACCTCGCACTCCATGTCGTTGAGGCGACCAGAAAGCGAGTCGGCCGAGAAGCCGCCGAACACGACGGTGTGCGGAGCCCCGAGCCGGGCACACGCGAGCATCGCGACGGGGAGCTCGGGAATCATCCCCATGTAGATCCCCACGGGGGTGCCTTTCTCGACGCCGAGCGCCTTCAGCCCGTTGGCGAAGCGGACGACCTCACGCTGGAGGTCGGCGAACGTGATCGTTCTCCGCTCGTCCGCCGGCTCGCCTTCCCAGTAGTAGGCGACCTTGTCGCCGTTCCCTGCCTCGACGTGCCGGTCGACGCAGTTGTACGTCACGTTGAGCTTGCCGCCGACGTACCACTTCGCGTACGGCTGCTCCCACTCGCAGAGAGTCGTGAAGTCCTCGAACCACGAGACCCGCTCCCGGCCCTCGGACTCCCAGAACTCCTCGAAGTCCCGCTCGTAGATCTCGGGCTGGGCGTTCGCCTGCGCGGCGAAGTCCGCCGGCGGCGGATAGCGCCGCTCCTCGAGCATGATGGTCTCGATCGCTGGTCCCTGAGTTGTCATGCGCGCCATCCTAGGCCGCCCGCTCCCTCGGCATCGGGGTTGTGCGCCGCGAGGAGAGCGCCATGCCTCCCCACAGCGGCCGGCCGACCGGCAGCACCGGCTTGGGCGACATGCCGTTGACCACGCCCGCGGCCGACGCGTACCACGCGACGCCTGCGGTCACGATCCCGGCCCAGCCACCGGCATGCAGCATCCACGGGCTCATGCCGTGGGCGACGCGGAAGAAGCCGATCGTGAGCAGGATCTCGGTGATCTCCAGGGTCAGGAAGACGCCGAAGACGGCGAGGTTGACCCGCAGGGACCACAGCATCATGTACGTGTTGAAGATCGCGAAGCTCAGGACGAACCACGCAAGCCCGTTGTTCACGTCGGCAGGCTTGAGCGTCGAGCCGAGCTTCGTCGCCTCGGCGAGGACGACGAACCCTCCGAGGGCGAGCCAGAACCCGCCGTAGGTGGAGAACGCGGTCGACCCGAAGACGTTGCGGTTTCGGAACTCCCACATCCCGGCGAGCAGCTGAATCACCCCGCCGTAGAACAGCGCGAGGCCGACCCACAGGATGTCCGGGATGAACGTGGCGTTGTGCCCGCTGAGCATGAACGTCGTCAGCGCGAACGCTGCGAGTCCAAGTGGAGCGGGGTCCGCCGCCGGCGAGAGCTCGACCAGGGTAGCTCCGCGGCCTTCCTCGGCTAGAACAGCCATGGCAACCTCCTTTGGCTGCCGGCTCCTCGCCTGCCCGGTCCGCCCCAGAGGAGTCGGGCGGTCGGTATGTATCGCGGACCTATACGGTAGCTGTGGTGATACCTGCTACTGAGCGTTGAAAACGCTCTACGGCTCCAGGTCGTACGGGTA
>JBKPAM010000142.1:0-11726 GCA_046726435.1 Actinomycetota bacterium
CTCGGCCTGCGCGGCGACATCGGCCTCGGCAGCCGCGCGGAGCGCGTGGTGGTGATCACCGCCGGCCTCGTGTTCGCGCCCTGGGGCGGCCTGCAGTGGGCAATCTACTTCCTCGCGGTGACCGCCTGGTTCACAGTCCTCCAGCGCGTTCTGGGCGTACGGCGCCAGCTTCGTAGGCCGCAATAGGCTAGACTGCTAGCAGTCCTGTGCTAGCACCAGCGCGCAAGCATGTGCTCGTCCGGATGCCCGGGGAGCTGAAGCAGCTGCTCGGCGACGAGGTCCGGCGCACCGGCCACAGCCTCAATGACATCGCCGTTGGGATCCTCGCCTCGCGCTTCGGGGTTTCCTTCGATCCCAGCGGGCGGCCCGGAAAGGAGCCCGGGAAGAGCGGCTCGGTGCTCCTGCGCATGCCGCCGGAGCTGAAGGACAAGCTCGCCGCGCGTGCTGCACAGCGCAAGCGCAACGTCAACGATCTCATCGTCGAGACGCTCACGGAGCGGCTCGGAAAGGAAGCCATGGCAGCGACCAACGGCAAGATGCGGCGCTCGGACGACAAGGTCCGCGTCGCGATCATCGGCGTCGGCAACTGCGCGAGCTCGCTCGTGCAGGGCGTCGAGTACTACAAGGACGCGGACCCCGACGAGTTCGTGCCCGGACTGATGCATGTCGACCTCGGCGGCTATCACATCCGCGATATCGAGTTCACCGCAGCCTTCGACGTCACCACCGACAAGGTCGGCAAGGACCTCGCGGAGGCCATCTGGGCCCACCCGAACAACACGGTCAAGTTCGCCGACGTGCCCAAGACCGGCATCACCGTCTCGCGCGGCATGACGCACGACGGGCTCGGCAAGTACCTCTCCGAGGTGGTCACGAAGGCTCCGGGCGAGACCGATGACGTCGCGGGGATCCTGCGCGAGACGAACACCGACGTCGTCGTCAATTACCTCCCCGTCGGCTCGGAGACGGCGACCAAGTGGTACACGGAGCAGATCCTCAGCGCCGGCTGCGCGATGGTGAACTGCATGCCGGTGTTCATCGCCCGCGAGAACTACTGGCAGCGGCGCTTCGAGGAGCGCGGCCTGCCGATCATCGGCGACGACATCAAGTCGCAGGTGGGCGCGACCATCTCGCACCGCGTGCTGACGAGCCTCTTCAAGGACCGCGGCGTGCGGGTCGACCGCACCTACCAGCTCAACTTCGGCGGCAACTCCGACTTCATGAACATGCTGGAGCGGGACCGCCTCGAGTCGAAGAAGATCTCGAAAACGAACTCGGTCGCGGCCACGCTGCCGTACCAGCTCGATGAGCGGAACATCCACGTAGGCCCGTCGGATTACGTCCCGTGGCTCGAGGACCGCAAGTGGGCCTACATCAGGGTCGAGGGCACCTCCTTCGGCGACGTGCCGCTGAACGCAGAGCTGAAGATCGAGGTCTGGGACTCGCCCAATTCGGCTGGTGTCGTGATCGACGCGGTGCGCCTCACGAAGCTCGCGCTGAACACCGGCATCTCGGGCGCGCTCGAAGCGCCGAGCTCGTATCTGATGAAGTCGCCGTCCGTCCAGCACCCCGACGACGAGGCACGCGACCTGACCGAGGAGTTCATCCGCAAGAACACCCGCAAGCAGGTCAAGGAGCCAGCAAAGACGGCAAACTGAAGCACCCAAGGCGTCGCTAGCGACGCCGACCATGAGAGGCCGCGTCGGGTTCGCCGATGCGGCCGTTTGACTCTACACTCGGGCGCGATGGGCCTTCGCGTCTGTCTCGTCACGCCGTTTGCGTGGTCGCGCCCCCACGACGTCAACGAGCACGTGGCCGGGATCGCGCGCGAGTTGCGCGCGCTCGGCCACGATGTCACCGTCCTCGCCCCGTCCACCCGCGCGGCCGACCTGATCGCCGGGCGCCGTGCGCTGCTCGACGGCAGCGGCGGTGACGTGATCGCGCTCGGCCCCGCGGTGCCGGTCTCTCGACGGAGCCGGATCGGCGTGCCGGTTGGCGTGCGTGCCAACCTCGCGCTTGCGCTCGCGCGCGGCGGCTACGACGTCGTCCACGGGTTCGAGCCCGGGCTGCCGAGCCTCTCGTACCTGGCCCTGCGCGACGCGCACGCGTTCGCGGTCGCAACCTTCCTCTCGCCGGAGCGGCTTGGCTACCCGCCCGGCCGCGCCCAGCGCGAGCGGCTGCTGGCCCGGATCGACGCGCTCGTGGCGACCTCGGAGGAGGCCGCGGAGGCCGCGGCGGAGCGGCTCCCCGGCGACTACCGCGTCGTCTCGGCGGGAGTCGACCTCGAGCTCTTCAGGCCGGGGCGCAAGCGGCGGCTCGTCGTGCTCGAATGGCGGCCGGGGGAGCGGCCGCTGGCGCGCGCGGTCGTGCGGGCGATCACAGCATTGCCGGGCTGGGAGCTCGTCTTCCTGCGGACGAAGCCGCTCGCCGGGCGGCCGACCCTCCCGCGTGCGCTGCGCGGCCGCGCCCACGTGCGCACGCTGCGCGACGGTGAGGCCCGGGCGCCGTTGTTGAACGAGGCGGCCGTGTTCGTGCCCGCGTTCGACCGGCTCGACCGGGTCTCGTTGGAGGCGGCAGCGGCCGGCGCAGCGATCGTCTCGCCTCCGGGCCTGCGCGAGCAGCCGGAGCTGGCGAACGCAGCCCTCTTGCGGCTCGCGGAGGACGACGAGTACCGCGAGCGCGAAGGAGCACGCGCGCGCGCCGGCGCCGAAGGCCAGAGCTTCGCGGCGGCTGCTCGTGAGCTGGACGTTATCTACGGCGGCCTCGCCTCGCGGCGGCGCGGAGACCGCCGTCCCGCGGAGCCTCTCGCCGACCGCGACTGGATCGTCGCCGACCTCCACCTCCACACCTCCTGGTCGCACGACTGCCAGATCCCCGTCGAGGACCTGCTCGACCATGCGGAGGCCGAAGGGCTCGGCGCAATCGCGGTCACCGACCACAACGTCTTCGGCGGCGCGCTGGAGGCCGTGGAGCTGGCGCGTAGCCGCGACCTTGTCGTGATCCCCGGCGAGGAGGTGAAGACCGCCGGGCAGGGCGAAGTGATCGGGCTCTTCCTCTCGGAGGAGATCCCGCGCGGGCTCTCGTTCACGGAGACGGTCGAGGCGATCCGCTCGCAGGGCGGCATCGTCTACCTCCCCCACCCCTTCGACCGGCTGCACGCGATCCCGGAGGCGGCGACGCTGCACCGGCACCTCGCGCAGGTCGATGTGCTCGAGGTCTACAACGCGCGCCTCCTGTTCGAGGCCTACAACGACGAGGCGCTGCGCTTCGCACGCAAGTACGACCTGACCATGGGCGCCGGCTCCGACGCGCACGTGCTCCAGGGCGTCGGCACCGGCGCGATGCGCATGCGCGCCTTCGAAGGGCCCGAGGAGTTCCTCGTCAGCCTGAGCAGGGCCCAGGTGCTGCGGCGGCCGCGCTCGCTGCTCTACCTGCAGTCGCTGAAGTGGGCGGCGCAGGCCAAGGAACGCGTGCGCTAGCGGAGAAGGTCCCAGCGCCCTGTGTCCACGCTACGCGTTCGGTTTCGCCGCAGAACACGTCCTGTGATCCCGGTCACTGTCCCGCACGAGATTCGTTATCGCTAGGCAATGGCCCCGGTGACCGACGAGATCTTCGAGAAGTACCTGCAAAAGGCCATCGCCGAGACAAACGAGCTCGGTGATGAGATCGCGCACGCCGCAGCCGAGGGTCAGGTGCCCGTCGTCGGCTCGGGCCACCCACTGGCGGACGTGTTCCTGCTCAAGTACGAGCCGAAGCCGGCCGAGGTGCAGGAAGGCGTCGCCTTCTACGGGCGCGCGGGCCAGGCGCTGCTGAAGTCGCTCCAGCGGCTGCACGTCGACCCGCTCGCGGTCTACGGGACGGACTGCCTCAAGTTCGCGGGCGGCGACGAGGAGGACGCCCGGCCCTGGCTCGCGCGCGAGCTCCACATCGTCCAGCCGAAGCTGATCGTCGTGATGGGCGAGTCGGCGCTCTCGTTCCTGAACTCGCTGGAGTTCCCGCTCGCCGATCCGGTCGAGCCGAAGCTCGGCGAGCTCCAGCGCTTCACCGCCACGATCCAGGCTCTCTACGTCCCCGACATCGACGAGTCGCTCGACGAGGCGCCGGCGAAGACCCGCTTCTGGAACGCGTTCAAGGCCCTGGGGCCCTGGTGGGCCGAGCTGCCTCCCTACTGAACGGGCGGACGGCGGGCTTCGCGGCGCTCGCGGTCGCCGTCGGCGTCTACTACGGCACGCACCAGCAGTGGTTCGACCTCTCCCTATGGTGGAGCGTCGCCTGGCTGTGCGTGGTATTGATCCCGGCGGTCTTCGGGCTCGTCTGGTTCGCGCTTCCGCTGTGGTCGGCCCCGCTGCGGCTGCTGCTCACGCTTGCGATCGGTTGCGGCGCGGCGGCGGTCGTCCTGCAGTCGACGGGCGTCGGGGTGGTCGCGAACTTCGCAAAGCTCGCGGCGATGACCTTCGCGGCCTGGTGCTTCCTGCGTTTCTTCGAGGAGCTGAGCTGGGTCGTGCTCGTGGCGCTGATCGTGCCGTGGGTCGACTCGTACTCGGTCTGGCGCGGCCCGACGAAGACGATCGTGAGCGAGAAGCCCGAGGTGTTCTCGGCGCTGTCATTCACCTTCCCGGTGCCGGGCGTGGAGGGCGGAGCGATGCTCGGGCTCCCGGACCTGTTGTTCTTCGCGCTCTTCCTGGGCGCGAGCGCCCGCTGGCACCTCCGCACCGCCTGGACGTGGGTCTGTCTCGTCGCCGGCCTGGGCGGGACGATGGCGCTGGCGACCTGGCTCGACGTGAGCGGCCTTCCCGCCCTGCCGCTCCTTTGCGCCGGCTTCCTGCTGCCCAACGCCGACCTCCTCTGGCGCGAGGTACAGCGCGCTAGGAGCCGAGCTCGAACCGCCAGAGATCGCCGTCCAGCTCCGAAGTGACACCGTCCGAGGATCCGGCCGGCGCGGTTTCCCTGGATCCGAAAAGCGCCCGCTACACGCGCGAGATAACCGAGCGGCTCCTGGCAGCGCTGGGCGACGAGCTCGTCGGCGTCTACCTTCACGGATCGGCCGTTCTCGGCGATTTCGCGCGTGGGCGAAGTGACCTTGACGTCGTCGCGGTCTCGAACGGGCCGCTGACGAACGACGAGATCAATGTCCTTGCCGAGAGGCTTTCCTCCGAGTCTCTACCGTGTCCCGCACGCGGCCTGGAGCTCCACGTCGTCGACCGCCGCACCGTCGCGGCGCTTGACGAGCCGGCGTTCGAGCTCCATATCGCGACTACCCCGCAGAGGGTCGTCGTCGGCTGTGGGCACGGCGGCGATGCCGACCTGGTGATGCATTACGCCCTCCTGTGCGACCACGGCGTGGCTCTGACGGGGCCGCCGGCCTCCGAGCTCTTCCCATCCGTCCCGAGAGAGAGATTGGCTCAGGTCTTCGCCGGCGAGCTGCGCTGGGCGCTGGAGGATGGGTCGCCTGCCTACCAGGTGCTGAACGCGTGCCGCGCGTGGCGGTTCCTGGATGAGGACGTCTTGACGTCGAAGCTCGCCGGGGCGACTTGGGCGCGCGAGCGCGTCGAGGACCCGGCGCTCATCGACGTCGCGCTAAGACACCGGCGCGGTGAGAGCGACGCTCAGCCGCCGCCGAGGGACGCACGGATGTTCGTCGAGACGGTCCTGGAGCGTCTCGACGCCGGCTAATTCAGCCATGTCCCAGGGACATGTCGGATTCAGCCGGTACGCGTCAGCAGCGCGACCGCCTCGACGTGCGGGGTGTGCGGGAACATGTCGACAGGCCGCACGCGCTCGAGCCGGTAGTCCCACTCCCGCGCGAGCTCCTTGACGTTCGCGGCCAGCGTGGTCGGGTTGCACGAGACGTAGACGATGCGGGAGGCCTCGAGCCGCGCAAGCCGCCGGAGCGCCTTCCCGGAGAGCCCGGCGCGCGGGGGGTCGACGACCGCGACGTCCGGCGGCCCGGCCCGCTCGACCAGCTCCTCGAGCGAGGCCCCGACCTCGCCGGCGAAGAAGGCGGCATTGGCGATCCCGTTCAGCTCCGCGTTCTCGAGCGCGCAGGCGACCGACTCCTCCGAGACCTCCACCCCCCACACCGTCAGCGCGTTCGACGCCATCGTCAGCCCGATCGTCCCGATCCCGCAGTAGAGGTCGTAGACGGTCTCGGTCCCGGCCAGCCCCGCGTACTGGCCTGCGAGCTCGTACAGCCGCTCGGCCATGCGCGTGTTTGTCTGGAGGAACGCGTTCGGCCGCACGCGGAACCGCAGGCCGCAGAGCTCCTCCTCGATCGCCTCGTCGCCCCAGAGCAGCGTCGTGGGCAGGTTCGTCACCTCCGCCTGCGACTCGTTCACCGACCAGTGGATCGAGCGAACCTCCGGGAAGCGCCGCAACACCTCGACCAGCTCGTCGCGGTCGAACCGCTCGCCGGCCGCGGTCACGAGCTGGACGAGCAGCTGGCCCGTGTTCCGGCCCTCGCGCAGTACGAGGTGGCGGAGGTAGCCGGTGTGCTCGGCCTGGTCGTAGGGCTCGAGCCGCTCGGCGCGCGCCCAGTCACGCACAGCGTCGCGGACGGCGTTGCCGAGGTCGGTGGTCAGCCAGCAGCGGGTAACCTCGAGCACCTCGTCCCAGCGGCCCGCCTTGTGGAACCCGAGCGCCGGCCCCGCCGGCGTCTGCGTGAACGAGTACTCGAGCTTGTTGCGGTAGTGGAAGACCTCCTCGGCCGGCACGATCGGCTCCAGCGGCGGCTCGCCCACGCCGCCGATCCGCCGCAACGCGTCGGCGACCTGCTCCTCCTTCGCCGCCGCCTGGGACTCGTACGCGAGGTCCTGGAAGCGGCAGCCGCCACAGGCCGGGTAGTGCTCGCAGGGCGCCTCGACCCGCTCCTCGCTCGGCTCGAGCACCTCGACGGCAAGCGCCTCCGCGTGGTTTCGCTTGACCTTGGTGACCCGCGCACGGACGCGATCGCCCGGTAGCCCGCGCCGCACGAATACGACGAACCCGTTCAGCCGTGCGACGCCGTTCCCGCCGTAAGCGAGCGAGTCGATCGAGAGCTCGAGCTCCTGGTCCCGGGCAACCGGGGCGGCCATACCCGTGAGCCTAGGAGAACGGCGGGTGGAGCGGGAGCAGCAGCGGGCGCCGCGGCTTCTGGTCGAAGTTGAAGTCGCGCGTCATGTCGCCGACCTGCGGCATCGCCTCGCGCACCGAGATGCGCGGGTCCGGCCGTCCGTCCGTCGTCGGGTCGAGCCGGGCGCCGCCGAGGAAATCGTCCTCGATGAACTTCGTGAACGCGTCCAGGCTCCCCAGCTGGTGGTCGATGAAGCCGCGCCGTGCGTACGGCGAGATGACGATCACCGGCACGCGCAGCCCGAAGCCGTTCCGGTCGACCTTCGGCGGCGGGACGTGGTCGTAGTAGCCGCCCCAGTCGTCCCAGGCGAGGAAGATCGCCGTCGAGCGCCAGTCGGGGCTGTGCATGATCGTGTTGATGACGCTCGTCACGTAGGCCTGGCCGCGGGTGATCAGCGCCGGTGAGTGCTCGCTGACGCGGTTGCTCGGCGTGAGCCATGAGACCGCCGGCAGCGCCCCGCGCTTCGCGGCCGTGAAAAAGGTCCTGATGGGCGCGATGTTCCGGAGCTGGTGGTCCTGCCGCACCGTGTCGAAGTACGGCAGCGGGTTCCAGATCCCCGGAGTCCCCGCTGACTGCCACTTCACGTCGCAGGCCATCGCGCCGCCGTCGCAGTCGGGCTGTGCGCCTTTGAAGACGTAGTAGCGCCACGAGACGTGCTGCTTGTGCAGCAGGTAGGTGAGGTCGGTCCAGGCGTAGTCGGGCCTGCGGTTGGTCGGGTTCTGCGGCTCGTGCGGCGGCGCGAGCGGGTTCTCGACGGCGTTCTTGCAGCTCAGCGGGTTGCCGGGCCGGCTGCAGCGGGCCGACCACTCGGAGACGGTGTAGAGGCGCTGCGGCAGGCTCCACGACGCGATCGCCTCGAACGTGTGGTCCCGCAGGACGAAGTTCCGCGCGTAGGCCCAGTAGTTCGGGATCTCGCGCTGGTCGTGGTAGCCCATCACGTCCGGCCTCGCGGCGCCGAACGTGCAGAGCGGGGAGTCGGGTGAGCTCGAGCAGGCGGCGATCAGGCCCCGCCTAGCCTGGCGGACGAAGCCGTTCATCTTCCCGCGGTTGATGTCCTTGATCGCGTCGAGGTGCTCGTGTGGGCCGCCGCTGTTCCGGTTGCTCGAGTCGTGGTAGGGCCGGACGCAGATCCCCGTCTTCGGGTCTGGCGCGCAGACCGTGAACCTCCCGTGTCGCCGCGGGATCCCGTCGGCCCCGGGGAACGTGCCGAAGTAGGAGTCGAACGAGCGGTTCTCCTGCATGATCACGACCACGTGGCGGATCTTGTGGATCCCCGCGACCGGCTGGGCCTGAGAGCCGACCGCGCGGGCGTGCGAGTGCTCGGTCCGCCCGAAGAAAACCACCCCCGCTATCAGCGCCACCGTGAGCGCGAACACGATCGGGGCCCGCCGCAGCACGCACCAAACCTACGGCGCGTGCATTGAGTTCAGGTAAACCGGTTGTTGTGCTTCAGCGTAGGGCGGTCACGTAGACCTTGCGCTCGCGCGGACCGTCGAACTCGCAGAAGAAGATCCCCTGGTAGCGCCCGAGCGCGAGCTTGCCCGCGTCCAGCGGCACCAGCACCTCCGGGCTCATCAGCGACGCGCGAACGTGCGATGGTGCGTTCGGGCCGTCGGCGTCGTCGTGCCGCCAGCTCCAGCCGTCCTCGACGATCTTCTCCATCGCCTGCTCGAGGTCGTTGGCGAGCTTCGGGTCGATGTCCTCGTTGATCGTCACGCCGGCGGTCGTGTGCGGCACGTAGACGAGCGCGGCCGCGGCGCCATCCGCCCCGTTGAGCGCTTCCTGCACCTGCGGTGTGATGTCGAGCAGCTGCGTCCGCCGCTCCGTCCGGAGGCTTATCTCACGCACCGGGATATCCTACGGGCAATGCCGAGCACATCGCCGACGCCGCCGGAGCTGGACGGATACCGCTCCCAGGCCGACCGATTCATCGCCGAGCTGGACGAGGAGTACTACCTCCACTACGCCGGCCTGAAGGACCGGCTCGAGCTCGAGGAGATCTACGAGCGGCACTCGGCGCTCACCGACCTCGAGCGGGTGCAGGGGATCGGCGCCTCCGTCGATGGCGACCGGCGGGTCCGCGAGCTCTGGCATTTCGCCTGCGAGGGCTACTTCGGCAAGCTCACGCGGGAGCACGCGGAGAAGCTCGCCGAGCTCGAGGCGGAGCTCGAGGTGAGCGTTGACGGCGAGACGATCCCGTTCCGGATGATCCGGCCGACGCTCGCCAACGAGCCCGACCGCGGCCGCAGGGAGGCGCTCGACCGGGTCCTCTGGGAGACCACGGAAGAGCACCTGAACCCGCTCTACGTCGAGGGCGTCGAGATCGTCCGCTCGGCTCTGCCGGACCTCGGCGCCTCGACGTACGTCGAGCTCCACGAACGCTTCGGCTTCCGCCTGCGGGAGCTCGCGGCGCAGTGCGAGGCCTTCCTCGCCGACACCGAGCAGCTGTACGAGGACACGCTGGGTCGCGCCTCACGCGAGCTGCTCGGCCTCTCGCTCGACGAGCTGGAGCGTTGGGACCTGCAGCGGATGATCCGCTCGCCGCAGTGGGACGAGAGCTTCCCCGGCGACAGGATGGTGCCCGCGCTGAAGGCGACCCTCGGCGATCTCGGCATCGACCTCGACAGCCAGGAGAACGTCCACCTCGACATCGAGCAGCGGCCGCAGAAGTCACCACGGGCGTTCTGCTCGCCGATCGAGGTGCCCGACAAGGTGATGCTCGTGATCCAGCCGATCGGCGGCGCCGACGACTGGCGCGCCTTCTTCCACGAGGCCGGGCACACCGAGCACTACGCCAACACCTCGCGCGAGCTCGAGATGGAGGAGAAGCGCCTCGGCGACGTGGCGGTCACCGAAGGGTGGGCGATGCTGATGCAGCATCTGACGGACGAGCCCGCCTGGCTGTCACGCAAGCTCGACTTCCCGCGGCCGCAGGAGTACTCCGCCGAGGGAATGATGTGGCTCCTCTTCTTCGTTCGCCGCTACTCGGCGAAGCTGCTCTACGAGCTCGAGTTCCACACGAGCGACGACATCAGCGGGATGCCGCAGCGCTACGTCGACCTGCTCGGCGACGCCCTGAAGTTCGAGCCGAGCCCCGCGAACTACCTCGCCGACATGGACGCGGGCTTCTACGTCACCTCGTACCTGCGCTCGTGGGCGTTCGAGTCGCAGCTGCGCGACAGCCTGCGCGAGCGGTTCGGGAACGAGTGGTTCACCCGGCGCGAGGCCGGCTCGCTGCTCCGCGAGCTCTGGGCCGAGGGCCAGAAGCCGACCGCGGACGAGCTGCTGAAGGACGTGTCGGGCTCCGAGATCGAGATGTCCGCGGTGCACGACCGCGTCCGCGAAGTGCTGCGCTAGCCGCGAGCCGTCACGTCTCCGCGATCGGCCAGAGCTCGACCACGAGACCGGGGCTCGCCGGGACCTCGCGGGCGAGGGCCTCCGCGTCCTCGCGGCCTTTGCACTCGATCACGTAGTAGCTGCCGAGGTGCTCCTTCGTCTCCGCGAAGGGGCCGTCCGTAACGAGGCGCGTGCCGTCGGGCTGGAGCCGAGCCGTAAATGCGCCGTCGCTCCCGGCGAGCGGCTCGGAGCGAACGAGCTCGCCACGGCCATCGAGCCGCCGCTGGAACGCCAGGTGCTCGTCGACGATCGCGCGGCGGTCGCTCGGCTCGAGCGCCGCCTCGGCGACGGGATCGCCGTAGAGCAGGAGCAGGTACCTCATGGCCTCACCTCCCAGTCGGGTTCATCGTGACGACGAACGAGCCCTCGGTCGTTCGACAACGGCCGGGGTCTTCCAACGTCCTGTGTAGCTGCATAATCTCTATGCATGACCAGACTGCGGGTGCTGATCGCGGGTGCGGCCGGCCGCGACTTCCACAACTTCAACCTCGTCTACCGCGGCCGCGAGGAGTACGAGGTGGTGGCCTTCACCGCCACGCAGATCCCGAACATCGAGGGGCGCGTCTACCCGGCCGAGCTCGCCGGCGACCTGTACCCGGGCGGAATTCCGATCTGCCCCGAGGCCGAGCTCGAGGAGTTGATCGAGCGGCACGAGATCGACGAGGTCGTCTTCGCCTACTCGGACGTGACCCACGAGCACGTGATGCACATCGGCTCGCGCGCGCTCGCGGCCGGCGCGTCGTTCCGGCTGATCTCGCCGGCCGAGACGATGCTCACCTCGACCAAGCCGGTCGTGGCGATCTGCGCGGTTCGGACCGGGTCGGGCAAGAGCCAAACGACCCGGCACGTAGCCGCGCTGCTGCGCCAGTCGGGCAAGCGCGTCGCGGTGCTGCGCCACCCGATGCCCTACGGGGACCTCACCGCGCAGGCCGTCCAGCGATTCGAGCGCTACGAGGACCTCGACGCTGCCGACGCCACGATCGAGGAGCGCGAGGAGTACGAGCCGCACCTCGCCGAGGGCAACCTGGTCTTCGCCGGGATCGACTACGCCGCGATCCTCGACCGCGCCGAGCAGGAGGCCGACGTGATCCTCTGGGACGGCGGCAACAACGACACGCCGTTCGTGAAGCCGAACGTGCACATCGTCGTCGTCGACCCGCACCGCCCGGGCCACGAGCTGCGCTACCACCCGGGCGAGACGAACCTGCGCATGGCCGACGTC
>JBKPAM010000143.1:0-8752 GCA_046726435.1 Actinomycetota bacterium
CGCCCCCCACGGCCGCCGCGGCGCGCGCGTGGCGCCCGGCCGCCCGTAGCCACGCGCCTCCATCGCCTCCGCGAGGTTGAGCGCCCGCTCGAGCGACCCGGCCAGAACCGGCGCCAGCAGCCGCGCCCGCCCGCGCGCGCCGCTCACCTCCACCCCACGCCCGCGTAGCGCCTCGACCAGGCCGGCGGCATCCCGTTCCAGCGTCGGCACGAGCCGCGTCGCAAGTGCGACCGCGAGCACGGAGCGCCGCGCGAACCGGGCGGACTGGACGAGCCGGTCGTGGTCGAGCAGCAGCGCGTAGGCCGAGAACGCCAGCGCGACCGCCGTCAGCCGCAGCCCCTGGAAGAGCCCGATCCGCAGCTCCTCACGCGTCACGTCGAGCTGCCCGAGCACGGGCACCGTCGGACCGCTCCAGATCACGTGCCACCCGATCCTCGAGACGAACGGTGTGACGAGAAAGACCGCGAGCCCCGACCCGAGCGCACCGACGAGGTAGAGCCGGCGCCGTCCCCGCGGCGCGAACAGGCACGCGACGAGCAGGACCGCCGCGATCGCGGCCACCGAGACGATCCGGTCGGCCAGCAGCGCGGCCGCCGCCAGCGCGGCGAGGAGCGCGGCGGCGGGTGCTGGGCTCACGAGGCACCCCCGTACCGAAAGCGGAACGGCCGGCGCCGAAGAAGCACCCGCGGGTTGCCGCTGAACGTCAGCCGCACCGGCGACCCGGGTGACGAGCCGCGCAGCGTGATGCTCGTCGCGTCCGCCCCGAGGACGAGCGCGTTCGCGTTGAGGGCAGCCTTCGCGCCCGGCGGGAGCATCCGCGCGCGCAGGCGCCGCGCGACGGCACGCGCTCGCGGATCGGACGAGATGACCACCGCGGGCCGCCGCCTGCCGTCGTAGCCGCTCAGGAACGGCTGCGGGAAGGCGCCGATCACGACCGGGTCCTGCGCCGGGTCCCGCCAGGAGCGGTAGTCCCACCACTCGACGTCGCCAGCGCGGAGCCGGTAGTCGGCCGCGCTCCGGTCGGCGAGGTAGCCGTTCACGTAGTAGAACCACGAGCGGCGGCCTTGCTCCTCGACGCCGTCGACCGCGCGGACGTAGCGCCCGCCGAAACGTGTCTTCACCGAGGCCACGCGGTCGAGCGCCTGCATCGCCGAGACCCCGGCCGGCACCTTCGCGTCATGGAGCACGACCGCCCCGCGGTCACGTGTCACCCAGACGGTCGCCTGGCCGGCGCCGCTCGTCGAGGACGAGCCGCAGCCGGCCAGCGCGACCGCGAACAGCGCCGCGAGCGGAGCCCGCCTCACCGCAGGTCGTTCGAGCGAACGGCGCCCTTCATGGTCGCCGTTACGAGCCCGCGATGCTTCCCGACGCAGGCGGAGCCCTTACGCGCGGACACGGTACGTCCACCGACGTGGAGCCTCGCGCCGCGAGCCGGCCTCGCTTTGCCGGCGTCGTCCTGTGCGAGCACGCGGTAGCAGTTGCGCTTCGCTCCAGGCCGCAGCAGCAGCGTCGGCGGCCCACCGCTCGGACCGAAGGTCGCGTAGTACCAGAGCACGCGGTCGCCGTCCTTCAGAGTCACCTTGTCGGCTCCGACGGGCGGGGAGACGCCGTTCACCTTGAAGACCCAGCCGCTCGAGGCACTCGCCACGTAGCGGCCGACCTGGTCGACGTACGGCCCGAAGGATGTCGTGGTGACGTGGTAGTAGAACTCGCCGGCGATGCTGGCCGAGTCGAGCGCGTCGAGCGCGTTCGCCTTCACGTTCAGGGTTGGCTCCGTAGAGCCGAAGATCGTCCGCGTCTTGCCCTCGACGCGCACGTGTACTCGCAGCGCCGAGGCCGCGGGCACGAGCAGGAGCGCCGCCACGAAGACGACGACGAAGCTGAAGAGACGCCTTGACACGAATCCTCCTTCCGCGAGGGGCTCGAGTTCAGGGCGGGCGGCAGGTCTTCTGACTCGGGGCTCCCTCCGGCGCCGCCTTCCCGGCTCTGCGGCCAGTGGCACCTCGGCGCGGAAGCGTCTCCCCTCACAGCGGCGGGACCGTCCCGGATTCGCACCGGGTTCCCTTACCGCTCGCCTAGCGGCGCAGAGCCTACCATTGGCTAGTGGCCACCCCGCAACGAGTCTCGCTCTGGGGCCCCGTCGTCCTCTGGGCGGCGGTGATCTTCGCGCTCTCCTCGGTACCGAACCTCGGGACCGACCTCGGCGTCTGGGACACGATCCTGCGCAAGTGCGCCCACGCGAGCGAGTATGCGGTGCTGGCGCTCCTGCTCTATCGCGCGATCGGCCGCGAGCTGCCGGCGTTCATGATCGGCCTCGCCTACGCGGTGACCGACGAGCTCCACCAGGCATTCGTCCGCGGCCGGCACGCCTCGCCGTTCGACGTCTCGATGGACGCGGCCGGCCTGGCGCTCGGGCTGCTGCTCGTGCACGCCACGAGGCTGTGGACGCTGTCGCGCCGGCCCGGACGGCGCCCGCAGAGCTCTCCGTAGAATCGAAGCGTGGCCGACCGGAAGACACTCGACGACCGCCAGCTCGACGCCGTGCTCGAGCGGCTCGACGGCCTGCGTGCCGAGCTCCAGCAGCTGAACCGCCGCCTCGACAACACCGAGGGCTACCTCGCGCTGGCGCACGAGGTGCGCTCGCTGAACGAGTCGCTTCAAGCGCTGGCCTATGCGGCGCTCGGTCAGCAAGGCCCGCAGGTCCGCCGCCGCCGGACCGGCTAAGGCGCCGCTTGCGGCGCCGTCTCAGGACGTGCGGGCTTTCGCCCGCGCGTCCGTCTGAAATGACCGGTCGACACGATCGAAGCGATCGCTACGGACTTAAGCGCCGAGCTTGTAGATGCGACCCAGCCGAGGCGAGGTCGTGTAGAGCTCGCCGCGCGCGTCCTCGCCGAAGGTCGAGAGGCCCGGAAAGACGCCCGGCTCGCGCCGCGCGTCGGTCGCCTTGCCGCCCACGAGACGCATGCTCCAGACCTCGCCCGTGTACGCGTCCCCGTACACGTACCGACCGCGTGCCGCGGGCACCGCCGAGCCGCGGTAGACGAAGCCGCCCGTGATCAGGCAGGCCTCGTGCGGG
This sequence comes from Actinomycetota bacterium, assembly GCA_046726435.1. Taxonomy (GTDB): domain Bacteria; phylum Actinomycetota; class Thermoleophilia; order Gaiellales; family Gaiellaceae; genus AC-32. The sequence goes on from JBKPAM010000143.1 coordinate 3,077, forward strand.
TCGTCCTCGCGGTGCGGGTGGACGTAGACCGGGAAGACGAGCTCGCCACGCGGATTGAGTCGGATCGACTTGTACGGCTCGAGGCCGTCGTAGCGCGACCAGCCGTAGTTCGTGACCACGCCGAGCTTCGCGCGCGGACGGAAGTCGACCTCCTCCCAGGTCCCAGTGCCCGGAGGGCCGCGATCCGCGAGGTAAAGATCGCCGGTCGCGCGGTCGAACGAGAACCGCCACGGGAATCGGAGGCCGTAGCCGACGGTTTGCCAGCGCGCCCCTTTCCGGTCGACGTCGATCCGGAGCAGCTTCCCGAGCTTGCTCGCGAGGTCTTGGCTCCGCGCACCCGGGTTCCCGCCCAGCCCCCCGTCGCCCATGCCGACGTAGAGCAGCCCGTTGGGGCTGAACTGGAGCTGGCCGCCGGCGTCGCGCGCGTAGGGCTCGTGGACGAGCAGGAGCTGCCGCACGCGCCGGACCGCACGGAAGCCGTTCGAGCGGTACTCGACCACGCGCATGTCGCCGCGGTTGTCCGAGTAGGCCGCGTAGAAGCGGTGGTTGACCGCGTAGCGCGGATGGAACGCGAGCGAGAAGAGCCCCTGCTCGGGACCTGCGCTTCCCACCAGGCCGCGGATGTCGAGGAACGGCTGCCTGCGCAGGCGGCCCTTCATGAGGACGCGGACGGTGCCGGCTTTCGTTGCGACGTAGAGCCTGTTCGGCTCGCTCCGTGGCGCGCCGATCCACCAGGCCCCTCGCAGGCCAGAGGCGAATGGACGGAACCGAAGCTCGGCCCGATCGGCCTTCGCGGCCGCGAGTGGGACGGCGACAGCACATCCCGCCAGGAGGGCGGCGAGGATCTTCATGGCAAGCGGTAGATGTCCAGGATGCCCGACGTGCGGTGGTCGTTGGCGTTTCCCTCCGGAAGCGCGATGCGGCCGTCCGTCACGATCGGGCTGCTCCAGTGCCCTTGGCCCGCGCGCAGCCGCGCCACCAGGGAGCCGGTCGCCGGCCGCAGGACGAGCAGGCCACCGCCCGGGTCGTAGACGTAGAGCAGCCCTCCGGCGAGGACCGGGCTCGTGCCGGCGTCGGACCGGCGCCACGCGACATGCAGGCGGCCGTTCCGAAGGGCGTACGCCCAGGTCGCGGAGAAGGTGCTGACGAACAGGCGCGTCGTCCCCCTCGCCCGCTGAACGGCCATCGTCGAGTAGACGCCGCCCTCGGGTGCCGAGATCGTCTGCAGCTCGCCGCCGACACGCCCGAGCCGGCCTCCGAGCGTGGTCAGCCGCAGCAGGCGAATCTTCCCATCCTTCCCCGACTGAGCGGCGAGACCGTGCCCGAGGAGGGCCGGCGCGGTCGAGCCGAGGTCGATGTCCCCTTGCGCGAGCCTCGCGTAATCCCGTGGAGTCCAGTTCCGCAAGAGCCGACCGGCATTGCTCGAGAGCAGCAGCACGCTGTCACCCCAGTTGCGATTGCCGTCGAAGCGGCCGTTGCCCGTCGCCACGAGCAGCCGGCCGCTCACCGGATCGACGACGACGCCCGACCGCCCCCAGATCGCGGCGCCGCTCTCGGAGCACGTGCGCGGCTCGATGAGCTGATGGCGGTCGCTGCAGAGTGCGTTCCAGAGGTGGACGATCCGCCCGGAGCCGGCGTCGATCGCGGCGACATGGCCCTGGTACGGCGGCGCGTCTCCGATGTAGCCGCCCGTCGCGGCGAGAACGAGGCCGCGCGAGTAGTTGAGCGCCGGGCCGATCTTCTCGCGGGCCGGCAGGCGCGTGATCGCGGCCGGCAAGGCGCCCGCGCGCACCTCCGCGCCGGTGGCCACTCGAAGCTTGTGGATGCGGCCGTCCGGGGCCGCCGCGTACACGAACCGGCGACTTGGGGCGGCTACCGGAGTGGAGTTCGTGATTCGCTCGCCTCCGGCCCAGGAGGCGTAGCCGCGCGGCGTGAAGGTCCAGAGCCGGCTCCCAGATGCGGCGTCGACGGCGATCGTCTTCCCGTACGAGGTCGTCATCATGACGACATCGCGTCGGCGGCCGTTCACGGACACGCTCCGCAGGTAGATCGGGGACGAGTCGACGGTCCCTGGGAGGGACACCTGCTGCCGGCGAAAGCGGCTCACGTTCGCGGCCGTGATTCCCGTTCGCGCCGGCCCCGCATTGTGTCGCGCGGCGTCGTAGCCGAATCGGGCCCAGTCGCCGCCCGCGCGAGTCGCCGTACCCACCGCGGGTTGGGATCCGCCGCCGCCGCAGGCGCTCGCGACTCCCACCGAGAGCACCACGACGACCAGTATCCCGCGCATTTACCTGCTCAGACGGTAGATCTCGCCGCCGTCGATGGAGGCGGCGTAGAGCTCGCCCTTCGCGTCCTGGCCGAACGAGGACAGGCTCGCGACGTTGAAGGGCTCGCGCCGAGGCGCGCCCCGCAGCTTTCCCTTGACCACGCGGATGCTCCAGATCGTGCCGCTGCAGTAGTCGCCGTAGTAGTAGCGGCCGCGCGCTGCCGGCACGGCCCTGCCGCGGTACACGTAGCCGCCCGTGATCGAGCAGCCGTTCGAGTGGCTGTAGACGACGACCGGGAAGACGAGCTTCCCGCGCGAGTTCACCTCCTGGCCGTCGGTGTAACGCGAGCGGCCCTCCCAAACCCGCCAGCCGTAGTTGTTGAGGCTGCGCTGCTCGGCGGGCGTGCGCACGTCGACCTCTTCCCACTCGTCCTGGCCGACGTCGGCGATGTAGAGGTCACGGGTGACACGGTCCCACGAGAAACGCCAGGGGTTCCGAAGCCCGTAGCCGACGATCTGCCAGCGCGCGCCGCGCTTGTTCACGTTCAGCCGCAGGAGCTTGCCGAGCTTCGAGCCCAGGTTCTGCGCGTGGTTGTCCGGGTCGCCGCCCGAGCCGCCGTCGCCGGTCCCGGCGTAGAGCCGCCCGTCCGGCCCGAACTGGAGCTGGCCGCCGTCGTGGTTGTCGAACTCACGGTGCGGAACGCGAAGGAGCGACTTCGCCGTGCCCGGCAGTGCCACCGTGCCGTTGGAGCGGTATTCGTAGACGCGCACGTCGCCGCTCTTGTCGTTGAAGTAGACGAAGAAGCGGTGGTTCCTCGCGTACCTCGGATGGAACGCCATCGAAAGCAGGCCCTGCTCGCCGCCACTGCGGACCCGGCTGCGGATGTCGAGGAACGGCTGCGAGCGCAGCTTTCCGTTCTGCAGCACGAGGATCAGGCCCGGTTGCTCGACGACGTAGAGCCTCCCCGGCTCGCTCCGCGTTGCGGTGACGTAGGTCGGCGAGTCGAGCCCGGAGGCGAACAGGCGCAGCCGCACCTGCGACTGCTGTGGGGCGGCCTCCGAGCCGACCTGTCCGCACGCGGCGACGGAAAGCGCTACCGCGAGGAGCGCGACCGTGACCCCGAACACGCGCATCAAGTCTTGAGCAGCGCCTTCCGCAGCTCGTCTTCCTTGCCCGGCTGGAGTATCGCCAGGACCTGGTCGCCGGGCTTCAGCTCGGTCGAGCCGACCGCGATCTCGGAGCGGCCGTTGCGCATGATCGAGATCAGGCGCGATCCCTCAGGGAGGTCGAGACGCTCGACGCGCTTGCCGGCGGCCGGCGCACCCTCGTCGATCTGGACCTCGACGATCTCGAGGTTCTCCTTCCGCAGCTCGAGCAGGTGGACGAGGTCGTGCTCGGGCACCTCGTGCTCGATCAGCGCCATCAGGCCGCGTGTGGCAGACACCGTCGGCGAGATCCCGAGCAGGTCGAAGTGCGCCTGGTTGCGCGGGTCGTTCACGCGGGCGATGACCTTCTGGACTCCGTACTTCTCCTTGGCCAGCTGCGAGATGATCAGATTGTCCTCGTCGTCGCCGGTGAGCGCGGCCACGATGTCGGGCGGCCGGGCAATGCCCGCCCGCTCGAGAACGAACAGCTCCGTGGCGTCGCCGAGGAGCACCTGATGCTCGAACTCCTGCTCGAGCCGCTCGAAGCGGTCGCGCCGCTGCTCGATCAGCGTCACCTCGCGCTTGCCGCCCGCGATCAGGGCGCGCGCAAGGTTGGCGCCGATCTTGCCGCCTCCCGCGATCAGGATGTACATCAGGCCGTGGTTGGCTCCGCGGCCGGCCGCACCTCGCAGGCGCGGACCGAGTCGAGCAGCACGTCGATCGCGACTGAGGTCGGGCAGATGGTGCGCAGCCCACGCTGCCGGTAGAACTCCGCGCGCGCGGGGTCGAGCACCCGCACGACGACGCACTGGTTGTCGAAGCGCTGCTGGGCCACCTGGCCGATGACGATATTCGTGTTGTCGCCGTCGGTCGAGACCACGACGGCATCCGCCTCCTCGATCCCGGCCTCGCGCAGCACGTCGATGTCCATCCCGTGGCCGAGCACGAAGCCGCCCGACCAGTGGTCCCCGAGGCGACTGAGCGCCTCTTCCTTTTCATCCACGGCCGTGACTTCCCAGCCCTCTCTGTCCAGCTGGAGGGCGATATTCGAGCCGACACGGCCGCAGCCGATCACTAGTGCTTTCATGCTTCCACCTTAGCGCCTCCCTCGCCTGCGGCCTCTCGACCATTTCTGTCCTACACAGTGAGTTCGACGGCCCCGCCGGCAAAGCCGGCGCGACCTCTTTGGTCGGCATTCCAAGCGACGCCTAAGTCAGTGCCTCTGCGCCATCGCCTTCCATTACCCCCTCCGGGAAGGCGACGACGAGCACTTCACATGGGGCTTTTCGTAGTACGAACTCGACCGTCGGAGAGAAGAAGCGCGACTGCCTGCGCCAGCGCGGCGCGGACCCCACCACGATGAGGTCGGTGCCCCGTCGCTCCGCCTCGCCGACGATCGCCTCGCCGATCGAGCGCGCTCGAATGGTCTCGCCGAGCACGTCGACGCCGTGATCGGCCCCGAGCAGCCGCGCCTCCGCGAGCGACGCGGCCGCGGCCTCCTCGAGGTCGTTCAGCTCGGCCTCGAGCGGACGGTCGAGCGGCACCCTGATCACGTAGAGCGCCTCGACCTGCGCGCCTCGGTCCTGCGCGAGCTTCACCGCCGTTGCGACCATCTCCTCGCCGATCGCGCCCAGCTTCATCGGCACGAGGATGCTGGAGAACGCGGACTCGGGGAGCGCCTCGGGCGGCGCCTCGACGTGCTGGAGCAACCCCTCGCCCCGGCCGTGGCGCACGAGGACGTAGACGACGACCCCGGCCGCGAGCCACGCGGGGCCGCCGTAGCGCGCACCGGAGTGCGTGCCGAGCGCGGCGATCCAGATCGCGAAGGTGGCGATCGACCCGACGATCGCCGGAAGCGGTACCTCCACGCCGCGGAGGCGCACGTTGGCCGGAGCCCGATACGGCCGCGGCAGCTCCGGCTCGCTGTAGCGGAGCCTGATCACGGCGAGCTGGGCGGCCGTGAACGCCGCGAGCACGCCGAAGCTGAACAAGCTCGCGAGGAAGGCGATGTCGTCCTTCACGAACGAGGTGCCGACCATCAGCGCCGTCGAGATCAGCGCGGCGGCGACGATCGCCTGCGGCGAGACGAGCGTGCGGCGGTTGAGCCGGCCGAACGCACGCGGCAGCTGGCCGTGCTCGCCGAGCGAGTGGGCGAGCCGCGTGAAGCCGGAGATCGAGGTGGTCACGGCCACGAGCAGGATCACGGCGCCGGTGAGGCCGACGTAGACGCGCAGGGCGGTCGCCGCAGCTCCGGGTAAGTGGCC
>JBKPAM010000144.1:0-11421 GCA_046726435.1 Actinomycetota bacterium
TGATCGTCAGCCAGAGCCACGGAATCCCGGCCACGTAGCGGAAGCCGGCGCCGATCTCGCGGAAGGTGCCCTCGGCGGCCGCGCGCTCGGCGGCCCGCGGGCGCGTGGCGTAGACGAACCCGAAGGAGACGAGGTACGAGACCGCGTTGAAGGCGAAGACCTCCGCCGAGCCGGCCACGCCGTAGAGGAGCGAGGCGAGCGAAGGTCCGACCAGGTAGCTCCCCTGGCGCGCCATCCCGATCAGCGCGTTCGCGGAGCCGAGGCCGGGCTCCTCGACCACGAGCGGGATCAGGCCGCCGAGCGCCGGCGTGAAGAACCCTGTCGCGAGGCCCTCCACGAAGGCGATCGCGGCGAGCGAGCCGATCGTCAGGTGACCCATCGCGTCGACGACGACGAGCACGGCGATCACGAGGAACCGCGCCGCGTCGGAGATCAGCATCAGCGTTCGGCGGTCGTAGCGATCGGCGAGCGCGCCGCCCACGAGCACCGTCGAGAGGAGCCCGACTCCCTGCAACGTCAGGACGAGCCCAAGCGAGCGAGCCGAGCCGGTGAGCGTGAAGGTCCGCCAGCCGAGCGCCACGACGAAGGCCGCGTCGCCGAGCAGCGAGATCGCCTGACCGGTCCAGAGCAGGCGGAAGTCGCGGCTCCGGAACGCATGGAGGACGCGGGCGCGCGAGGGTGCGGCTGCGGTCACCTCCACGGGCCGAAAGCTATCCTCAGCCCGTGAGCGACCTCCTGCGCGTCGCCTGCGTCCAGCTGACGAGCGGGCCCGACAAGGCGGCGAACCTCGAGAAGACCGAGCGGCTCGTGACCCGGGCCGCGGCCACGGGGGCCGACGTCGTCGCGCTGCCGGAGAAGTGGAACGCGATCGGCCCGCCCGACGTGCTGCACGCGGCCGCCGAGCCGTTGGACGGCGGCGAGTCGGTCGCGGCGATGGCCGACTGGGCGCGCACGCACGGGATCACGCTCGTCGGCGGCTCGATCTCGGAGCGGCGGGAGGGCCGGGAGAAGCTCTCGAACACGTCGCTCGCGTTCGGCCCGGACGGGGAGCTGCTCGGCGTCTACCGCAAGATCCACCTCTTCGACGTCGAGGTCGGTGGGCACATCTACCGCGAGTCGGACGCCGAGGAGCCGGGCGCGGAGCCCGTGGTGGTGCAGGGCGAAGGCTGGCCGGTCGGCCTGACGGTCTGCTACGACGTCCGCTTCCCCGAGCTCTACCGGATCCTGGCTCTGGAAGGCGCGGAGCTCGTCACCGTTCCCGCGCACTTCACAACGCCGACCGGCAAGGACCACTGGCACGTGCTGCTGAGGGCGCGGGCGATCGAGAACCAGTACTACGTCGCAGCTCCGGCGCAGGTCGGTGAGACGCTGCCGGGACGCCCCGCCTACGGCCGCTCGCTGATCGTCGACCCGTGGGGAATCGTGCTCGCGCAGGCCCCTGACGAGGAGATGGTCATCACGGCCGAGCTGGACCGCGCAAGCCTGCGCTGGGTCCGCGAGAAGCTGCCGTCGCTGAAGAACCGCCAGGCGGACGCCTACCGTTGGCCGACGCCGGCCTGACGCTCGCCGAGTGGCGGGCGGGCGCGCCGGAGCTCGCCGAGCAGGTCGCAGAGGAGTGGGGGCTGCGGCTGGGGGACGAGTACGAGCCGGGCGCCTGCGGCCACGTCGTTCGTGCCGAGCTGGCGGATGGCACCGGCGTGGTGCTCAAAGTCCAGTGGCCGCATCGCGAGTCGCTACAGGAAGCGGACGCGCTCGAGCGCTGGAACGGCGACGGTGCGGTGCGCTTGCTTGCGCAGGACGGCGAACGGTCGGCGCTGCTGCTCGAGCGCTGCGAGCCGGGCACGTGCCTCTCCTCGGTCGACCCCGGGGAGGCCCTCGACGTGCTGATCGGCCTGCTGCCGAGGATGTGGAAGACCGCGGAGGGATTCGCGACGATCGAAGACGAGGTCCCGTACTTGCTCAAGGATCTCGAACAGGCGCGTCATCCATGCCTCCAGGACGCTGCGCTCGCCTATCTGCGCGAGCTCGTCCCGACGCAGGGCGAGCGGGTGCTCGTCAACGTCGACCTGCACGGAGCCAACGTCCTCGCCGCCGAGCGCGAGCCGTGGCTTGTGATCGACCCAAAGCCGATCGCGGCGGAGCGGGAGCTCGGGGCGGCCTCGATCGTTCGTTCGAACGAGCTCGGCCACAGCAAGCGCGACGTCCTTTACCGGCTGGACCGTCTCTGCGCGGATCTCGGCCTCGACCGCGACCGTGTGCTCGCCTGGACGGTGGCGCACACCGTCGCTTGGTCGGGTTTGTCCGAGTACGACGATCCACACCTGGAGGCGGTGCGCTGGCTTCGGGAGGACGCATGACCGTCCGGGCTGTCCTCTTCGACGTGGACTTCACGATCGCGCGCCCAGGGCCCGAGCTTGGGCCCGTGGGCTACAAGCGGCTCGGTGCGCGCTTCGGTCTCGAGCTCGACCCATCGCGGTACGCGGTCGCGCGCGAGCGGGCGGTCGAGGGGATCCGCCGCCACCCCGAGCTCGAGCACGACGAGGAGATCTGGGTCGCCTTCACCGAGCGGATCATCCGCGGCATGGGAGGTGACACCGACTCGGCGTACGAGTGTGCGGTCGAGATGACGAGGGCCTGGGAGCACGCGGAGCATTTCGAGCTCTACGAGGACGCCCTGCCGGTGCTCGAGGAGCTGAGGGCGCGCGACCTTAAGCTCGGGCTCGTCTCGAACACCGGCCGGGACCTCGACCGGTTCGTCGCGCACCACCGGCTCGACGTGGACGCCGCGCTCGGCTCGGGCGCGTTCGGGCGGACGAAGCCGCACCCGACGATCTTCCGGGCCGTGCTGGAGCGGCTCGGGGTCGAGCCGGGCGACGCGGTGATGGTGGGCGACTCGCCCGAGGACGACGTCGAGGGCGCACGCGCCTCGGGCATCGGCCGGGCGTTCCTGCTCGATCGCGAGGGCCGCTACCCGGAGCTGCCGGATCGCCTGCCCGACCTGTTCGCACTCCCTGCGGCGCTCGGGCTGCGGCCGAGCTGAGCGGCGGCCTCCTCGAGGGTCGCGACCGGGCCGACGCTGACGTCCTCGCCGTCGAAGAGCTCGAGCCACGTCGCGAGCGGCTTGGCGGCGAAGGCCTCGGCGAGCTCGTCGGCCAGGGGCTCCTGCTCGGTCTGCCACTGCCGCTCGGCCAGCTCGGGCCGGCCGATCAGCTCGCAGAGGCGGCGGAAGAACCTCGGCTCGAGCGCGGCCACGGTCAGATGGCGGCCGTCGGCGGTCGCGTAGATGCGGTAGCAGGCCAGGCCCCCGGTGAGCAGGCGCGGGAAGGGCTCGCCGCCGAGACGGTGCGCGGCCAGCTCGTGGACGCTGCCGGTCAGCGAGACGACGAGCCGGGTGCCCCGGCCGGTGCGTTCGCGCTCGAGCACCGCCGCAAGGATCTGCGCGACCGCGTGAAGCCCTGCGCCGAGATCGGCGATCTGCACAGGCGGCATCGCAGGGGCGGTGTCGGCGAGCAGTCCTGCCCAGCCCTGGTAGTTGAGGTCGTGGCCGGCGCGCCGGTCGTCCGGGCCGAAGCCGGTGAAGGAGCAGTAGACGACGCGCTCTGAGAGGTCCTCCGGGCCGATGCCCAGCCGCTCGACCACACCCGGGCGGAAGCTCTCGAGCACGACATCTGCCTGTGTGCAGAGCTCGCGGCCTGCGGCATGATCGGCTTTCAGGTCGAGCTCGACGGACTCCTTCCCGGCGTTCAGCGCGTCATGCCACGCCGGCGCCAGCTTCCGCAGCGGGTCTCCGCCCGGCGCCTCGAGCCGCACGACGCGGGCGCCCAGGCGCAGCAGCTCCCGGCTCGCGAACGGCCCCGGCAGGTAGCGCGTGAGGTCGACGACCAGCAGGCCCGCGAGCGGCTCCACCTGGCGAAGCTACTACACTCGTTCGAAGTGCCCGACCGCACCACTGCGCAGGAGGAGAAGCGCCGACTGTTGCTGGAAGCGGCGGTCCGGGTCTTCGCGCGCAAGGGCTACCACGCCAGCCGCGTCGGCGACATCGCGGAGGAAGCCGGCGTCGCGCACGGGCTCATCTACCACTACTTCGAGTCGAAGGAGGACGTCTTGCGGGCCGTCTTCCGGGAGACGTGGCGCGAGCTGATCGCGACGATCAGGAGCGTGGAGCAGGCCGGCGACGCGCCCCCGGAGCAGCTGCGGAAGGTGGCGGAGATCCTGCTTCGCTCGTGGCGGCGCGATCCCGACCTCGTGCGCGTCTTGGTGCTCGAGGTGACGCGGAGCCAGCACGTCCGCGGGGAGATGGAGGAGATCGCGGAGTCGTTCGCGGCGATCCAGGAGATCATCGAGCGCGGGCAGGCTGACGGGTCGATCCGGGCCGATCTCGACGCGAGGCTCTCGAGCTACGTCTTCTTCGGCGCGGTCGAGGAACTGCTGACCGGGTGGGCGCTGGGCCGGCTGCCCGACTCCGACGAGGACGTGGCGCGGGCCGAGCGAACGCTCGTCGAGATCGTCACGGGCGGCCTTGCCCTCGAGCCGGCGACGGCCGGGACGTAGGTGGCCGCCACTTCGAGCTCGGAGGCGCTGGTCCGCGTGCCCGCCGTGCGGTCGCGGCTGCTCTGGGCGCTCGGGCTCGGAGCGTTCGGGCTCGCCTTCTCGATCACGACCACCGCCGCCTACCTGCCGCCGCTCTTGCACCGCTTCACGAGCTCGGGCGGCCTGATCGGCGCGATCCTGGGCGCCGAGGGCATCTTCGCGCTCACGCTCTCGCCGATCGTCGGGCCCTGGAGCGACGCCTTCCACACTCCGCTCGGACGGCGGCGGCCGTTCATGCTCGTGGCCCTGATGCCGATGGGCTTCTGCCTGCTGCTGATGCCGTTCATGCCGAACCTCTGGACGACGGTCGTCGTCGTGATGACCTTCTTCTTCGCGTACTACATCTACGAGCCGCCGTACCGCGGGCTCTACCCGGACGTGCTGCCTGCGCGGCTCTTCGGGCGCTCGCAGGGCGTGCAGCACATCCAGCGCGGAGTTGCGATCGGCATCGCGCTCGTGGGCGGCGGGCTGCTGTTCAAGGTCTGGCGGCCCGCGCCGTTCGTGCTCGCGGCGCTGCTGACGACAGCTGCGTGCGGCGCCGTGGTCTACCTCGTACGCGAGGACGGCGGTCACGGACGCGTCTTCGAGGGGTTCGCCGCCTACATCCGCCGGAGCTGGCACATCTTCTGGGAGGACGGCGACGTGCGGCGCTTCCTGATCGCCAACTCGGCGTGGGAGGGGACGTTCGCGGCGGCGCGCACCTTCGTCGTGCTCTACGTGATCGACGGGCTCCACCAGTCGAAGGTGATGTCATCGGCCGTTTTGGGCGCGGTGGCCGTGGGGTACGTGATCGCGGCGGTCTTCGCCGGGCGGCTGGGCGACCGCTTTGGGATGGCGCGCGTGATCTTCTTCGCGTCGTTCATCTACGGCGGTGGGTATCTGGTCGCCGGGCTGGCGCAGGAGTGGCACGACTGGTACTTCGGGCTGATCATTCCGGTCGCCGTGGCCGGCGGCACGGTCATGACCCTGGCGTGGGGGCTGCTCTACAAGATCGTGCCCGTCGAGCACCGCGGTGCCGTGTCCGGGCTGGCGACGACGACGAAGGGGATCGGGCTGCTGGTGGGCGCTCCGGTCGCCGGGTTGGCGATCGACCTGGCGCGGCCCTACCTGGAGGCCACGGACGGTTACCAGGTCCTCTGGCCGATCTGCGGGATCCCGATCCTGGCGGCTACGCCGCTGCTGCTACGCCTGATGGAGGTCGAGCCGAAGGCCGCGCGAGTGGAGATGCCGGTGGTGTGACGCGCCGGACATGTCCGTTCCGGACATGTCCGAGGGACAGTCCCTGTGGGCCGAATCAGCCACGGCTTCGCGCCGAAACGCGACGCGCCGGCGAGCGATCGCCTACCCGGACGTACGGTGCGTCCATGGCACGGCGGCCCCGCTGCGAGCTCCCACGGAAGGGCATCTACCACGTCACCTCGCGGGGCGTCGACAGATCCCTGATCGTGCGGGACGTTTCGGACTGGACGGCCCTACGCGAGCTCGTTCTCGTCGCCGAGCGACGCCACAACTGGCGGTACGACGTCTTCTGCCTGATGAGCAGCCACTTTCACCTCGTTGTCCAGACACAGCTGCCACTGCTGTCCAAGGGCATGCACTGGCTGAACGGCATCTACGCGCAGCGCTTCAACCGTCGCCACGGTCGGACCGGGCATCTGTTCGAGAACCGGTTCTCCGTGCGAGTGATGGAGGACGAGGAACACTGGGAGAACACCTGCCGCTACGTGCTCGAGAATCCGGTCAAGGCCGGCATCTGTGAGTTTGCGACCGACTGGCCGTGGTCGGGTGGGCGGTATCTCCGGCGCTACCGGACCTGACCGCTTTGGACATGTCCTAGGGACTGTCCCTGGGACATGTCCCGAAGGGACATGTCCCTAGCGGGCCTGCGCCAGCGCCGGGGCCCACGCGGCGAGCGGTGAGATCTCGCCTTCGCCGTTCAAACGCCGGTAGCCGAGCGCGTGCTCGGCCTGCATCAGCTTGTGGATCTGCGTCGTGCCCTCGTAGATGATCGGCGCCCGCGCATTCCGGAAGTAGCGCTCGATCCCGTACTCCGCCGAGTACCCGTATGCGCCGTGCACCTGGATCGCCAGGTGCGCCGCGCGGAACGCCGACTCGGTCGCGTGCCACTTCGCCAGGGACGTCTCGCGCGTGTTCCGAACCCCCTCGTTCTTCAACCACGCCGCCTGCATCACGAGCAGCTTCGAGGTCTCGTAGCCCAGAACCATCTCGGCGATCATGTCCTGCACGAACTGGTAGCGGCCGATCGCCTGGCCGAACGTCTCGCGCTCGCGCGCGTACTCGACGGAGCGCTCGAGGCACGCGCGAGCGACGCCGCACGCGCCGGCCGCCACCGTGAAGCGGCCCTGGTCGAGCCCGTACATCGCGATCTCGAAGCCCTGTCCCTCCTCCCCGACGAGGTTCTCGGCGGGCACCTCGACGTTCTCGAAGAAGAGCTCGCCGGTCGAGCCGGCCCAGACGCCGAGCTTGTGCTCGGTCTCCCGCGTCGACACCCCAGGCCACGACCGCTCGACGACGAACGCGGAGATCCCCTTGTGCTTCGCCGAGGGATCGGTCTTCGCGAACACGAGCTGGTGGTCGGCCACGGTCGCGTACGAGATCCAGTTCTTCTGGCCGTTGAGCACGTACGCGTCGCCCTCGCGCCGGGCCGTCGTGCGCATCGCCGCGACGTCCGACCCGGCGGCCGGCTCCGTCAGCCCGAAGCAGGCGAGCTTCTCGCCACGGGCCTGCGGCACGAGGTAGCGCTGCTTCTGCTCCTCCGAGGCGTACCGGAGCAGCGAGAGCGAGTTGAGCCCCACGTGGACCGAGATGAGCGTCCGAAAGGCCGCCTCGCCGCGTTCGATCTCCTCGCAGGCGAGCGCCTCTGCGACGAAGTCCAGCCCGGCGCCGCCGTATTCTTCCGGGATCACGATCCCGAGCAGCCCGAGCTCGGCCATTCCCTCGACCACGCCCAGGTCGAGGTGGTGGTTGATGTCGTTCTCGATCGCGTTCGGCAGGACGCGCTCGTCCACGAACGCGCGCACGGTGTCCTGAATCAGGCGCTGCTCCGGAGTGAGCTCGAAGTCCACCGGTCAAGTGTACGGGCGCACGAACGCCAAGACCCTTCTCGACCCCCGCGACCTCACCCCGGCGTTGGTCGCGGCTCTGGCCGTGGCCGGGCTGGCGGCGGACGCGGGGGGTTACGACCCGACCAGCTGGGGGTGGAGCACGATCGCGCTGGTGCTCGTCGCGGGCGGCGCGCTGGTCGCGGGCGGCCGCAGGCTGGCTCCGCTGGAGTGGGCGCTGCCCGCCTCGCTCGCGGCGCTGGCCGCCTGGACGTGGCTCTCACTCGCCTGGTCCGCCGACGTCTCCCAGACGGTGCAGGAGGGCGAGCGGATCCTTCTCTACGTAGCCGCGGCGGTGGCGCTGCTCCTGCTCGGACGCCGCTCGAGCATCGAGGTCATCCTCGCCTCGCTCGCAACTGCAATCACCGCGATCTGCGCCTACGCGCTCGTCGTGCGGCTGTTCGAGCCCGGGCGCGGCGCGTACCAGGTTGTCTCGTCGGACCCGCAGGCCGGCTTCCGGCTCGCGCGGCCGCTCGGGTACGCGAACGCCCTGGCGATCTTCGCGGTGATCGGGATCCTGCTCGCGCTCGGCCTCGCCCTTCGCGGCCGAACGCCGCTGATAAGGGCGCTGAGCTCGGCCGCCCTGGTGATCCTCGCCCCGACGCTCTACTTCACGTACGGGCGCGGCGCGTGGCTCGGGCTCGCGGCCGGCTTCGTGGCGCTGATCGCGTCAGAGCACGGACGGCTGGAAGCCCTGGGCCGGGCGCTGGCCTACGCGGTCGCGCCGGCTGTCGCCGTCCTGCTCGCCTCGCACACGCACCCGCTCTCGAGCGACCGAGCATCGGTGGCAGCCGCCGAGCACGACGGGCGCCTCCTCGCGGTCGCGATCGCCGTGCTCCTCGTCGGGGCCGCGTTTCTTCCCGTTGCGCTCGACCGAGCGCACGCTCGGGTCACTCTGACCCCTCGCAGACGGCGCGGGCTCGTCGTCGTCCTCGCGCTGGCGGCGATCGCCGTCGTCGCGGCCGGTCTCGCCCGGGTCGGCGGCCCGCAGGGCGCGGCGCGGCGCGCCTACCACGCGTTCAACGCCCCGGCCCCGCTCGTCAAGACCGACACGAGCGGTCGGCTTTTCAGGCTCTCCGGGAGTAACCGCACCGATTACTGGCGCGTCGCGTGGCGAGAGGTCGAGGATCACCCGCTGCTCGGCGGCGGCGCCGGCAGCTACCAGCGGTTCTGGCTCCGGGGCCGGCGCGAGGACCTGCCGGTGCGCGACGCCCACAGCCTCTACCTCGAGACCCTCGCCGAGCTCGGGCCGATCGGCCTCGTCCTCCTGCTCTGCGCGCTGGCCGTGCCGTTCGTCGGCGTCGGCGCGGCTCGACGGAATCCCCTCACCGCGGCGGCCCTCGGCGCGTACGTCGCGTTCCTCGTGCACGCCGGCATCGACTGGGACTGGGAGATGACCGCCGTCACGCTGGCAGCTCTCACCTGCGGAATCGCTCTCCTGCTCGCGGCGCGGGGCGAGGACGCCCTCCCGCTCGGCCGTGGTCCGCGCGCGGCGGGCATCGCCCTCGCCGCGCTGGTCGGCGTGGTCGCTCTCGTCGGCTTCGCGGGGAACAGGGCCGAGGCCTCGGCCGCCGACGCGCTCGACGCGGCGCAGCTCCGGACGGCCGCGAGCGACGCACGGCACGCTCGGCGCTGGGAGCCCTGGTCCCCGGAACCATGGCGCCTTCTCGGCGAGTCGCAGCTCCAGGCCGGGGAGGTCTCGCAGGCCCGTGCCAGCTTCCTCCGAGGCCTCGAGAAGGACCGGCGCGACTGGGAGCTCTGGCTCGACCTCGCCCTCGCCACGCGCGGCGGCGAGCGGCAGGAAGCCCTTGCCCAGGTGGCCAGGCTGAACCCGCTCAGCGCGGAGCTTCGGCAGCTCCGCGGATCCTCGTGAGTTGCAGACCGCAAGGTTGCCGCCGCACAGGGATCGGTTTCGACGACTCACGTGAGCCAATCCACCCTTGAGGGGGGAATGTCCATGGACAAACTCAGAAGGTCTGGACGCACGCGCATAGCCACGTTCGGCGCCGTCGTTCTTGCGATCGGCGCGTTTGCGTCCCTGGCGGCAACTGGGTACGCGGCGAGGATCGTTGCTTTCGCTCACACCTCGCCGACGGCCTCCCAGTACCCGCCGTCGAAGGTGACGATCTGTCACCACACGCACTCCAAGAAACACCCGTTCGTGACGATCACCGTTTCGCAGAACGCCGTGGCGGCGCACGTCCGGAACCACGGCGACACGATCGGCCCCTGCACGGACCAGACGCAGCCGGTGGCGCCAGTGAAGGCCAAGGCGCCCAAGGTGCACAAGCTGCACAAGGCTCACAAGGCGAAGCACAGCGCCGGCAAGAGCCAGCTCCGCGGCCACGGGCACTCTTCGAAGCCGAAGAAGCCCAAGAAGCCGAAGAGCAACGGTCACGGCGGCTCCTCCGTCCAGCCCACGGCGCCGACGACGGTCGGGACCAAGGGCAACGGTCAGAGCAAGAGCCAGGGCCAGGGCAACGGGAACGCCAAGGGTCACGAGAAGACTCACGGCTCGTCCCAGGGCCAGGCCAAGGGCCATGAGAAGACCCACGGCCCGAGCCAGGGCCACGGCCAAGGAAACGGCGGCGGCCAGGGCCACGGCCCACCCCAAGGCTCAGGTGATACCCACGGCGGCAATCCCGGCGGCGGAAAGGGCAACGGCCACTAAGTAGCGTTGCCCTCGTCGGAGCACCACGAGAGAGCCCCCGCCCAGGGGCTCTCTCGCTAAGGTCGCTCGGTGGCCGCGGGGGAGATGTACAGGCGATTGGCCGGGTTGCCGGTCGAGGTCGACTCCTACGAGCTCGAGCGGCTGGAGAAACCCGTCACCCGCGGCTTCACGCGCGTGACCACGGTCGTGCACCTGCACGGCGGGGGCGAGGAAGGCCTCGGCGAGGACGTCACCTGGTACGAGGAGCACCACGACCGCGAGCAGGCCGCGGGAGCCATCTTGCCGCTCGCGGGCACGTGGACGCTCGAGTCGTGCTCCAACGCGCTCGAGGTACCGGACCCCCACCGCCGCTGGGCCTACGAGAGCGCCGCGCTCGACCTCGCGCTGAGGCAGGCGGACACCACGCTTGCCGAGGCGCTCGACCGCGAGCCGCGTCCGGTCGCCTTCGTGGTCTCGCCCGGCCTGGGGACGCCGCCGACCAGCCGGGTCGTCCGCCGCTGGCTCGAGCTCGAGCCCGGCCACCGCTTCAAGCTCGACCCTGCCGGCGACTGGACGGACGAGCTGATCGCCGAGCTCGCGCAGACGGGAGCCGTCGTCACGGCCGACCTGAAGGCGTACTACCGCACGGAGCAGGACCCGCCGCCTGATGCCGATCTCTACCGGCGGGTCGTCGAGGGCTTCCCGGAGGCCTACGTCGAGGACCCGGCCGTGACCGCCGAGACGGAGCCGGTGCTCGCGGCCCACCGCGACCGCGTCACCTGGGACGCGCCGATTCATTCCGTCGCCGACGTCGAGGCGCTCGTGTTCCCGCCGCGCACGCTCAACTCGAAGCCGTCGCGCTTCGGCCGTCTACGCGAGCTGCTCGCCTTCTACGACCACTGCGAGGCGAATGGGATCGGCCTCTACGGAGGCGGCATGTTCGAGCTCGGGCCCGGCCGGGGCCAGGTCCAGTACCTCGCGTCGCTTTTCCACCCGGACGCCCCCAACGACGTCGCGCCGCGCGCCTACAACGACCCCGAGCCGCGCCCGGGGTTGCCG
>JBKPAM010000145.1:0-4664 GCA_046726435.1 Actinomycetota bacterium
ACCGCTGGGTTCTTCGAGCAGCTGGGCTTTCGGCCGGGGCGCCGTTACGCCCTGGCCGCCGGTGCCGCCGAAGCCGGCGGCGGTCTTCTCTTCGCCCTCGGCGCCGCCACACCACTCGGCGCCGCGGCGGTCTCGGGTTCGATGATCACTGCGATCAAGACCGTCCACTGGGAGAAAGGCGTCTGGGTGAGCGCCGGTGGCTACGAGTACAACCTCGTTCTGCTCGCCGCGGTCTTCGGCCTAACCGAGAACGGGCCGGGCCAGTGGTCGATCGACGGCGCGCTGGGGAGGAGCCGCTGGGGCACGCGTTGGGCGCTCGCGGCGCTCGCCGCGGGAGCCGCCGGATCGGCCGCCGTGCTCCGCGCAGCGAAGCAAGAGGTGGAGAAGGACAGTGAGCGGCCGGCGGCCGAGGCCGAGCCCGTTACCGCTGCCTCGTAGGCGACGGCTAACTCGGCTCGGGTAGGGGGTCGACTTGGTAGCTCAGGGATGTCCTCGGGCAGCAAACGGGCAGCAAACGTCCGAGATCCTCTCCGCTCAACGCTGTAGAACCAACTTCTGGAGCGACGGCGGGACCGCGTGGATAGAGCGATCCCACGCCGAACGTAGCCGACGTCGCGATGGCCGAAGTGGCCTGTCACGCCGGAGTTCGCGGGTTCGAGTCCCGTCGCTCGTGCTCAGCTGACCCTCCGGACAAAACGCACGCTCCACCAGCAGGCGGTCGGGCAGAGTTGCTCGAGTTCGTGTAACGGGTCGGACACAAGGCTGGCGCCCGTACGATCACGACATGCCCCGCACAGATCGGGCATCACGGGTGATCGCCGCCCCGCCCAAGCACGTCTACGCCGCGCTCGTCAATCCCGAGGCACTCACGGCATGGCTGCCTCCTGCGGGTGTGACCGGCACGTTCGAACGATTCGATGCGCGTCCTGGTGGGTCCTATCGACTCGTCTTGACCTACGCCGACGCCTCCGCTTCACCCGGCAAAGCCACTGCGGCGACCGACATCGTCGAGTCGCGGTTCATCGACCTCGTCCCGGGCGTGCGGGTCGTGCAGGCAGTGGACTTCGTCTCTGACGATCCCGCCTACGCCGGCACGATGACGATGACCTGGGAGGTCACCGAAGTCGACGGAGGAACACGCGTCGACATCATTGCCGACCACGTCCCGGATGGAATCGCCGCGAAGGATCACGCGGCAGGGCTGGCCTCCTCGCTCATGAACCTCGCGGAGTACCTCGAGGGATCGTGGAAGACCTGAAATCCGTGGGCCCCTCGCCATGCACAGCCGAGCGGCCCGTGGGGATGGGTTTTGGGGACAGGTTCGGGGAGTTCCGGGAGGCTCAGGGTCCTCCAGAGGAACAGTGCTACAAGACAGACAAACCGGGCAAAATGCAGGGAAAGCGCGCTAGCAAGCGCCGTTCCCACATCACATAGCACCAGCTCGAATCCCCCATGGTAAGGAGGCGGTCCCCGGTTCGAGTCCGGGAGAGGGCTTAAAACCCCCGCAAAGCGGAGGTTTTTGTTGTCTGGGCTGATCGCATAGAGCACCACCCTCGAAAGGAGGTGATGGATGTTCTAGCGGTGAGCACTGAGGCGCAAAAGCCCTGGACACAAGAGATTTCCAACCGACATGCTCGTCGGACCTGATGATGGGGACAGGTTTTGGGGACTTTCCCACAATTTGCGCCGTCTGCTATTCGCGCGCGCGTGCGTACATAGGAAAGTAGAAACCTGGCGGGAAGCCACGGCCGTGCCTGCCTTGACACTTTGCACGGCCAGAACGCTGAATATGTCCTACGGCGGACTGTCCCCGAGGGCCTCGAGCAGCGCCTCCTTCAAGAAGGCGAGGTTCGAGCCGAGCCCGGCCGTGGCAAGCAAATCAGCCAGCTCACGGCGTGGGGTTCAGAAACTAAGTTTCGGTGGGAAGCCACGTCTCGATCGACATCGATAGCTTCGGGCGCTCCCCTAGCTCCGGAGGTCGTGCGTGGTTTGGTCGTTCATCTACGTAGCGCTCTGTAGGCTGCTTCAGCTGGTCGTGCTGCTGGGGAGATCGGGGCGCTCGAAGGAGCTCGAGATCCTCTTGCTCCGGCATGAGCTGGCGATCCTGCGCCGGCAGCCGCGGCACGCGCCGCTTCGACCCGCGGATCGGGCGATCCTGGCTGCGCTCGCGCGGGCGCTGCCGCGGAACGCCTTGGGGGGTCTGTCGGTGCGTCCGGCGACGCTACTGCGCTGGCACCGTCAGCTGGTCAGGCGGCGCTGGACCTATCCGCACCGGCGCCCGGGACGGCCGCCGTTCGATCGTCGCCTGCAGGCTCTGGTTGTTCGGCTCGCACGCGAGAACCCGGCCTGGGGTTATCGGCGGATCGTCGGCGAACTGCGAAGCCTCGGCATCTGTGTTTCGGCAACCTCGGTGCGGACGATCCTCGCCCGCCACGGGTTGCCGCCGGCGCCGCAGCGAGACGAGCTCTCATGGCGAGACTTCCTCCGCCAGCACGCGGCGACGACGCTCGCCTGTGATTTCTTCACCGTCGAGACGGCGTGGTTGAAGCGGATCTACGTGCTCTTCTTCATCTCGCTCGAGCGCCGCCGGATCGAGCTCGTCGCCTGCACGCCGAACCCGACCGGCGCCTGGGTCGCCCAGCAGGCGCGCAATCTGCTAATGAGTCTCGATGATCGCGAGCAACCGCTCCGCTTCCTGATCCACGATCGCGACGCCAAGTTCAGCGGCGGCTTCGATCACGTCTTCACGAGCGAAGGAGTGACCGTGATCCGCACACCGGTCCAGGCGCCGAATGCGAACGCGCACGCCGAGCGCCGGGTCGGCAGCGTCCGCCGCGAGTGCCTCGAACGGTTGCTCATCTTCACCCACGCCAGCTCGAACACGTCCTGCGCACCTACGCCGATCATTACAACCGCCATCGGCCGCACCACTCGCTTGCACTTCGTCCACCCGAGCAGGCGGACGGAAACCCGAACCCGTTCGGAGCGCCACCCTTCACCCAGCTAGAGCGCAACGACCTGCTCGGCGGCCTGATCCACGAATACAAACGCGCGGCCTGAGACCCGACCCGTCTCGGCACCCACGACCTCAGAAGCTCCTCGGCGCGTCAACTCACGCAGGCCTCCACTCCTTACTGTTGTTTCACGCGCGCGCGCGATTATCAGATCGACCGGGTCGACGTCAAATACTCGTTTCGTTCCCCGATTCGCTTGGCGAATCGAATGCGCGAGTTTCGAACCTACCCAGCCACAGAGCGCTGCCTGAGTTTCTGAGCCCCACGCGCACCGAGGTCGCACGGTCATGCAAAGTCGAGGCTCGCTTTGGTCGGCCTGGCGCGACTCAGGCCGCCAGCTTGCCCGCTTCGCGCGCGTTGATGTGTCCCTGCTCGGCAAGCCAGCGCACGCTGTCTGTGAGGCTCTCATCGGGGTCGCGGGGGATGATTCCGAACTCGTCGCGTGTGCGCGAGTCGTCGCAGCGGGCCGCCTGGCGGACGCTGTAGATCGCTTCGTTGAATCGCCCCATGAGGCGGGCGAGAAGGTCTGGCATCGCCCGGTGCCTGATCGCCCGACCGGTCGCCCGAGCGAGACTGTCGACCAGCTCCGAGAAGGGCACGTAGGGTCCGCCGGCCATGTAGCGGCGCGGGCCGCGGCCCTGTTCGATCAGCTGGGCGTGCAGCTGGGCCACGTCTCGGACATCAACGACCGGCACGCCGCCGTCCGGGATCAAGGGGAGACGACCCCGGAGGATCTGGACGGCGAGGCGGTTGCTCTGGCTTAGGTGAGGATCGTGCGGCCCCCAGACCATGGCCGGATAGGAGATGGCGACGGGAGCACCGGCGTCCTGGTAGCCGCGCGCCACCCGCTCCGAGTCTGCCTTCGAGCGGGCGTAGGCGGGACCGGGTGTCCCGCAGGGAGACTCGGCTGTCAGCACCCGGCCGTTCGCTGGGAACAAGGCGACGTAGCTCGAGACGTAGACGATCGGGTCGAGGCCGAGCCGCTGCGCCATCGCCAGGACGAGATCAGTCCCGCGCGCGTTCGTCTCCTCCATCAGCTTCGCGTCGCGTCTGCGGAACGAATAGACCGAGGCGGCGTGGAGGACAGCCTGGCAGCCCTCCATTGCCCGTTCGACGCTGGCGGGATCGGTGACGTCTCCCTCGGCCGAGTCGACGTCGTGCACACCGACCGGTTCAAGAGCCGGAGCGATCCGCTGCGGGGAGCGCACGAGCAGCCTTACCTCGTGCCCCGAACGCACGAGGGCGGCCACGCTGTGCGAGCCCACGAAGCCCGTCCCACCAGTCACAAGCACTCGCATCCCACCACCTACTATCGGAGCAGTCTAATTCACATCAAGCCTCTAGCAGGTGTTGTTCGTTTGGAAAACCGCCAACGCCTCGCGGGTACGAGACGGGTGCGCCAGCTTGAGCACGCCGGTCTCTGCTGGTACGCGCTGCACAGTCGATTCGCAGGACAAACGTGCGTGCAAGTGACCGAGCGTGTACGCGTGTACCACCTCTGAACCATCAATGGTAAGGAATGCCATGAAGAAGGGCCTCCCGCGGAGCGATGCTCCGCACGTCCTCGACAGACGAAGGGAGGCCCGTTGCAATGTTGTACGCCGGATTGGATCTCAGTCGCAAGCGTCTCGACTTCCACCTGCTCGATCG
>JBKPAM010000146.1:0-12005 GCA_046726435.1 Actinomycetota bacterium
CTCTAAGGCGCTCGCTTGCGACGCCGACCAGAAGAGGGCGTCCCGGCTTGGCCGGTGCGCCCGTCTAAGGCGCTCGCTTGCGACGCCGACCAGAAGAGGGCGTCCCGGCTTGGCCGGTGAGCCCGTCTAACGTTCCTGCCATGGCTCCCCCGCCTCCGCGGCCTGCGCTCGGTGCGCTCTTCCTCGTCCTCGCGCTCGCCTTCGCCGGGATCGCGGCGGCCGCCGCCGAGGCCGTGGACACGGAGCCCGGGCTGGTCGTGGTTGTCATCGCGGCGGGCGCGATCGGTCTCTGGCTGCTGACTCTCGCGGTCCGGAACCTCCGCAGAACGCGGCCGTAGCTCGGATAACGACCAATCCAGGCAATATCCTCTGCGCGTGCCGGCCGACGACACGCAGGCCCTCTGGCGGGACTACCGCAAGACGAAGGACCAGGCCGTCCGCGACCGGCTGATCCTCACGTACGCGCCGCTCGTCAAGTACGTCGCCGGGCGCCTCGGCAGCGGCCTCCCCGCGCACGTCGACGAGAACGACCTCGTCTCCTACGGCCTGCTCGGCCTGATGGGCGCGATCGAGCGCTTCGACCCCGACCGCGACATCAAGTTCGAGACCTACGCGATCGCGCGGATCAGGGGCTCGATCATCGACGAGCTCCGAGCACTCGACTGGGTGCCTCGCTCGGTCCGCTCGCGCGCCCGGGACATCGAGCGGGCGATCGCCGAGCTCGAGCGCACCCTCCGCCGTGCGCCCACGGACGAGGAGATCGCCGGAAAGCTCGGCATCTCCACGGACGAGCTGGACGAGAGCCTCACGGACATCGGCCGCTCGTCGATCGCCGCCCTCGACGAGCTGTGGACGGTCTCCTCGAGCGGCGGCGACCAGGTCGCCCTGATCGACACGATCGAGGACACCCACGGCCCCGAGCCGCAAGCCGAGCTCGCCCAGACCGAGCTGAAAGAGGCGCTCGCCGAGTCGATCGCGCGGCTGCCCGAGCGCGAGAAGCTCGTCGTCACGCTCTACTACTACGAAGAGCTGACCCTGCGCGAGATCGGCGAGGTACTCGGCGTCACCGAGTCACGTGTCTCGCAGCTCCACACGAAGGCGATCCTGCGCCTGAAGGCCCGCCTCGCCGGATCGACCGCGCGCGCACCACTCGGCCGCTAGGGCCTCACGCGGGTTCATTTTCCGCCGAAGCGCTGGATCAGGAAGACTTACGGTGCGTTTCAACACTGGTAGGAGCGGGGCATCTCTATGTCGAGACCAGGAAGGGAGACCCCCATGCAGTTTCGAGGCCCAGTAGCGGCAATCGCGACCGTGGCGACAGTACTCGCCCTGACCGCCTGCGGGGGAGGCGGGGGCGGGGGCGGAGGTGGCGGCACCACCAGCGGCGGCGGGAGCGCCAAGACGCTTTCGCCGGACGACGCCAAGAACCCGAAGGGCAACGTCAGCTGGTGCATCGGCAAGGACACGACCGGTGCGTTTGCGGCGATGGTCAAGCAGTTCAACGAGGCGAACCCGAACGCGAAGGTAAAGCTGATCGAGCTGCCGACCTCGGCGGACCAGCAGCGCGCCCAGCAGGTGCAGCGCCTACGCGCGAAGTCGTCCGAGTGCGACATCCTCGGCATCGATCCGATCTGGATGGCCGAGTACGTTTCGCAGGGTTGGCTCTATGACCTGACGGATGTGATGAGCCCGCGCAAGAGCGACTTCATCGGCTCGACGGTCGAGAGCGCGAGCTACCAGGGCAAGAACTGGGCCATCCCGTTCAACACCAACGCCGGCTTCCTCTACTACCGCACCGACAAGGTGAAGACGCCGCCGAAGACGTGGCAGCAGGTCTACGCGGATGCCAAGCAGGACGGCGGGCTCGTCTACCAGGGCGCGCGCTACGAGGGCTTGACGGTCAACTTCCTCGAGCTCCTCTACACCGCCGGCGGCAAGGCGATCTCGGACGACGGAAAGAAGTCCACGATCGATTCGCCACAGGCGAAGGAGGTGCTGACGTTCATGCAGAACGGCGTCAAGGACGGCGCCGTGTCGCACGCGGTCAGCACGTACATGGAGGAGGAGTCGCGTCGGGCCTTCGAGGCCGGAAAAGCGGCGCTCATGCGCCAGTGGCCCTATGCCTACGCCCTCGGACAGAAGTCCCCGATCAAGGGCAAGTTCAAGATCGAGACGCTCCCGGGCTGGAAGGACAAGCCCGCTAGCGGTGTGATCGGCGGCTACAACCTGGCGGTCAGCGCGTATTCGAAGAACCCCGGTACGGCGCTCGCCTTCGCTGAGTTCGTGACGCAGCCGAAGCAGCAGGAGTACATGGCCGCGAAGACGACGCTGCCGCCGACGCTCAGCGAGGCGTATGACGCGCCGTCGGTCAAGAAGGTAATGCCGTTCGCGAGCGAGCTGCGCAAGGCGATCGAGCAGGCCCACCCACGTCCGCTCTCGCCGGTCTACCCACAGATCAGCGAGGCGATCTTCAACAACGTCTACAACGCGCTCTGGAGCGGCACGAGCGTCGACTCGGCGTTGAAGAAGGCCAACGACCAGATCAACCAGGCCTTGAAGACGTTCTAAATGGCGACGGCGACTGAGACAGTCGCCCGTCCGCGCAGGCGGCGCTCCGGTCTCTCGCAGCGCCGCCTCGCCGGACTGCTGGTCTCGCCGGCGTTACTCGTCATCCTGCTCGTGGCCGCATACCCGATCGGCTACGCGATCTGGCTTTCGCTCCACCAGTACAGCCTGATCCACAAGGGCCTCTCGCGCTGGTCCGGCTTTACGAACTACAGCGACGCGCTCTGGGGAGACCAGCACCAGCAGTTCTGGAGCGCGTTCAAGACGACGTTCCTCTTCACCGGCATCTCGGTGACGCTCGAGCTCGTCCTCGGCCTGGCGATGGCCCTGGCGATGCACCAGGCCTTTCGAGGGCGCGGCGTCCTGCGGGCGACGGTCCTGGTGCCGTGGGCGATCCTGACCGTCGTCACCGCGATGACGTGGAAGACGATCTTCGATCCCGACCTCGGCTTTGCCAACACGATGCTCCGCGCCCTCCACCTGCCGGGGGGCCACGTGGTCTGGCTCGGCCAGAGCGGCTATGCGATGGCGGTGCTGATCTTCGCCGACGTCTGGAAGACGGCACCGTTCATGGCACTGCTGCTGTTGGCGGGCCTGCAGGTGATACCCGAGGACGTCTACGACGCCGCCAAGGTCGACGGCGCGACCGCGTGGCAGCGGTTCCGCCGGATCACGCTGCCCTTGCTGACGCCGGCGATCCTGGTGGCGCTGATCTTCCGAACACTCGACGCGCTGCGGATCTTCGACCTGCCCTATGTGCTCACCCAGGGCACGAACGGCACGACGACGCTCTCGCTCGAGGCGCAACAGACCCTCGTGAACAACGGGATCATCGGGCTCGGCTCGGCCCTGTCGGTGCTCACCTTCGTGACCGTGATGATCGTCTCGTTCCTGTACATCCGATTCGTCGGGGGCAACATCCGTGCCCTCGCAGAGGACTAGTGCCAATGGGCGTCGTCGCCGCCGAACGCACCACCCCCAAGGCCCGCGCGGCTCGTAAGCGCAAGGTCCCGTTCAACACCCAGTGGCTGCTCTGGATCGGCGTCGTCCTGATCATGATCTTCTGCCTGTTTCCGTTCTACTGGCTGATCAACACGTCGCTGAAGACCGGCGCCGACCTCTCCACCGCCAAGGTCTTCCCGCCGCACCCGAATCTCGACAACTACTCGTCGATCTTCAGGAACGCCGACTTCGTCAAGGCGCTCCGGAACAGCATCGTCCTCGGCCTCGTCACTACCCTGATCGCGCTCACGATGGGCTCCTTCGCGGCCTACGCGTTAGCGCGGCTCCACTTCCCGATGAAGTTCCTCCTTCTTGCCGTCATCCTCTCGATCACGACCTTCCCGCCGATCGCGATCGCGGCGCCCGTGTACAAGCTCTGGACGGACATCGGTCTCTACGACCAACCCCTCAGCTTAGGGCTGATCCTCCCCGACCTGACCTTCACCCTCCCACTGACGATCTACATCCTGACTTCCTTCTTCCGGGAGATTCCGCGCGAGCTGGAGGAGGCGGCACTCGTCGACGGGGCGACGTACTTCCAGTCGTTCCGCAAGGTGGTGATTCCGCTCGCCGCCCCGGGTCTCGTCACCGCCGGCCTGCTCGCCTTCATCTTCGTCTGGAACGAGTTCCTCTTCGCGATCACGCTGACTGCATCGCCGAGCGCGCGCCCCGTGCCCGCGGCGATCGCGTTCTTCACCGGTAGCCAGCAGTTCGAAGTCCCGCTGGGCACGATCAGCGCTGCGTCCGTCGTCGTGACCGTGCCGCTGATCTTCCTCGTACTGATATTCCAGAAGCGCATCGTCGCCGGCCTCACCGCCGGCGCGGTCAAGGGCTGAGCCGTGAAGGGCTAGGCCGGGGCCGCTTCGCGCTCGCGCGCCGTTGAGGTGAGCGAGCGCCCGGAATCGAGATCGAAGAAGTGCAGCTTCGAGGAGTCGAGCCAGAGCTCGGCCTCCTTGCCCTGGCGAACGCCGCTCGACGCATCGAGCCGGGCGACGATCGTCTCGTCCTCGCTACTGAGCTCGGCCGAGCCGGACTCCTCGGCGAGCTCGCGCAGCTCCTGCGACTCGATCCCCTGCGCCCCGAGCGAGAAATGCGCGTACAGCTCGGAGCCCATCGACTCGACGACGTCGATCTTCGTCCTGAAGACGGCACCCTCGTCACGCTTGTCGCCGACGAGCGAGGCGTCCTCGAAGTCCTCTGGCCTGATGCCTGCGATCAGCCGCTCGCTGTTGAGCCTGCCGCGCACCGAGTCCGGGATCTTCGCCTCGACCATCGGCAGCTTCACCGTGTCGCCGTCGAGGTGGGCAGGGAGGAAGTTCATCGACGGTGAGCCGATGAAGCCGGCCACGAACAGGTTCACCGGCTCGTCGTAGAGCTCCTGCGGCGGGCCGACCTGCTGGACGACCCCGAGCCGCATCACGGCGACGCGGTCGCCGAGGGTCATCGCCTCGGTCTGGTCGTGAGTCACGTAGACCGTCGTCGTGCCGAGCCGGTTCTGTAGCCGCGAGACCTCGGCGCGCATCTGGACGCGGAGCTTCGCGTCGAGGTTCGAGAGGGGCTCGTCCATCAGGAAGGCCGTCGGCTGGCGCACGATCGCCCGCCCCATGGCGACGCGCTGGCGCTGGCCGCCGGAGAGGTTCGCCGGCTTCCGCTCGAGCTGCTCGGTCAGGTCGAGGATCTTCGCCGCCTCTTCGACGCGTTCGGCGATCTCTTCCTTCGGCTCCTTGGCCAGCTGGAGCGCGAAGCCCATGTTCTGGCGCACCGTCATGTGCGGGTAGAGCGCATAGCTCTGGAAGACCATGGCGATGTCGCGCTCCTTCGGCGAGAGGTCGTTGACGACCTCGCCTCCGATCAGGAGCTCGCCCTCGGTGATGTCCTCGAGCCCGGCGATCATCCGCAGCGCGGTCGACTTCCCGCAGCCGGACGGGCCGACCAGGATCACGAACTCTCCGTCGGCGATGTCGAGGTTCATGTGCTTCACGGCCTCGGTGCCGTCCTTGTAACGCTTGGTGACGTCGTTCAGGACGATTTCTGCCACGGCACCGGTGTTTTACCACTCTGCGGGAGAATCAGTCCTCGATCAGCGTCGTCTCGCTCCGAGATCAGACGCCGGTAGTGCTCGAGCAGCGAGTCCCGATCGCCTCGCTGGGCCTCGACGTTGCGCTCCTGGGGGTCGATCGGCGGAAGCCACGGCGTGCCCGTCGTGAAGCCGCCGTTCGGGCTCGCGTCCCACTGCATCGGGTGGCGGTAGGCGTCGCGGCCCGCGCGGTCGAAGGGCGGATCGGCGCCGGGCCCGTCGAGCATGCCGATCTCGTCGCCCTGGTAGACGAAGGCCGTCCCCGGGAGCTTCAGCAGGAGCGTCGCGGCGTCGCGCACGTGCTCGGGCCCGAGGCGGCTCGCCAGCCGAGGGAAGTCGTGGTTCGACATCACCCACGCGACGCGCCCGAGCTCGAGCGCGGGCTCGATCGCCGCGCGGAGCCGTTCCTCGTCCCAGGGCGCGAAGAGGAGCTCGAACGCGAACACCAGGTCGAGCACCTCGAGGTAGGGCGGGTACGCGCTCGTCGGGAGGTAGACCTCTCCGACGAGGAACGCGTCACCGGCGGCCTCCCGAATCCTTCGAAGCGCGTCGACCGCCTCGGGCCGGTTGTGCGAGTAGACGTGGTCGAGGGTCGCGTTCTCGTCGACGAGCGGGAGCGGGAAGCGGCCGGACGCTGGTGGGTCGTCGCGGAGCTCGGCGTCCTTGATCAGGACGTTGACGGCGTCGAGCCGGAAGCCGTCGACGCCGCGCTCGAGCCAGAAGCGGACGACCCCCTGCATCGCCTCGACGACCTCCGGGTTGCGCCAGTCGAGGTCGGGCTGCTCGGGGTAGAAGGTGTGCAGGTACCAGCGCCCGCTCACCTCGTCGCGGCTCCAGGCGCGGCCGCCGAAGGCCGCGGTCCAGTTGTTCGGCGGGCCGTCGACCGGCGACCAGATGTACCAGTCCGGGTGCTCGCGGAACCACGGATGCTCGATCGACGTGTGGCACGGGATCAGGTCCATCAGAAGGCGCAGGCCCCGCTCGTGCGCCTCGGAGACCAGGTCGTCGAAGTCGTCCATCGTCCCGAGCCGGGGGTCGACCGCCATGTAGTCGGAGACGTCGTAGCCGAAGTCCGCGAGCGGGGAGGGGTAGATCGGCGAAAGCCAGAGCGCATCGACGCCGAGGTAGGCGAGGTGGTCGAGCCGCTCCGTGATTCCGCGGAGGTCGCCCACGCCGTCGCCGTCCGAGTCCTGGAAGGAACGCGGATAGATCTGGTAGACGACGGCGTCACGCCACCACACGGCGCCGCAGAATAGACGCGGCCCAGGGGTAAGATCGAGGCGCCCGTTTCCCGCGTACTCAGGAGGAGCCTCAGCCGATGCCAACCGAGCCCGGAAAGATTCGCAACGTCGCCGTCACCGGCCACCGCGGGACCGGGAAGACGTCTCTCGTCGAGGCGATGCTCTTCCAGTCAGGCGCGATCAACCGGCTCGGAAGCGTCGAGGCCGGCACGACCACCTCCGACTGGGACGAGGATGAGCAGCGGCGGCAGATGTCGCTCGCCTCCTCGCTCTGCCACCTCGAGTGGCAGGGGCGCAAGATCAACCTGATCGACACCCCGGGCGACGCGGGCTTCGCCGGCGACACCGTGGCCGCGCTGCGGGTCGTCGAGGGCGCCCTGGTGGCGGCGAGCGCCGTCATGGGAGTCGAGGTGCAGACGAGCCGGGTCTGGAGCCGCGCCGAGGCGCTCGAGCTCCCGCGCGTGGTCTTCGTGAACATGCTCGACCGCGAGCGGGCCGACTTCTACCGCGCGCTCGAGCAGTTCCGCTCGCAGCTCTCCGACCGCTGCGTCGCGGTGCACCTGCCGATCGGCAGCGAGCACGAGCTGACCGGGATCGTCGACCTGCTGCACATGTGCGCCTACGAGAGCCCGGAGGGGCAGCGCGAGAGCGGGCCGGTCGAGATCCCGGAGGAGCTCCACGACACCGTCGAGCAGTACCGGACGCAGCTGCTGGACTCGGTCGTGGAGACCGACGAGGGCCTGATGGAGCGCTATCTCGAGGGCGAGGAGCTCGGCACCGAGGAGGTCGCGCACGCGCTCAAGGACGCCGTCACGCGGGGCGAGCTGTTCCCGGTCGCCTGCGGGGTGGCGACGAAGAACCTCGGCACGACGGCGCTGCTCGACCTGCTCGTCGAGGGCGTTCCCTCGCCGGCCAAGCGCCCCGCCTCGATCGACGTGAACGGCGCCGGCACCGCGGCGTTCGTCTTCAAGACGGTCGCGGATCCGTTCGCGGGGCGGATCAATCTCTTCCGCGTCCTCGCCGGCACGCTCGGTTCCGACAGCACCGTCGTCAACACGCGCTCGCATGCGAAGGAACGGGTCGGCTCGCTGCTCGCCCTCCAGGGCAAGGAGCACGAGCAGGCGACGGAGTTCGGCGCCGGCGACATCGGCGCGGTCGCGAAGCTGAAGGAGACGACGACCGGCGACCTGCTGCTCGACGCCGAGCGCGAGGTCGAGGCGCCCAGGCTCGACTTCCCCGAGCCGGTGATGAGCTTCGCGGTGACCCCGAAGGCCAAGGGCGACGAGGAGAAGGTCGCCTCCTCGCTGCGGCGGCTCGCCGAGGAGGACCCGACCCTCGTCCTGCGGCGCGATCCGCAGACGGGCGACCAGCTTCTCTCGGGCATGAGCCAGATGCATGTCGAGGTCGCGGTCGACCGCCTGCGGAGCCGCTTCGGCGTCGACGTCGACCTGCACCAGCCGCACGTGCCGTACCTCGAGACGATCCGCAAGGAAGCGCGGGCAAGGCACCGCTACAAGAAGCAGACCGGCGGCCGCGGCCAGTTCGGCGACGCCGAGATCGTGATCGAGCCGCTACCCGAGCGCGAGGGCTACGAGTTCGTCGACGAGATCGTCGGCGGCGTGATCCAGCAGGGCTTCCGGCCCGCCGTCGACAAGGGGATCCAGGAGGCGATGCAGCACGGCGAGCTCGCGGGAGCGCCCGTTCAGGGCGTGCGCGTGCGGCTCGTCGACGGCCAGCAGCACTCGGTCGACTCCTCGGAGATGGCCTTCAAGATCGCGGGCTCGATGGCGTTCAAGGACGCCTACGCGAAGGCCGACCCCGTGCTGCTCGAGCCGATCATGGAGCTCGAGGCGAGCGTGCCCGACGACGCCGTCGGCGCGGTGAACGGCGACCTCAACTCGCGCCGCGGGCGGCTGCAGGGGATGGAGCCGAGCGGTGGGATGACCTCGATCAAGGCCGAGGTTCCGATGGCGGAGATCCTGACCTACTCGCAGGCTTTGACGTCGCTCACCGGCGGCCGCGGCGACTACAGCATGCACTTCCTGCGCTACGAGGAAGTGCCTTCGCACATCGCGCAGAAGATCATCGACGAGACGAAGAAGGAGCTCGAGGAGGCCCGGGCCTAGGGCCGCCGGACCGCCTTGACGCCTGACCCTGTTGGGCCAAGGCGCCGCCTTGTCGGCGCCGTCGTCAGGAACCGTGGGCTCCGCCCGCGGTTCCGTCTGCGCCGCCGGCCAGGACGCGTCGAGACGGCGGATTCGCGCTAAGGTCCCGCGGTGCGCATCACGCGGCAGGCAGTCACCGCGCTGCACACGTGTGCGATCTGCGAGCGGACGCTGCTCGTCGGCGAGCATGCCCTGCGCTACTCGCCGGACGGTGAAGGGTTCGTCGACGTCTGTGCGCTCTGCCAGGAGACCGCGGTCGAGCACGGCTGGGTCAAGGAGGGCAGCCCGACCTCACCTGTCGTCGCCGATAGGCGGCGCAGGCGGCGCGGGCTGAGCGCGATCTTCGAGCCCAAGAAGCCGGCGGTCGAGCCGGTCGTCGACGAGCCGATCCTGAGACGGCTCTCGCAGCGCGAGCTGGCGATGGTCGAGGCGTCCGACCTCTTCAACGAGAGCGCGTTCCGGCGAACGGTGGCGGGAATCGCGAAGAGCCTCGGCGCGCCGAAGGCGTCGATCGTGCCGCTGTCAGGCACGAGCGCGGAGGTCGTCCTGACGGTGGCCTGGGACATCTCCTGGTACCAGTACCGAATCACGCCGGACTCGGGCCAGCCGGTGCGCCTGGCAGAGCGAGGCCAGGACCCGCGCGAAGTCGACGCGATGTTCACCGGCTGGAACGCGAAGCTGACCGCGGACGGCCGCATCGCGCCCGACATCTCACCGGTCTAAGAACTCGTTTCGGAATGACGCTTCGCCGCCGAGGTGCGCTGGGCGGTGCGAGGGCAAGGACGCATACGCATACGCGTTCTGGGATCACGTGAGGCTTACGGCGCTTGCGAGGACGCCGCCTCGGGGCGTCCAGCCCGGCTCGGGGGCACAAGGCTTCATTTCGAGACGAGTTCTAAAACAAGGGCGAGCACGCGCGGGCGCCCGCGCGTGCTCTCTGAATCGCAGTGGAACGCTCCCTATCGGGCCAGGTCCTCGCGCGCGATGCCGAGGCGCTGGAGCAGCGCCTGGCGCACCGGCGCCGGCAGCGCCACCTCGCGCGCCGCTCCCGCGGTGGACCGTGCCGAGCCCTCCGCTTCCGGCGTCGCGACGAAGGGCACGTTCGCCCCCGTGCCCTGTTCGATCGCCAGGCCGGAGATCTTCCCCTGGTCGTTGATGTCGTCGGCGGAGTAGAGGTAGTCGGGGTAGCCCGGCGCGAACGAGTTGAGGTTGTACATCACGCCGTCCTCCCAGATGAACGCGCGGCAGGTGGCGAACCCCGCCGAACAGGAGAGACCTACCACCTGGCGCTGGTCGTTGATCCCGAGTGCCTGGCTGTAGGGGTCTTGTCCCAGGGTCCCGAGGTCGGTCGGCTGCGACATGCCCTTTGTCCACAGGAACGCGTGCGCGTTGAAGGCGCCGCCGTCCGCGGCCGAGACGTTGGAGAACCCGACCACGTCGCCGTGCTCGTTGATCGCCATCGGCGTGTTCCAGGCGACGCCGCCGAGATTGCCGATGTTCTCGACCGACCCGTTCTCCCACAGGACGGCGTTTCTGGCGCTGAACCTGCCCACCGCCTGGTCGCAGATGCCCGAGATGCCGACGACCTGGCCCTGGTCGTTGATGGCCGTGGCGGCACTCACCTTGTCACCGGGGAGTGGACGCAGCTCCTGGATCTGGCCCCTGCCCGGCCCCCAGAGGACCGCTCGAAACTGGAGCACCTGGTGTCGTCCGGTGCAGTCGGGGTCGTGGACGGTGTTCTCCGCCCAGCCGACGATCTGGCGCAGGTTGTTCGAGCCGGCGGCGAAGCCGTTGTTGCCGCCGAGCGTGGGAAGGGGCCGCATCTTCCCGTTGCGCCAGACGAAGCCCAGGCACGTGTGATGGGTGACGGCGGGGAAGAAGAACGAGCAGCTCCAGTCCTCACCGAGTGGGTCTGTCTCGCCGGTCTCGGCGATGCCGCTGATCACGCCTCTGACGTTCTTGACGGGCCATTGGACGCTGCTGTTGGGCCCGCCGAGCGTGCCGAGGTCCTGCGCGGATCCGTCACGCCACAGGGTCGCGTGCCGGATCTGGTCGCCGGAGAGGTTGGACGGCCCGGACACCCAGTCCAGGTCGTTGATGCTGACGCCCTCGGCGTAGTTCCCTCCCAGTGAGGGGAGGTTCTCCACCTGGTAGTCGGTCGGCCCGCCTTGTTGGGCTTCCGCCGAGCCGCCGTACGTCGCGCCGAGAAGCAGCACTGCGGCGAGCCCGAGCAATCCGAGCAAACGTTTCATGCCAATCCTCCTTGGCCGAACGGACACATCCCGGCAGCGCTGCGCAGGTCGATGTTTCGTCCACGGCGAACGGGCCGCTGGCCATATCCGGACCGGTCTGGCCCTCGGGCGGCGGCTACCTACAATCCGAAGCAGGATGATCTACTGCGTGATCCCGCGTGAGTTGGAAGCCGAGCTCTACGACAAGATGGTCGACTACTACAAGGACAACCCGAACGTGACCGTCATCGTCGACCGCCGCGAGGGTGAGGACCGGCGTTCGAAGCGCGAGCGGGGCGGCCAGCGGGTCGTCCGCGACCGGCGCCGGATGCGCGTGGCCGGCACGTTTCCCGACACGGAACCACCTGAAGGCCCTAGATAAGATCGCCGCGTGGCGACGGCGACCAAGAGCTTCAAGA
This sequence comes from Actinomycetota bacterium, assembly GCA_046726435.1. Taxonomy (GTDB): domain Bacteria; phylum Actinomycetota; class Thermoleophilia; order Gaiellales; family Gaiellaceae; genus AC-32. The sequence goes on from JBKPAM010000146.1 coordinate 11,701, forward strand.
ACTTCATCGGCGGCGAGTGGGTCGACGCGGTCTCCGGCGAGACCTTCGAGACGACGAGCCCCGCGAACGGGGACACGCTCGGGGTCTTCCCGCGCTCGGGCGCCGAGGACGTCGACCGGGCGGTCGAGGCCGCGAAGTCAGCCTACGAGGACTGGCGGCTGGTCCCCGCGCCGAGGCGCGGCGAGATCCTCTTCCGCTTCGCCCAGCTGCTGACCGAACAGAAGGACGACATCGCGCAGCTCATGGCCCGCGAGATGGGGAAGGTTCTTCCGGAGGCGGCGGGAGACGTCCAGGAAGCGATCGAC
>JBKPAM010000147.1:0-26340 GCA_046726435.1 Actinomycetota bacterium
ACGGGCGCTCGGCCTCGGGCTGATGCTCGGCTGCATGAACGAGTCCGGCCTCGCCGTGGCGGCGGGCGCGGCGGTCGCGAGCCTCTTCGACCACGTCGACCTCGACGGCAACCTGCTGCTGAGCGAGGACCCGTGGCCGGGAGTCGAGCTCGTGGACGGGGTGCAGCTCCCGGCCGACGCGCCGGGCCTCGGCGTGGGCTAGCGGCTACCCGAGTGGACCCGTACCTGACCGTTCACGCGCATCGCTACGAGGTGCTCGTCGAGAAAGTGCGCGAGCTCGCGCCGGCCAATCCACGCATCCTGGTCGTCGGCGCCGCCTACGAGGCGGACGAGCTGCGGCGCCTGCCCGCGGTCGTCGACAGTCTCGGGGTCGGAGACGAGCGCTACCCGCCCGGGGAGGGTGAGCGCCACGTGACGTTCGATCTCCGGCTGGCGGAGAGCCGGGAGCTCTGGCCCGAGCTCGGCCCGTACGACGTCGTGGTCTGCGCCGAGGTGATCGAGCATCTCTCCGTCTCCGCACTCCATCCGCTGCGACTCTTCGCGGCCGCCCTGCGTCCGGGCGGCTGGCTCGTCCTGCAGACGCCGAACGCGGCGCGGGTCGGCAACCGCCTGCTCTTGCTCGCGGGCCGCAACCCGTTCGAGCCGCTGCGCGAGGACTCGGCCAGCCCGGGACACTTCCGCGAGTACACGGTCGACGAGCTCCTGGAGCTTGGTCGACGGGCCGGCTTCGAGGTCGGCGGCTGGCTTACGGCCAACTACTTCGTAACCGGCACCCGGCGTAACTCGGCAGTCCGCCGGCTCGGGCCGCTCGTACCGCGGCGTCTGCGCGCGGGAATCACCGCGTGGCTGCGCAAGCCGGTGAACTAGGCTCGGGTCCCGAGTGTCACGGAAGCGCTACTTGATCCTCGCGGAGGGCCGCTCCGGCGACGCGCACTACGGAAAGACCGCGCGCGGGATCCTTCGGTACGCGCCCGACCCGACCGTTGCGATCCTGGACTCGACTCACGCAGGAGAGACACACGAAGGCGTTCCGGTCGTCGCGACCGTCGAGGAGGCACTCCGGTTCGAGCCCACCACGGCGGTCGTCGGCGTCGCGACCCAGGGCGGCCGCTTCCCGCCCGCGTGGCGCGAGCTGCTGAAGAGCTGCATCGCGAACGGGCTCGACCTCGAGAGCGGCCTGCACGAGTTCGTCGGCGAGGACCCGGAGCTGCAGGCCCTGGCGCGCGAGCACGGCGTCTCGCTGCACGACCTGCGCAAGCCGCCCGCCGACCTCAGCGTGCCGACTGGCGAGAACATCGAAGTCCCGGCCAGGATCGCGCTCACCGTCGGCTCCGACTGCGCCATCGGGAAGAAGACAGTCGCGCTCGAGCTCGACCTCGAGGCGCGCCGCCGCGGCCTGCCCTCCGTCTTCGTGCCGACCGGCCAGACCGGGATCGCGATCGCCGGCTGGGGCATCGCCGTCGATGCCGTCGTCTCGGACTTCCTGGCGGGTGCGGCCGAGCGGCTCGTCGTCGAGGGCCACCGGCGCGGTGGTGAGCTGCTCTTCGTCGAGGGTCAGGGCTCGCTCTCGCACCCGGCGTACTCGGGCGTCACGCTCGGCCTGATCCACGGCTCCGCCCCACACGCCTACGTCCTCTGCCACAAGGCCGGCTCCGAGGAGATCGAGGGCTACCCGGGCCACCCGATTCCGAGCCTGCCCGAGCTGATCGAGCTGCACGAGCGCGTCTCGCTCCCGCTGCGGCCGGCCCGAGTCGCCTGCGTCGCCCTCAACACCGCGCATCTCGACCAGGCCGAGGCCCTGGCGGCGATCGCCGAGGCCTCGGCCGAAACCGCCCTTCCGACGGACGATCCCGTCCGCTTCGGCGCCGGGTCGCTCCTCGACGCCGTCCTCGAGACGCTTCGGGCTCAAGCATCCCTCGTCCCTGCCGATCACCAGGAGGAGCGAGGAGCCTCTTGGCGTTCGCCGAAGAACGTGGGAACCTAGAGATGGGCCAGGACATGCGAGGAGGACGAATGGGGACGATCCGGGGAGTGCTTCTGTGCGCGTGCCTCGTGCTGGCCTGCGCCGCCGCCGGCGCGGCGCGCGGTGGGCTGGACATCGGCGTGACCGAGGACGCCGGAAAGAGCGGCACCGGCGCCGCCTTCTTCGCCACCCTCCACGACATCGGCCTGAAGGTGAACCGGGTCTCGGTCAACTGGAACCCCAGGACTCCGGCGACGATCGGAGGCCAGGCGGAGATGCGCGCATGGATCCCTCAGGCACAGGCGAGCGGGACTCGCATCGTGTTCGCGGTTGCGCCCGCGAGCGCCACCGACCTCACCATTTCGCCGGCCGCGCCGGCCCAGTTCGTCGCCTTCGTGCGGCGGCTCGCGCAGTCGTTCCCCAGCGTGAAGGACTACGTGATCGGCAACGAGCCGAACGTGAACGCCTTCTGGCGCCCGCAGTTCGACCCGGCCGGCAAGGCGCTCTCGGCAGCTCAGTACGAGCCCGTGCTGGCCGGTTCCTACGACGCGCTCAAGGCCGTCAACCCGACGATCACCGTGATCGGGGTCGGGCTCTCTCCTCGCGGTAACGACAACCCCGGGGCGAAGAGCAACCCCTCGCGCTCGCCGATCCGCTTCCTGCGGGACCTGGGCAAGGCCTACCGCCTGAGTGGACGGAAGACGCCGCTGATGGACGAGCTCGCGTTCCACCCGTACCCGAGCCGCAACCTCGACGACCCGACCGTGGGCTACGCCTGGCCGAACGCAGGGCTGCCGAACCTCGACCGGATCAAGCAGGCGGTCTGGGACGCCTTCCACGGCACGGCGCAGCCGACGATCGCGGAGCACGGCAACACCTTCACGCGGCCCCTCAGGCTCGACCTCGACGAGGTGGGCTGGCAGGTGGCGCCGCTGCCCGCGCTGGCCCACCTCTACCACGGCACCGAGACCGACAAGCCGGTCAGCGAGCAGACGCAGGCCGACTACTACCGCGACGTGATCACGCTCACAGAGTGCGACTCGTCCGTGAGGATGCTGAGCTTCTACCACTTGATCGACGAACGCGACCTGGATCGCTGGCAGAGCGGCCTCGAGCGCGCCGACGGCTCGCATCGCCCGGCGTATGACGCCGTCAAGAGCACGATCGCGCAGACGCACGGCAACTGCCAGGGCGCTCCGGTGAAGTGGCGGCACACGGCCGCGGTGGTGCGCCCGGTCGTCTCCTGGGGCAAGCTCGGCAAACGGTCGCCGGTGACGCGGAGGATCTGGAGCTTCAAGGCCGGCGCGGGCGAGGAGGCGTCGTTCAGGGCCGGGATCTTCAAGGCCGGGCCCAAGAAGGCCGTCCTCGCGAAGCGCCTCGTAACTCGGCGGCCGAGGCCGCAGCTCTACTCGACCGGGACGATCAGGGCGAAGCCGCGCGTCGTCTCCTTCGCCCGGCGTAGGCTCAAGCTGGGGAAGTATGTCTACGCCATCCGGATGACCGCGACCGTCAATCCCCTCCGGGTGAGCGTCCTCGTCAGCCGGCCCTTCCGGGTCGGCCGTGCGCGCAGATAGCCGGCCCGGCTCGAGTCGCGGTCATCGCGGACACGCACCTGCCGCGCGGGTCGCGGCGCCTGGCCGGCGAGTGCCTGCGGGAGCTGCAGCGGGCGGACCGGATCTTGCACGCCGGCGACGTGGTCACGCTCGCGGTGCTGCGTGAGCTTGAAGCCTTTGCCCCTGTCGAGGGCGTCTACGGGAACATGGACGAGCCTGCGCTCGCGGAAGCGCTGCCCGAGCGGCGCGTGGTCGAGGTTGGCGGGGCGCGGATCGGGCTCGTGCACATCCCGGGGGCGCGCGCGGGAAGGGAGGAACGGCTGACGACGTGGTTTCCAGGGTGTGACGCCGTCGTGTACGGACACACGCACGTCCCGCAGGTCGAGCAGCATCGAGGCGTCTGGATCTTGAATCCGGGCAGTCCGACCGAGCGGCGGCGCGCTCCGCGGCGCTCGATGCTCCTGCTGGAGATCTCGGAGCGAGGGCTCGAGCCGCGCCTCCTGGCGCTTCCTTGACACGAACACATGTTCTGGTTACCATGGCGAACATATGTTCGGCAAGGTGCTCCTGCTGTCGGTGCTCGTCTTGATCGCTTGGGCGGTCGTCGCCCGAGCCTCGCACGGGGCCGGGCCCGAGGTGCGGTACACCGTCAGGCCGGGTGACACGCTCTGGTCGATCGCGGTTCGGTACTACGCCGGCGACCCGCGCGACGCGATCGACCGCATCGACCATCGCAACCACCTTGGCGGGAGCCTGATCGTCCCGGGCCAGCGGCTGGTGCTGCCCTCAGCCGGCTAGACGGGCGCGGGGAGGGGGAGGCCGGCCGTGTAGACGCGCTCACCTTTGAAGAGTCGCCGGTCGCGGTCCCACGGGAAGAAGATCGTCACCGTCCAGGCCAGGCGCTCGCCGCTCGGCGGGATCCCGAGCCACTCGCCCTCGTGCGTCCCGGTGACGTCGGCCTCCTCGCAGACGCCCTGCGGCCCGATGACGATGTTGGTTAGCCGGAAGTCGATGTCCGGAAAGCCGCCGAGCAGGCCCGTGTAGAAGCGCGTCGCGCCCTCGTGGCCCTCCCAACGGTGACCCGTTTGGACGAGCTCGTAGACGCAGTCGTCCGTCAGCGTCGAGAGCAGCCCGGGCAGGTCGCGTTTGTCCTCGGCGATCGAGTGCCGTTTCCAGAGCTCGCGGATCGCGTCGTGCTCGGGCTCGGACGGTTCCCGCCGGATCAGCTCGCGTACCTCGTCCCTCGGGTCGGCCACGACGGGGCAACCCTACAATCGGTTCGTGGATCTCGATCTAGTCTTCTTCGGCACTTCCGGGTCGGTTCCGACCGCCCAGCGGGCGCCGTCCGCCCTGCTTCTCCGCCGCGGCGGCGAGCGGCTCCTCTTCGATTGCGGTGAGGGCACTCAGCGGCAGCTGCTACGCTCGTCCGTGGGACTGGTCGAGCTGCGGGAGGTGTTCCTCTCGCACTTCCACGCCGACCACTACCTGGGTCTGCCCGGGATGCTGAAGACGTTCGCGCTGCGCGGGCGAGAGTTGCCGCTGACGGTGTACGGGCCGCCGGGGCTGAACGACCTGTTCGCGACGCTCCGGCGGGTCTTCGGCAAGCTGAGCTACCCGCTCGAGCTCGAGGAGCTTCGGCCCGGCGAGGTACTGGAACGCGGCGACTACAACCTCGTCACGTTCCCGGTGGCTCACGGCGTGCAGTCGCTGGGCTTCGCCCTCCTCGAGCATCCCAGGCCGGGGCGCTTCGACGTCGCGGCGGCCGACGCGCTGGGCGTGCCTTCGGGCCCGGAAAGAGGCCTGCTGCAGTCCGGCGAGTCGGTAACGCTCGACGAAGGGCGCATCGTGACCCCGGACGAGGTGCTCGGGCCGCCGAGGCCCGGCAGGAAGGTCGTGCTGAGCGGCGACACGGCGCCTTCCGAGACCGTGCTCGAGGTCTCCCGTGGCGCGGAGGTGCTCGTCCACGAGGCGACGTTCCTCGAGGAGGAGCGCGACCGCGCGCAGGAGACGGCGCACTCGACCGCGCTGGACGCGGCGGCGCTCGCGCGTGAGGCCGAGGTCGGCCTGCTCGCGCTCACGCACCTCTCGAACCGCTACTTCGGGCCCGAGGTGGCCCGCGAGGCGCGTACGATCTTCCCCGAGACCGTGGTGCCGAAGGACTTCGACGTGATCGACGTGCCGTTCCCGGAGCGCGGCGCGCCCGAGCTCGTGAAGGGCGGCGTCCTCCACCGGCGCGCGGCGCACGAGGCCGAGCCCGCCCCCGAGCCCGAGGAGGCGATTCCATGAGGCGTCCGGCATGAGCGGCCTCGTACAAGTGGCACTCGCAGAGAGTGTCGCGGAGGCGGAGGAGATCCAGGAGATCCTGCGCGCTGCAGGCATCGACGCGGAGCTCGAGACGGCGGTCGAGCACCACCCGCGCGGGGTGGAGGACGCCCCGCAGAAGGTGCTCGTGCAGGAGTCCGAGCTCGACGCCGCGCGCGAGGCAATCGAGTCGCTGAGCGATCCGGATGACCTCATCTCCGACGCCTGACCCGTCGGACTTCGCCTCGAGAGCGGCAACGTATGACGAGCTTCGGCCGCTCGATCATGGCGCGCTGGACCTGCTCGAAAAGGTCGCTGGCGAGGCCGGGCTGGCGGGACGCCGGGTCCTCGACGTCGGGTGCGGCACGGGCCGTCTCGCTGTGTTTCTCGCCGAACACCAGGCGGCGCACGTCTCCGGGGTCGACCCGTCTGCGGAGATGCTCGCAGTGGCGCGCCGGCGACGAACACCCGATGTCGAGCTCGCACTCGGTCGTGCGGAAGAGCTGCCGTTCCCGGACGGGCACTTCGAGCGGGCCGTGATGTTTCTCGTGGTTCAGCACGTGGATCGCCCGCGCGCCTTCGCCGAGGTCGCGCGCGTGCTCGGCCCGAATGGACGCCTGGCAGTCGTGACTCCCCATCCCGACTTCTTCGCCGGCTACTGGATGGCGGAGCTCTTTCCGTCCTACGTCGAGGTGGAACGGGCGCGGTTTCCCGGGGAGGCCACCTTGGCGGCCGAGTTCGAGGCGGCGGAGTTCGCGTCCTCGCGATTCGTGGAGCACTGGCAGCAGCGGAGGTACGGGCGGGACCTCGTGCTGCGGAAGATTCGCGGGCGTTTCGCCTCTACGTTCGACCTGATCCCGGACGACGAGTACCGGGCCGGTCTCGCGCGCGCCGAGAAGGAGCTCCCGGAGCGCATTGAGTACCGCTCCGGGTGGCTGATCGCGATCGCCGATGCCGACTAGCGTTCCCGATTTTGGAAGACGCGCGGCGACCTACGACGAGCTCCGGCCGACCGACGGGAACTGGTGGGAAATCTACGAGGCGCTGGTGCGCGAGGGGGATCTCGCGGGTCGGCGCGTACTCGACATCGGCTGCGGCACCGGCCGCTTCGCCGCGGCGCTCTCCGAGCGCGCCAAGGTGTGGGGCGTCGACCAGTCGCCGGAGATGCTCGGGGTCGCTCGGAGTCGTGCTCCGGGAGTTCGCTTCAAGCAGGCTTCCGCGTACGCGCTCCCGTTCAAGGACGGCTGGTTCGACCGTGCGACGATGTGGCTGGTCGCGCACCTGCTCGAGCGCACGCGCGCGTATTCCGAGATCCGGCGCGTTCTCGGCGCGGGCGGGCGGATCGCGCTCGCGACGTTCGACCCGTCGTACTTCGGGCTCTTCTGGTTCCGCGACTACTTCCCCTCGATGGAGGAGATCGATCGCGCCCGTTTCCCGACCCGCGAGGACTTCCGCGAAGAGCTGGCTGGGACGGGCTTCGCAGAGCCGCGCTTCACACGGATCAGCCAGGAGGCTACGGTGACGCGCGAAGTGGCGCTCGAGCGGATCCGCGGCCGGCACATCGCAACGTTCGACCTGATCTCCGACGAGGAGTGGCATGCGGGCGTCGAGCGGGCCAAGCGCGAGCTGCCCGAGCGGGTCGACTACCAGCAGGAGTGGCTGATCGCCGTCGCCGAGACCGTGTGATGGACGAGGTCGAGCGCGAACCCATCGAGGTGATGTTCATTCGCACCGCCGATGACCCGTCCGAGTTCGGGCCGGCATTCCAGCGGCTCGAGGAGCTCGTCGGCACGCGCGGTCGCAAGTTCTTCGGCGCCTTCTTTCCGCAGAAGGAGTACCGCGCCTGCGTGCAACTGCAGGAAGCCGACGACCCGAGCGCCCTCGGCCTCGAGACAGGAACGCTCCCGGGCGGGCGCTTCCTGCGGAAACGGATCCGCGGCGAGCCGCCGGCCCTGTACGAGCGAATCGGCCCCACCTTCGAGGAGTTGCTGAAGGACGCGACGCCGGATGAGACGCGCCCGAGCATCGAGTTCTACCGCCGCCACGACGAGATCGACTTGCTTCTGCCGGTGTAGTTCCTTCAGCGACCCGTGCAGTTGCCTTCCGAGTGAGCTGCGAGTAACGTCCGGGCGGCTCTCTACAGTCGAGCACCGACACACGCCCCTTTAACTCGGTCCCGTGAGGCCGGAAAGGAGTAGAAGGTGAGCAAGGCCCTGAGCGCGCTCTGAGCGCGCAGACCTCCGAAGCGAAGACTGTCCTCGATGCCGAGGCCATCGCGCGGGCGCTGACGCGGATCGCGCACGAGATCGTCGAGGGCAACGCCGACCTCTCGCGGGTCGCGCTGATCGGCATCCACACCCGCGGTGTGCCGCTCGCCCAGCGCCTGCGCCGCCGCATCGCCGAGCTCTCGGGCACCGAGGTCGCGTTCGGCCAGCTCGACATCACTTTTCACCGCGACGACGTGCACGTCCGCGGTGGCGAGGCACCCAGGCACGCGCAGCCGCTCGTCCGCTCGACGAGCCTCGACTTCCCGGTCGAAGGCATGACCTGCGTGCTCGTCGACGACGTGCTCTACACCGGCCGCACGATCCGGGCAGCGATCGAGGCGCTCTTCGGGTACGGCCGTCCCGAGCGCGTCCAGCTGGCGGTGCTCGCCGACCGCGGCCACCGCGAGCTGCCGATCCGCCCCGACTACGTCGGCAAGAACCTTCCCACCGCCCGCGACGAGCGCATCCAGGTCGAGCTCGTCGAGGTGGACGAGATCGACCGCGTCCTGCTCATCACGAAGGAGGCTGCGTGAGCCACCCGGCAACATTCGGCGGCGCCTGGCCCGCGATCACGCGGCGCCAGGCGGCGTCCTCAGTCGCACCCGGGCTATCCAGCCCGAGCACTCCCTGCGTCCTTCCCCGGCTTGGTGCTCGCGACCCAGGGATCCACCAATGTCACCGGGAGGCTCACGATGGGTGAGATCCACGTCATGCGGGAGGAGTACCTCCCGCCCAAGCCGCCGCCGCGCCGGCACCTGATCTCGATCGCCGACCTCTCGCGCGACGACGTCGAGCGGCTGCTCGCGACCGCCCGCAGCTTCTCGCGGTCGCTCGAGCGGGAGGTGAAGAAGCTGCCGACGCTGCGCGGCCGGACGATCGTCAACGTCTTCTACGAGTCCTCGACGCGCACCTCGTCGAGCTTCGAGCTCGCGGCGAAACGGCTGAGCGCCGACACGATGTCGATCAAGGCAGCCGGTTCCTCGGTCGACAAGGGCGAATCGCTCAAGGACACTGCGCTCACCCTCGGTGCGTACGACCCGGACGTGATCGTGATCCGGCACCCGCAGATCGGGGCGCCGCTCCTCGTCGCGCGTCACACGGAGGCGCACATCGTCAACGCGGGCGACGGCACGCACCAGCACCCGACGCAGGCGCTGCTCGACCTCTACACGATCCGTGAGGAGCTCGGCCGGCTGGAGGGCGTCCACGTGGCGATCGTGGGCGACGTGCTCCACTCGCGGGTCGCGCGCTCGAACATCCAGGCGCTGACGCTGATGGGCGCGCGCGTGACGCTCGTCGGGCCGCCGCCGTTGATCCCGCGCGGGATCGAGGCGATGGGGTGCGAGGTCTCCCACGAGATCGGCACGCTCGCCGCCGCGGACGTCGTCTACGTCCTGCGGATGCAGCGCGAGCGGATGCAGGAGGGCGCGAACTACGTACCCTCGCTGCGCGAGTACACGGCGCGCTGGGGCGTCACGCCCGAGCGGCTCCGGCCGGGCCAGAAGGTGATGCACCCCGGGCCGATGAACCGCGGCGTCGAGATCGACCCGAGGGTCGCCGACGCGGCGGACGCGCTGATCGAGACGCAGGTGCGCGCGGGCCTCGTCGTCCGGATGGCGGTCCTCTACGACCTCCTCACGACCGGCCCCGTCGGCGTTCGCAAGGCGGAACCGCTGGAGGTGGCGTGATGCTCTTCGCGAAGCGGGGCCAGGGTGTCGACGTCGTCGTCCGCGGCGCGCGGGTGCTCGACCCGACCGAGGGCGTCGACGCGGTCTGCGACGTGCGCGTCGACGGCGGTGTGATCGCGCAGCTCGGCACGAACGTGGAGGCGAACGGCCACCGGGTCGTGGAAGGGGCCGGGCTGACACTCGCACCCGCCTTCGTCGATCCGCACGTCCACCTGCGCGTGCCAGGCGGCGAGGACGAGGAGACGATCGCTTCGGGCACCGCGGCCGCCGCGGCCGGCGGCTACTGCGCGATCCTGGCGATGCCGAACACCGACCCCGTGGTCGACTCGGCCGCGGTGCTCGGCTCGCTGATCGAGGACGCGAAGGCCGAGGCCCAGGTCCCGGTCGGCTTCCTCGCCGCGATCACGCGCGGGCAGGAGGGCGCGGAGCTGACCGAGATGGCCGAGCTGGCCGACCAGGGCGCGGCGGGCTTCACAGACGACGGCCGCGCGGTGGTTGCTCCGGGCCTGATGCGCCGCGCGCTGCAGTACCACGGGGTCACTGGCCGGCGGCTGGCGCTCCACTGCGAGGAGCCGACGCTCTCGCGCGGCGGCCAGATGCACGAGGGCGCGGTCTCCGCCGAGCTCGGCTTCGCCGGCTACCCGTCGGTCGCGGAGAGCGTGATGGTCGAGCGCGACCTTTCGCTAGCGGCCTACGAGGACGCGCCGCTCCACCTGCTCCACCTCTCGGCGCGGGAGTCGGTTGACGCGCTCCAGGCGGCCCAGGCGAAGGGAGTGGCCGCGACGGCCGAGGTGACGCCGCATCACCTCTGCCTCACCGACGAGGCGCTGCGCTCGCTCGACCCGAACCTGAAGATGAACCCGCCTCTGCGCAGCGCGGACGACCGGGCGGCCCTGATCGAAGGCCTCCGCGACGGCACGATCGCCTGCGTCGCCACCGATCACGCGCCGCACGCGCGGCACGAGAAGGAGGTGCCCTTCGAGGCCGCGCCGTTCGGCGTGACGGGGCTCGAGACGGCGTTTGCCGCCCTCTACACGGGCCTGGTCGAGCCGGGGTTGCTCCCACTGGAGACGCTGCTGGATCGGATGTCGGCCGGCGCCGCGCGCGCCTACGGGCTCGAGCGGCCGACGATCGCCGTCGGCGCCTCCGCGAACCTCGTCCTGCTCGACACGCAGGCGACCTGGAAGGTCGACGAGGACGGCTTCCGCTCTCGCTCGGCCAACTCGTGGCTGCTCGGGCAGACGCTCAAAGGCCGGCCGCGACTCACCGTGGCCGCAGGAAAGGTGGTGCACGCCGCATGACCACGCTGCGCGTTCGGTTTCAACCCCCCAAGTGGTCGCTCTTCCAGTGGCAGCGAGCCGTCACAAAGCTGGGGTGTGCGGCATGAGTGGGATGCTGGCACTCGAAGACGGGACGGTCTTCCGCGGCGAGGCCGTGGGCGCCGAGGGCTTCGCCTTCGGCGAGGCGGTCTTCACGACCGCGATGACCGGCTACCAGGAGGTCGTCACCGACCCGAGCTACGCGGAGCAGATCGTCTGCTTCACCGCGCCGATGATCGGGAACTACGGCGTCGACCCGGACCGTTGCGAGTCGCGCCGCCCGCAGGCACGGGCGGTGGTGATGCGGGAGGCGCGCGGGCCGGCCTGGACAGACTGGCTGCACGAGCACGGCGTCGTCGCGCTGTCCGGGGTCGACACGCGCTCGCTCGTCGTCCACCTGCGGGAATCCGGAGCGATGCGCGCAATCGCGGTGGCGGGCGAGGCCTCGGTGGAAGAGGCGGTCGCCGCCGCCAAGGAGCAGCCGCCGATGGCCGGCCGCGGGCTCGCCGCGCGGGTCTCCACGGCCGAGCCGTACGTCTACTCGGATGCAGGGACCGCGCGGATCGCGGTGGTCGACTACGGGTGCAAGCGCTCGATCCTCGACCGCCTCGCATGGGCGGGCGCGGCGGTTGCGGTCTACCCGCACGACACGAGCCCCGTGGAGCTCGCCGGCTTCGACGGGGTCCTGCTCTCGAACGGGCCCGGCGACCCGGAGCCGCTGACGGCCGAGGTCGAGACGGTCCGCGCGCTGCTCGGCCGGGTTCCGATCCTCGGGATCTGCCTCGGCCACCAGCTGCTCGCGCTTGCGACCGGGCACGAGACCTTCAAGCTCCCGTTCGGCCACCGGGGCGCGAACCACCCGGTGCTCGAGAAGCGGACGAACCGCGTGCTGGTCACGAGCCAGAACCACGGCTTCGCGGTCGCGCGTTCCGACGCGCCCGAGGTGACGCACGTCTCGCTCTACGACGGCACGGTCGAGGGGCTCGACTTCCCCGAGCTGTGCGCGCGCTCGGTGCAGTTCCACCCGGAGGGGCGTCCTGGGCCGCACGACGCCTGGCCGCTGCTTTCCCGCTGGGTCGAGGGGGTGGCGCTTGCCGAAGCGGCCTGACATCCGTTCCGTCTGCCTGATCGGCTCAGGGCCGATCGTGATCGGGCAGGCCTGCGAGTTCGACTACGCGGGCTGCCAGGCGCTGAAGGTGCTCCGGGAGGACGGCTTCCGCACGATCGTCGTCAACTCGAATCCGGCGACGATCATGACCGACCCCGGCTTCGCCGACCGCACGTACCTCGAGCCGCTCGACCTCGAGGGCGTCGCGGACGTGCTCGGGCGCGAGCGCCCGGACGCGCTGCTGCCGACGATGGGCGGCCAGACCGCGCTCAACCTCGCGCTCGAGCTCGAGGAGGCCGGCGCGCTCGACGCGTACGGAATCGAGCTGATTGGCGCGCCGCCCGAGGTGATCCGCCGTGCCGAGGACCGTGAGCGCTTCCGCGAGACCGTGCGCGAGGCCGGCCTGAAGGTGCCCGAGTCGCTGGTCGTGACCTCGGACGCGGACGTCCCGACGGACCTGTCGTTCCCGGTCATCCTCAGGCCTGCCTTCACGCTGGGCGGGCACGGCGGCGGCACCGCCCACACGCGGCGCGAGCTCGGGATTCTGCTCGATCGGGCTCTCCGTGAAAGTCCCGTGGGCCAGGTGCTGGTCGAGGAGAATCTCACGGGCTGGGACGAGTTCGAGCTCGAGGTGATCCGCGACCGCAATGACAACGTGGTCGTCGTCTGCTCGATCGAGAACCTCGACCCGATGGGCGTCCACACGGGCGACTCGGTGACGGTCGCGCCGCAGATGACGCTCTCGGACGAGGCCTACCAGGAGCTGCGCGACGCGGCCGCGGCCGTGATCCGCGCGGTCGGCGTCGAGTGCGGCGGCTCGAATATCCAGTTCGCCCGCGATCGCGAGAGCGGCGACGTGCGGGTGATCGAGATGAACCCGCGTGTCTCCCGCTCGTCTGCGCTCGCCTCGAAGGCGACGGGCTACCCGATCGCGAAGGTGGCGGCGAGGCTCGCGGTCGGCTACACGCTCGACGAGATTCCGAACGACCTGACGGGAACGACGCCGGCGAGCTTCGAGCCGACGCTGGACTATGTCGTCGTCAAGGTGCCGCGGTTCGCCTTCGAGAAGTTCCCGGGTGCCGACACGAGCCTCGGCACGCAGATGAAGTCGGTCGGCGAGGCGATGGGGATCGGGCGGACGTTCACCGAGGCGCTTTCCAAGGCGCTCCGCTCGCGCGAGCTCGACGGCGGAGCGGTCACGCCCTGGGCGGCGCTCGAAGAGCTGCCCGATGGCCTGCACCCGTGGTTCCGCGAGGAGCTCGAGCGGATGCGGCTCGCGCCGCTCGGCCTGGACGATCTCGTCACGGACGACTGGCTGCGGCTGAAGCGGCTGGGACACTCGGACGCGGCGGTCGCGCAGGCCTGTGGAGTGAGCGAGGAGGCCGCGCGCGCGAGCCGGAGGGCGTGGGGCGTGAGCCCGGGCTACCGGCGCGTCGACTCCTGCGCGGCCGAGGTTGAGGCAGCGTCGAACTACCTCTACTCGACCTGGGGCGAGGCCGAAGAAGCGGTGCCGCCAGGCGGCTCCGTCGTGATCTTGGGCTCCGGTCCCAACCGGATCGGCCAAGGGATCGAGTTCGACTACTGCTGCGTCCACGCGGCGCAGAGCTTCCGCGAGCTCGGCTACGAAGCGGTGATGGTCAACTGCAACCCCGAGACCGTCTCGACCGACTACGACACCTCGCACCGGCTCTACTTCGAGCCGCTCGGAGTGGAGGAGGTGCTCGCGATCTGCGAGCGCGAGCGGCCGGCGGGGGTGGTGATCCAGTTCGGCGGACAGACGCCGTTGAAGCTGGCGCGGGCGATCGAGGCCGCTGGTTTTCGCATCCTCGGAACGCCGTTCGAGGCGGTCGACCTGGCCGAGGACAGGGAGCGCTTCGCCGCGCTCTGCGACGGGCTCGGGATCGCGGTGCCGGCGTGGGGGACGGCTTCGAGCGCCGAGGAGGCCGTGGAGGTCGCCGAGCGGGTCGGCTACCCGGTGCTCGTGCGGCCGAGCTACGTCCTGGGCGGGCGCAGCATGCGGATCTGCTACGAGGCGGAAGACGTCCGTGACGCTGCGCACCCGCTACGCGCATCAGGATCACTCCTCGTCGACCGCTTCCTCGAGAACGCGATCGAGATCGACGTTGACGCGCTCTGCGACGGCACCCAGACCTTCGTCGCGGCGGTGATGCAGCACGTCGAGGAGGCCGGCGTCCACTCCGGCGACTCGAGTTGCGTGCTCCCGCCGCCCTCGTTGGTTCGCTCCGAGCGGCGTGCCGTCGCGCACGCGGTGCGTCGGCTCGGGCCGGCGCTGGGCGTGGTCGGGCTCCTGAACGTGCAGCTCGCGATCGCGGACGGCGAGCTCTACGTGCTCGAGGCGAACCCACGCGCCTCCCGCACGGTGCCTTTCGCGAGCAAGGCGATCGGGCTGAACCTCGTCCAGGCGGCCTGCCACCTCGCCGCCGGAGCGAGCCTGTCCGAGCTGGACCTCGCCGAGGGTCGGTCGTCCCGCTCCGCGGCCGAGTATCACGTGAAGGCCGCGGTGCTGCCGTTCGCGCGCTTCCCCGGGGCCGACCCCGTGCTCGGGCCCGAGATGCGCTCGACGGGCGAGGTGATGGCGAGCGCGTCCGACCTCCCGACGGCCTTCGCAAAGGCCGAGCGCGCCGCGGGCCGGCGGCTTCCGTCGGGCGGCACGGCGTTTCTCTCCGTTCGCGACGAGGACAAGGCGATCGTCGTCCCGGTGGCCCAGTCGCTGGCGGCGCTCGGCTTCCGCCTGCTCGCCACCGCGGGCACGGCGCGCACGCTCGCCGCGGCCGGCCTCGTCGTCGAGTACGTGCGCAAGGTGACCGAGGACGGCGACGGCCCGAGCATTGTCGACCTCGTCCGGCGTGGCCGCTGCGAGCTCGTGATCAACACGCCGCAGGGCTCCGGGGCACGGACCGACGGCTACCGGATCCGGGAGGCCGCCCTCGCGGCCCGCGTGCCGTGCATCACGACCCTCTCCGGCGCCGCCGCGGCGGTCGAGGCGATCGCCCACGCCCGCGACGAGGTCGCGGTCAGCCTCCAGGAGCGAATCGGTGCTCAGGCGCGAACCGCGTAGGGTCCTGGGCACCGAGCCGGTCGGGCCGTACACCCTCCTGCGGGTCGAGCGGGGGGGCCTCGAACCGGGCGTGCCGGGCCAGTTCTTCATGCTCGAGGCTCCGGGACTGCTGCTGCCGCGGCCGATGAGCCTCTGCCTCGCCCCGGCGGGCGAGCTCGCCTTCCTGATCGACCCGGTCGGCCCGGGCACCCACGCGCTCTGTGCCCTCGAGACCGGGGGGCGGATCGGGATCCTCGGGCCGTTGGGCAACGGCTTCCGGCTGGATGTGGAGCGGCCGCTTCTGATCGGCGGCGGCATCGGCGTCGCGCCCTTCCCGTATCTGTCGGAACGGCTCGGCGGTCCGCCGGCGCTGCTCGGCTTCAGGACGGCCTGGCACGCGGAGGCCGCGGCCCTCGTGCCAAGCGCGGAGGTGGTGCTCGAGCCGAGGTACGTGACCGAGGCGCTCCCCTCCGGCCACGACATCCTCGCCTGCGGCCCCGAGCCGATGCTGGAGGCCGTCCGCCTGCTCGCGCCGCGCGCGCAGCTCGCGTGGGAGGCGCCGATGGCGTGCGGCTACGGCGCCTGCTACGGCTGCGTCGTCGAGATCGACGGACACCTGAAGCGGCTCTGCGTCGAAGGACCGGTTCTTGCGGCTGCTTAACGCCAGCGGCTGCCTCGACGCGGCGGCCGCGCCCGAGGTGGCGCGCACGCTTGACGGGTACGTGACGAAGACGGTCACGCCCCTCCCGCGCGAGGGCAACGCCGCGGTACGGATCGCCGAGACCGAGGTGGGGATGCTGAACGCGATCGGCCTCGCCAATCCGGGCATCGACGCCTTTGTGGCCGACCATCTGCCGCGCCTTGCCTCCCTCGGCGTGCCGCTCTGGGTCTCGGTCGGAGGCTTCGACGTCGCGGATTACGTCCACGTGGCCGTGCGTCTCGCAGCACGCGACGAGATCGAGGCGCTCGAGTTGAACCTCTCGTGCCCGAACGTGGACGAGGTGCCCGACAACGTCGGGGAGGTCGTGGCGGCGGTGCGCGCGGTCACCCAGAAACCGCTCTTCGCGAAGCTCTCCCCTGCGGTTGCCGACCTCGCCGCCACCGCGCGGGCGGCGGAGGCCGCGGGAGGCGACGGCCTGAGCCTCGTCAACACCGTGAGCGGCCTCGCGCTGGACGAGCGCACGCTCAGGCCCCTCCTCGCGCGGGCGACCGGCGGACTCTCGGGACCGGCCCTGCGCCCGCTGGCGCTCGCGGCCGTCCACACCTGCTTCCGAGCGACGCACCTCAGGATCGTCGGCATGGGCGGCGTGGCCACCGGCAGGCACGTGCTGGAGCTCCTCGCAGCCGGCGCGAGCGACGTCGCGGTCGGCACGGCGTTGTTCTCGGACCCCGCCGCGGCGACGCGCATCCGCTCCGAGCTGGAGACCGAGCTCGCCACCGCCGGCTTCGCCAATCCGGACAACGCGGTCGGTGCGGCGCATGGAGCCGGCGATTCGACCCTCGACCAGAGGTCGAGACTCCAGGTGGTAAAACCCCTGCATACAGGACTAAAGTTGTCGGGTTGACCCCAACGGCGAGCTTGTTAGTATCCCCCGCCGTGGCCGCGCTCAAGACTCAGGCACAGGCGCCGCTCCGCTCCCTCGACCAACGGATGGAAGCGCTCAAGCGGGCGAATGACATCCGCGTCCGCCGCGCGCAGCTCAAGAAGGACCTCAAGTCCGGCGCCGCCCGCATCGAAGAAATCCTGAGCGATCCCCCCGAGTTCGTCTCGACGGCGAAGGTCTTCGACATGCTGATGGCGGTGCCGAAGTTCGGGCGCGTCAAGGCCGCCCGCTTCCTGAACCAGTGTCGGATCAGCCAGTCGAAGACTGTCGGCGGGTTGTCCGATCGTCAGCGGGCGGAGCTCATTGGCCTCTTCAACCGCTGACGCGACTCGGCGTCCCGTCTTCGTCATCACTGCTGAGGCACCGCTTGCGGTGCCGCTCCCAGGTCGCGCGGCCTCCCGCTCGCGCGACCGTCTGAAATGACCGGTCGACCGGCCCCTGTTTTCGTCATCACCGGTACCAGCGGCGAGGGCAAGAGCACGCTGGCGAAGCTCCTGGTCGAGCGCGTTCCCGGGCTCGAGCTCGCGGTCTCGGCCACCACGAGGCCGCGCCGGCCGGGCGAGGAGGACGGCCGCGACTACTGGTTCCTGAGCGTGGACGAGTTCGACCGCAGGCTTGCCGCGGGCGACTTCCTGGAATGGGTCGAGCTTCCCTGGGGCGACGGCTACCGCTCGGGAACGCTCTGGTCCGAGCTCGACCGCATCGCCGCCCACGGCCACTCGCCTCTCCTGGAAATCGAGACAGGCGGGGCGCTGGCGGTGCGCGACCGGGTGCCCGCGGCGGTGACGATCTTCGTGACCGCCCCCAGCCGCGAGGAGCTCGAGTCCAGGCTCCGCTCGCGTGCCACCGAGAGCGAGGGCGAGATCGACGAGCGGCTCGACGTCGCGGAGCGCCAGCTCGCGCTCGGGCCGGAGTTCCGGCACACGATCGTCAACGACCAGGTCGACCGTGCGCTCAAGGAGCTGGAGGGAATTGTCCGCGGCGCGCTTGCAGCCGCAGGTAGCATGCCTGCCGGTGATCCATCCCCGCATTGACGAGCTGCTCGACAACGTCGACTCCCGTTACGCGCTGGTGATCGTCGCCGCCAAGCGGGCGCGGCAGATCAACAACTACCACCACCAGCTGGGCGAGGGCACCTTCGACCAGTTCCTGCCGCCGCTGGTCGAGTCGCGGTCGAAGAACTACTTGACGATGGCTCTCGAAGAGATCGCCGAGGGCAAGATCAAGTACTCCTACCCCAAGTAGTCGTACGCAGGTGGTAGCAGAGGCCGCCGCCAGCTAGCGGCCCCTCGCGAGTTACTTCTTGACGGCGAAGTCGCCGTGCATCTGCGCTTCGTGGTTGGAGCAGTAGAAGCTCCAGCTGCCGGGCTTCAAGGTCATCACGACCGTCTTCGAGCCCATGAAGGGTGTCGAGGTGAGGTGCTTCTCGATCTTCGGCTTCGACGGGTGCTCACGCTCCACCGTGAAGTTGTGGATCGACGACTTGTCGCTGATGACGAACTTGTACTTCCCGGCCTTGAGCGACTTCACCCTCTTGCCGCCCTTGGTCAGCTTGATGGAGTAGCCCGGGCCGACGACGCCCTTCAGGGTCGGCGTCGAGGTAGTGCGGCTGAAGGCCGCCCCGGCCGCGACGAGCACAGTCACAGCCAGGGCTGCGAGCGCAATGAGTGACTTGCTGGGCATCTGGCTCCTTTCGGTAGACGCCCTGACTACGGTCCCCGCGGCACCGCGGTTTTTCGGTACGGGCACAATGTGTAAATGGCGCGCGTTGTTCTCGGGGTGACGGGGGGGATCGCGGCCTACAAGGCGTGTGAGCTCACCCGCTTGCTGGTGCGGTCGGGCCACGAGGTGACGCCCATCGTGACCGCAGACGCCGAGAGGTTCGTCTCGGCGATCACCTTCGAGGCGCTGGCTCGCCGTGAGGCTCCTCGCGAGCTCTACCCGCACCTGCTCGCAGCCGACGTGCTGTTGATCGCCCCGCTCTCGGCGAACACGCTCGCCAAGCTCGCGCAGGGCTTCGCGGACAACGTGCTGACGCAGACCGCACTCGCGTTCGACGGGCCGGTCCTGCTCGCGCCCGCCATGAACCCGCGCATGTGGGCGAACGCCGCGACGCAGGCGAACCTGGAGCTGCTGCGCAGCCGCGGGGTCGAGCTGGTCGGCCCGGAAGAAGGAGAGACGGCGGAAGGCGAGGTCGGCGTGGGGCGGATGAGCGAGCCGCGGCAGATCTTCGAGCACCTGACCGCGTTGCTCGAGAAGCGTGAGCAGCTGCTCGGGCGGCGCGTGCTTGTGACGGCCGGCGGGACGCGCGAGCCGCTCGACGCGGTGCGCTTCCTCGGCAACCGGTCGTCCGGCCGGATGGGCGTCTCGCTTGCCTCCGAGGCGCGCGGGCGCGGAGCCGAGGTGACGCTCGTGGCGTCGAACCTCTCAGTGCCCGCGCCCGTAGGAGTGGACGTGGTCGAGGCTCCGACGGCCGAGGACGTGGCCCGCGAGACGTTGGCACGCGGCGACGCCGAGATCGTGCTGATGGCCGCCGCGGTTGCGGACTACCGGCCCGCGCAGGCCCTCGAGGGCAAGCGGCCGAAGGACGGCGAGACGTGGACGGTGGCACTCGAGCCGACGACGGACGTGCTGGCCGAGCTCGGCGCTGCCCGCCGCAACGGACAGCTACTGGTCGGCTTCGCCGCCGACCAGGGCGACCGGGGCCTCGAGCGCGCCCGCGAGAAGCTCGCGAACAAACGCCTCGACCTGATCGTCTTCAACGACGTGAGCCGCCGCGACATCGGGTTCGACGTACCCGACAACGAGATCGTGCTGGTTTCGTCCCGGGGCGAGCAGCGCATCGAAAAGGCAGCGAAGAAGCGAGTCGCCGCGGCAATCCTCGACGAGGTGGCGCGGCTCCTGGAGGGGACGGATGGACGAAGCGATCGGTAGGGAGCGCGTCGACACCGAGGGCGTCGAGGCGTTTCAGAGGATCGTCGACAATCTCGCTCAGGTCGTCCGCGCGCCCGACGAGACGCTCCGCCTCTCGGTGCTCTGCCTGATCGCCGAGGGTCACTTGATCATCGAGGACTTCCCGGGTGTCGGGAAGACGATGCTCGCGAAGGCGCTCGCCCGCTCGGTCGACTGCTCCTTCTCGCGCATGCAGTTCACGCCCGACCTGTTGCCCTCGGACGTGACCGGCGTGAACGTCTTCAACCAGAAGACGAACGAGTTCGAGTTCCGGCCGGGCCCGGTGTTCGCGAACCTCCTGCTCGTCGACGAGATCAACCGCGCCTCGCCGAAGACGCAGGCCGCGCTGCTGGAGGCGATGCAGGAGGACCAGGTCACCGTCGACGGGGTCAGCTACGAGCTCGCGGCGCCGTTCATGGTCATCGCGACGCAGAACCCGATCGAGTACGAGGGCACCTATCCGCTTCCCGAGGCGCAGCTCGACCGTTTCACGCTGCGGATCGACATCGGCTACCCGCCGCTCCTCGAAGAGGCGCTGATGCTCACCGAGCAGACCAGCGACCCGCCGCTCGAGTCGCTGCAGCCGGTGGCGACGGCGGCCGACGTGCGTTCGCTTACGGCGGCGGCGAGCGAGATCTTCGTCGAGGAGAGCGTCAACCGCTACGTGGTGGCGCTCCTCCGCCACACGCGCAGCGACGGCCGGGTCTATCTCGGCGCGAGCCCGCGCGCAGGGATCGCGCTGCTACGGGTGGCGAAGGCGCGTGCACTCGCCGACGGGCGCGGGTTCGTCTCTCCCGACGACGTCAAGGCGGCAGCAGAGCCCGTGCTCGCGCACCGCCTGATCGTCGCCCCTGAGGCGCGGGCGGCAGGCCTCGCGGGCGGCGACCTCGTCCGTGAAGCGCTAGAGCACACACCGGTCCCGGTATGACCCGACGCGGTCGCCTCGCGCTGGTGCTGGGCGGCGCGACCTACCTCGGCGCCTGGGCATTCGGCTCGAAGATCCTCTACCCGGTCGCGCTCGGGCTCCCGGTGGCGGTGCTGCTCGCGTGGCTCTGGACGGCGCTGGCCAACCGGCCCCTCGAGCTCCGCAGGAGGCTGCCGACGGGCGAGCGGCTGGAGGGCGACGACGTCCAGGTCCGAGTTGAGCTCGCGTCCGAGCAGCGCGTGCTGCCCGCGCGCTGGACGCTCTACGAGCGCATCAGCAAGCTCGGCGAGCGAGCCACCACGTTGACGACGGAGGGCCGCGCCCGCTACGTGCTCGAGCGGCTTCCGCGCGGGCGATACGCCTTCGAGGAATCGGTGGTCGTGATCGAGGACCCGCTCGGTCTGGAGCGGGTCGAGCAGCCGCTGGACGCTCCTGGCGCGCTACTCGTCTACCCGCGGCTCGTCGAGCTCGAGAGGCTGTTCTCGGAGTCGGGCCTGCGGCTTCACGACGGCCGGCGGCTCCTGCTGCGGCGGCCGTCGGGTTTCGACCTCCACAGCGTGCGCGAGTACGAGCACGGCGACTCGCTGCGTAAGGTGCACTGGCGCTCGACGGCGCGCCGCTCCCAGCTGATGGTCAAGGAGCTCGAGGACGCGCCTCGGGACGAGGTGGCGGTCGTGCTCGACGCCGATCCAGCGTCCGTGGTGGGGGAAAGCTTCGACGTGCAGGTGCGGGCTGCCGGCTCGCTCTTGCTCGCGCACGTTCGCCGGGGGCGGAGGGCGCTGCTGGTCGTCAACGGCTCGCGGCGGGAGCACCGCGGCATTCGCTCCCCCGAGGGCGACTGGCGGGAGGCGCTCGACCTGCTGGCGGCCGCAGAGCCCGAGCCGGGGCCTCCGCTCGCGGCGCTGCTCGCCGACGAGAACGGCGCCGTCGGACGCGCGTTCGAGCTCGCGCTCGTGACCGCCTCGCTGCCGCCGCGGCTGGTCGAGCGCCTGGTCGACCGCGCGCTTGGAAGCGGGAGCGTCTCGGTCGTGCTCGTCGACACGGCCACGTTCGCCGGTGCTGCGCCGAAGCCGTGGCCAGAGCTCTTGCGGCTCCAGGCTGCGGGCATTCCCGTCGCCGTGCTGCGGCGGGGAGACGATCTCGCCGAGCGGCTCGGAGCGGCACGGCTCGCAGAGGTCGCGAATGCGTAGGTACCTGCTCGTCATGGGCCCCGCGACGCTGCTGCTCGCGTGGAGCTGGCTGCGGCTCGAGAGCGGCACCGGCGGCGTGGCGCTGCTCGTGGCGCTGCTCGCGCTCCTCCCGCCGCTGGTGCCCGGGCGAAGGGCACGCGCGGCCGCGGTGGCGGGAGCGCTGGTCGTCACATGCGCGGCCGCCTTCGACGTCGGCGTGACCTGGAGCTTCCCGGGCCGGGTGCTCGGGCGGTTCGGCGACGGCTTCCTCGAGTTCTACGACGTCCAGATTCCGTTCGACCCCGGTGTTCACCCGCGCATGCACGGCGTCCTGCTGGTGGCGTTCTTCGCGTTCACGCTCGCCGCCGCGCTTGCGGCCAGGGCGTCTCGCCCGGGGCTGGTGGCGCTCGCGCTTGTGGTCGGCGTCGGCTGGCCAGGAACGCTGCTACCCGGCTCCGACCTAGTCCGCGGCGGGCTCCTGCTGGTGACGCTGCTCGCGGCGACGACGGTGCTGAGACGGGGGCCGGTCCGCGGCGTGGGGGCCGCGCTCGTGGCGGGAACCGTGGTCCTGATCGCCGCCCTGGGGGCGGCGAGCTCGCCGGCCCTCGCCAAGCGGGCCTTCCTCGGCTGGCAGCACTGGGACCTGTACACGAAGCCCGCCAAGCCGGTCGACGTCTCGTACGTCTGGGACTCGAGCTACCGCGACCTCACCTTCCGCGGGAAGCCGACCACCGTCCTGCGCGTGAAGGCGGGCCCGCAGCAGCACTACTGGCGCGTCTCGGTGCTCAACACCGTCGAGAGCGGCAGGTGGTTCGAGGAGATCGCACCGGAGTACGGTGACCCATCGCTGATCGGCGAAAAGGGCCTCGTACCGGCCCGCGAGCGTCAGGACAGCGGCTGGGAGAAGGAGGAGGTGACCGTGGAGGCGCTCCGCGACCACCGGCTCGCGGGCGGAAGCATCCCTGTCCGGTTCGATCCGAGCGCGAGCGTGGGCCAGGTCCAGTACGACCCGACGGGCGTCGCCTACGCCTCCGAGCCGCTCCAGCGCGGCGACACCTACGACGTCTGGAGCTACGCGCCCTCGCCGTCCCCGGACCAGCTGGCGGCCTCGAGGCCGGTGTACCCCGGACCGATCGCCGATGGCAAGTACCGGGAGATCCAGCCGCGCGTCTACCCGAAGCTCTTCGGCACCCGGGGCCGCGCGCGCTACGTGCACTACCTGCTGACCGACTACGCGCGCGCCGACGAGCTGCGGCCCTACGCGGGCCTCTACTCGCTCGCCGAGCAGGTTGCCGGTGGAGCACGGAGCCCGTACGCGGCCGCCGTGGCGCTCGAGCGCTGGTTCCGGTTCGCCGGCGGCTTCGTCTACGACCAGCACCCGCCGCAGCCGCCGGCCGGTGTCCAGCCGCTCGAATGGTTCGTGACGAAGAGCAAGAGCGGCTACTGCCAGCACTTCGCCGGCGCGATGGCGCTCATGCTTCGCTACCTCGGCATACCGTCCCGCGTCGCCGTCGGCTTCGGGAGCGGGCGGTACGACCGCGACCACCACGAGTGGATCGTCTCCGACCGTGACGCGCACATGTGGGTCGAGGTCTGGTTCGACGGCTGGGGGTGGCTGCCGTTCGACCCGACGCCGGGGACGAACGGCGTCGCCGGCTCGTACTCGACGTCGTCGCCGAACTTCGACGTCGGCGCGACGGCGAGAGTGCTCGCCAGCAGTCACGGCCTGCGCAGGTTTGGGGCGTTGGCCGCGGAGCTCGGGTTCAGCGGCAACAAGGCCCGGACCTCGCCCGACGTGCCCTCACTGGGTCAGATCCAGGCCTCCGCGGCGGTGTCTCGGCGCGCACACGACTGGAGCCTGCTGCGGCTCATCGCGTTCGCGGCTGGGGGCGTCCTCGTCGTGCTGGTCGCGGCGAAGCTGGTCGTCCGCAGGTCGCGCTTCATGACGAACGACCCGCGCCGCCTCGCCGCTGCCTGCCGGAAGGAGTTGCGCGATTTCCTGCGCGACCAGGGCGTCGACGTCCCGCGGAGCGCGACGCTGCGGGAGCTGGCCCAAATGGTCGAGTTCGAGTTCGGGGTCGAGGCGAGCGCCTTTGGGCTGCATGCGACGGCCGCCCGCTTCGGTCCCCGCACCGGGGCCCGTGAGGCGGCGCGCGCGATGCGGCGCGACCTGCGGGCAGTTCGCCGCGGCCTGCGCCGCGAGCTGACCCGCTACGAGCGTACGCGCGGGCTGCTCTCACTCCGGTCGCTCGGGCTAGCCTCGTAACCCATGAGCGAGACGTTCGACCTCTTCCAGCAGGGCCGCAGCCACCTCGAGAAGGGCCGCCCCGCCCAGGCGACGGTCGCGCTCGAGAAGGCGAAGCGGCGCGAGCCCGAGAAGGCGTCGATCCGAGAGGCGCTCGGGATCGCCTACTTCCGGATCCACCGGTACGAGGAGGCCGAGTCCGAGTTCCGCAAGATGCTCGAGCTCGCGCCGGTCGACGACTACGCGCACTACGCGCTGGGCCGCTGCCTCGAAAAGCAGGGGCGCGAGCACGAGGCGAACGGCCACTACAAGCTCGCGAGCTCCCTGAGGCCGGGGCAGGCCGCCTACGAGTCACGCATCAGAGATCTCGGCTGAGCGATATACCTCCGCAGGCAGGTCGTGATCAACGCCGCGAAGCAACTCCTGCTCTCGTGGATCGCAAATGCCATCGTGCTCGCGATCGTCACGGGCCTGCTCAGCGGCGTGAAGGCCGAGTCCGCCGGCGCGCTCATCAAGGCTGCAGCCCTGTTCGGGATCCTGAACACGATCGTCAAGCCACCGCTGAAGGCGCTCTCGCTGCCGCTTGCGATGGTCACCCTCGGGCTCGCCTGGTTCGGCGTGGCGCTGCTGATGCTGGCGCTGACGTCCCTGTTCATCGAGGGCTTCTCGATCCACGGCTTCTGGACGTACATCTGGGCGACGGTCGTCGTGTGGGCCGTGAACGTCGTCCTCGACTTCGTGCCGGGCCCGTGGCGCGGCACTCGTCGCGACCGCCGCGTCCTCCGGGGCGCGGACTCGTAGCGCTCGCCTCGGGCGCGGGCGCGTGAAGGCCGTGGTGCAGCGGGTTGCCCGTGCCTCGGTGCGGGTCGAGGGCGCGCTGGCGGGCGAGATCGGGGCCGGGCTCTGCGTCCTGCTCGGCGTCGCACGCGGGGACGGGCCCGCCGAAGCGGAGAGGCTGGCCGGGAAGGTGGCGCGCCTGCGCGTGTTCGAGGATGCAGAGGGGCGCTTCGACCGCTCGGTGCTCGACACGCGTGGGGAGGCGCTCGTCGTGAGCCAGTTCACGCTGCTCGCCGATACCACACGCTCGAAGGGAACTAGGCCGGACTTCTCCCAGGCGGCGCCAAGGGCCGAAGCTGAGCCGCTGTACGAAGCCTTCTCCGAGGCGCTGCGGGACCTGGGAGTTCACGTCGAGACGGGCGTCTTCGGCGCGCGCATGGCGCTCGAGCTCGTCAATGACGGACCGGTCACGATCGTGCTCGAGATCTAGCTGCCCCCACCCAAGCAGCGGAGGCCCCTGGGGAGCTGAGACGACTCCAAGCGGTCAGGAGGCGAACGAAGGCTCCGGTCTCCCCCGCACCAGTCGACCCTCGGTGAGCGCACGGCGCGAGCGCTGGGGCCAGGACTGCCAGATCCGAAGGGGAAGGTGAACGCCGCCGCGGACGTGCGGGAGAGAGTGAGCCCAGAGCGTTTCGTCAGGGTCAGAGCACAGGGTTCCAAACAGGGGAGAGCGTGCTGTGGAGAGGTGTGGTTAGCGAACCGGACGAGCGCGCGCTACGTTGCCCACAGCACCATGCTCTACGAGGTACTCGTCCTCTCGAGCGGCGGGGAACGGTTCACGATGGAGCGGGATAGGCCGCTTGCTGAGGGCGACGCCTTTGAGCAAGACTCTGAGGCCTATCGGGTCATCGCCGTACACACCGGTCACGGACCCTTCGATGGTGTGATCGAGGCCGAACGGTTTGCAAGTTCGGCACCAGACGCAGAAGCCTGAGGCGTGAGCCTGGGCAACCGCAGTCGACAGAGGTCGTTCAGGTTTTCTGCATCTGCTCCATGCGATCGGCGAGCAGGTGAAACGAACGCTGGGCCGCGTTTGCCAAGCCCATGATCAGCTGATTCATCTCATCGACGGGCGGCGCGACCCCGGAACCACTCGCAGCCTGCGCCTTCGCGTAAGCGGGCAAAGACTTCACCTCGCGCCTAAAGATCTCGTCGACTTCGTCCCCTAGTGCCACTTCCGACCTCCTGTTCGGTTGCGGCAACACTAGAACAGGCAGTCGAGTCGGCTAGGCGGCGGGTCTCTGGCGGTAGACCCGGGCCTTACCGTCGAACACCCCGAACGCCACCGGCGAGCGTAGGGCCGGGTTGGTCCTCGGTGGGGTTGTCAGGTGGGCTCTCGCGCCGGGTCAGC
>JBKPAM010000148.1:0-6248 GCA_046726435.1 Actinomycetota bacterium
TTTCAAGCTTCGGAAATACGCGGCGAGGGCGTTCAGCGCCGCAGAGCGTACTGCTCAACCGGCGCGTTGCCTAGTGTCCGCTTTACGCCGTCACACCGTGCCTGCGCCGGGCTCCATGACGTAGGTACGCCCGTTGAGCTCTACCCGCGCAGGACCGCTCGCCCGTTCGGTCACGAACCGCTCGAGCGCGTTGAGCACTGCAACGATCTCGGAGTCGTCCCCGGCCAAGGTGACGACGACCTCACGCCTTCCGTCCGAAGACTCCACCAGTTCTGCCTCGAAGACGGACAGCGCCGCGAGCATTCCATGGGCCGACTGGGCGCTCGCCGCCTGAATCGTCAGTGTTTCCATCAAACCCCCCAGTCCTGGATCGTTCCGCGCCGACCGTGATCCTCTAGTCTCTCGCCGTGCTGACGAATCGGTCCGCGCCGCCGGCCACCGTGACGCCCGTGCTCGTCTACCCGGATGTGCGAGCGGCGGTGGCGTGGTTGGAGGCCGCGTTCGGCTTTGCGGAGCGGGTCCGAATCGGCGACACGCATCGCGCCCAGCTGCGCATCGGCGTCGACGGTGCGGTCGTTGTCGCGGATGTGGGAAGTGATCGGGTCGCGCCGGACGGCGGCGGCGTGACACACGTGATCAAGCTGCGCGTGCCGGACGTCGATGAGGCGTTCGCCCGCGCCCGTGATCAAGGGGCGCGCGTCGTCGAGGACGTGACGACGTACGAATACGGCGAGCGCTCCGGAGTCCTGGAAGACATCGGAGGCCACCGCTGGGAGCTGACCCAGACCGTCCGCGATGTCGAGCCCGAAGAATGGGGCGGCACGACCGTCGCTCCCTGGTAACGCTCGGGCTCGCCTGCACGAGCGCGCCCGGAATGCCAGGATCGGGCACGCAAGATCCCTAGCCGGATAATCGCGCGCGCGAACTCCGCGATTGGCGCCCAGCGTGCGATGACCACCCCGTTGATCGCGAGAAGTGACCTTCCGAACCGCTCCTCGTCGAGAGGTTGACGAAGCCGGAGGTCGGGGGCACCATGCCGCCCGTGTTCTGGCCGTACCGCCCACGTGAGGGTTTCCCGTCCGTACCGCGTTGGCTGATGATCGTCGTGCTGCTCGTGGGGGCGATCTTGTACGTAGCGATCGTCAACCACTTCGCCGCTGACCCCACGAGCGGGCAGGGCGGCGGGTAGAAGCTCAACCTTCGCGGAGACGACGAGCCTCGGCGAAGCCGCGCGCGAGATCGTAGGCGAGCCCGAGCTTCTGCGCCTGCCTGAGCGTTACAGAGAGGCACCAGAGGTTCTCGCCCCGGGCCCGAGCCCTCGGTTCGCAGGGCGCTATCGTCGTGCGCCCCAATCCGGAGCGATGGACTCGCCGAATCCACGAATGCCCGCGGCCCCTTCATGCCCCACGGTCCCCAGATCGAGCCGGAGCACGTGGCCGCTCCCCCAATCAGCGGATGCGAGCACTGCCGCAGAGCCCGGGCATCCGCTGGCCCATGCCCCGGCTCGCAAACGAGATTACTCGCCTGGC
The DNA here is from genome assembly GCA_046726435.1 of Actinomycetota bacterium. Lineage (GTDB taxonomy): Bacteria > Actinomycetota > Thermoleophilia > Gaiellales > Gaiellaceae > AC-32. The sequence goes on from JBKPAM010000148.1 coordinate 1,530, forward strand.
CACGTACCGGTTTTCGGCCCACACTCGACGAGGTCGTCCCGGCCCCGGGGAGGAGGAGCGTCGACCCTCGCAGGGCCACCCACGCGATCTTCCGGCGGCCGCCGCGAGACCCGTCGCCAACGTTGAAACGCCGCTCGCGCCGCGCATACTCGTTGAAACCTCGGGGGGAGAAGGGAGAGCTGATGATGCGGCGCTTGATCACAGCTTTCATCCTGGCTGGCGTCACCCTCATCGCGGCAACGGCGGCCCAGGCGGCTTCGCCGCCGGTGACGTTCACCGAGACGTCGACGTTCACGGAGACGTTCGAGGACTTGGTGCCCTGTCGCGAAGATCTCGGGCTGTACACCATCACGATCACCGCGCGCGGCGTGTTCCACGTCACAGCAGCTGGGATCGACGAAGAAGACAATCTCGTTCCGCCCTATCACCTTACGAGTACGGTCACAGGGACGCTCGTCGCTGTGCCGAGCGACGGGACGGGCCCGACGTTGACAGGCCGCTTCCTGGACCGCATGGGCGAGACGGAGTTGGTCACGCACAGCACGGGCACGATCAACTTCTCGGTTCGGACAACGGGCTCCGATGGATCGCAAACCTCCTTCCACATCGTCGCCCACTACACGATCAACGCCAACGGCGTTGAGTTTGGGTTTGAGAAACCCCGCTGCTAACGCTCAAAGCGCGGCGCTGAAGGGGGACGGCTGCACAGCATGCCATCCCCCTTCGCCGGCTACCCGCCGCCCTCCCCGGAGCGAGCTACCCGCAGGCAGCCGAGACGCTTCGGGCCATGGCGGAAAGAGCCACGAGGTGGCGGCGAGCTCGGGGCGTAGCCTGAGCGTGGGCCGGGTCGTGGGGTAGCGGTAAGGAGCGTCCACTTCGCGGCCCGGCCTCCTCTGGGTGGAGGGCGGATTTCCGCAAAGGGCGCGTGGGGAGGGGAGAGCAGAAGCGCCCAATCCGCCCACGTTGTGCGGAAGCCCTCCCAACTAGCGGACGCCTCGGGGCGATAAGACTTGCGTTACGGGCGCGCCCGGCTAATCGAGCTACGAGGCCAGGAGGCGGCGCTGGCCGCGTCCTGCCTCGCCGCCCTCCAGGGGTCAGCTACGCCGAGGCCGCACAACGCTGCGGGCCATGGCCGAAAGAGCGACTAGGCGCGGGCGAGCTCGAGGCGTAGCGCGAGTGCGGGCCGGGTCGTGGGATAGCGGCAAGGGGCGTTCATTTCGCCGCCCGGCCCCCCTTGCTTGACGACCCAAAAAGAGAAGAGCACACTGACTGGGTAGCTGAGTAGGAAGGCACGCTGAGATGTCGAGGTCTCTAGCAGCCCCCACGAAGCGCTTGAGCCTCCTGGAGATGGTCGTCCTCGCGGCACCTCTCCTCTGGGTGGTTGTCGCCTTCCTCCATCCGACCGACGAGCCCTATGAGGGCATCGCCGATGAGGCGAACCGGTGGATCTTCGTGCACGTCGCCCAACTCGTCCTCACGCCGTTCCTGGCGGCGGGGGTATGGATGCTGCTTGGCGGGATTCAATCGGTCGCCGCCGCGATCACCCGCGCCGTTCTCGCCTTCTGGATGGTCTTCTTCAGCGCCTTCGACGCGGTGGCCGGAATCGCAACGGGGGTCCTGACACGTCATGCAAACAGCCTCACGGGCGAGGCGCAGGCAGGCGTCGTGGCGGCTATTGAATTCCTCTGGAACGACAGTCGGCTCGCGGGAGGCGGGTTCTCCGTCCTAGGAATCCTGGGTCAGGGAACCTGGGTCGTGCTCGCCATTGCTGCGACCGTGGCGCTCTACCGGGCACGTGCCTCTCGCGTCGTCGTCGCAGCTACTTTCGTCTCGGTGCTCTTCGCAACCCACGCTGGCCCGGCGGCCGCAGTCGGGCTCGTGGCCCTGTTTGTTGCCGAGCTACTCCGTTTCCTCAGCCGTAGCGGCGCGACCGCGCCCAGCCAAGCGCCGGAACCGGCGTAGAGAGACGGCGAATCTGGTGCTCGGGGGCCGCGCGAGCAAGCGCCTCGGCGTCTAGTCGTCGCCGAACTCGCGCTCGGCGCAGTCCGGGCAGTAGCAGGCGAGCTTTGGCGGCTCGTCGTCGGTGTGGTGCGCCGACCAGTGCTTCTCGTCCGCCGGTAGCCAGTGCGCCTCGCACTCGGCGCAACGGTGGATCACTGCAACGCCTTCGGCGCTCACGGAGCGGAGTCTAGGCGGGTTCGGCTCGCCGCCCGGCCCTTGAACTTTCTGTCGCTTTGCCGCAGGATTGACCTCGTTCTCCGGGGAGGCAGAGTCCGTCTCGGTAGCGAGGCCAGGCGTTGCGGCAGGCAGCGGTGTCGGCCCCCCACGACGGTGGGAGGTCTTCAGATGTCCCGCACGTACCTTCTGACCCTGGCGGCGTTGTCGCTCGTACTCGTCAGCGGCTGCGGGGGCGGCGGCAAGGCCTCGACGACATCGCTCGACCCACGTCTGCTCCCCGCCTCGTCCGTGCCCGGCTTCGTGCTGGAGCGCAGGCTTGACTGGAGCAACCCAGTCGACCTCGTTGGCGAGGGCGTCGCCCTTGGGGGGACCACTCACCCAAGTGCGGGCGTTGAGGAAGTCCAGGGCGCCCACCTGAAGGGCGCAGCCGGCGAGGTTCTCAGTCGCGGCGGCGGGCTTAATCTGAGCGAGATCCACATCGGCGTCGCGAAGTTCGACTCGGCCTCGGATGCAGCCAAGGTGCGCAGCTGGATGCACGGCCAGGATCTCCAGCAGCCGTGCTTCGCCGTATGCGCCTTTAAACCTCAGCCCATGAAACTGTCGGGAGTGCCCAATTCCGTGGCCGTCGTCCAGACCACAGCGGGAGGCAAACCTGGCAGCGGGCCAGCCAACTATCGCGCCGAGTTCACGGTCGGCCCCTACCTGTACTGGGTCTGGTTACCGGGCGACGCAAGCGCGAAGACTAGAAGCAGGTTCGAAACCGGCCTTGGCCTCTACTACCAGCATGTGAAACAACACAAGTAGAGGGGCGCTCTCCCACCTCGCGAAGTGTCGCGCAGCCTGTCGCGCATGCCGCATTTGCAGCACAAAAGTAAGCCCAAACCGTTATGGGAACCAGCAGGCTCAAGGCCAAGCGTGCGGAGCGTGCGGAGGGGCCAGCGCGCGGCGCCCCCGCCGTTAGGATGCACTTCCGTCAACCCGCGACTCAAAAGGAGTCAATTGCGGGGGCTCCTGTAGGTCGCCCTTGAGTTGCGGCGGTGGGGTGCAGCAGATAGTCAAGGACGCGAACGGCGGCTAGGAGCGGCGACCTCCGGACGCAGGACTAGTATCCCCCGCAGATACCGCGGGAATACCTCCTCGGGTCTGATCCATGTCCTCACATTGCCGGCACGCCGCCCTTCTGGGCGGTTCGTCGTTGAAGGCACTGTCGGGGCCCATGCCTACGATGAGGGCGCAATGCGAGGGTCATGGAACCTCAAGAGCTAAACGCCGAGTCCAAGGCTTCTTGGCTCAGCAACGATCCTGAGTACGACGACGACGCCTTCGCTGACCCATCCGGCCCAGTGCTCAGCCATGAGCGATACGACGCTTGGACACGGCCTTCGCGGACGCCGAAGATCCACATGCCGCAGCGGCACGAGAAAGCCGCACGACCTCGAGAGCGTCGGCCGTCGACGAGACAGCGCACGGCCTCGCGTGACGGGCCCCACTCAGACTTACCGTTAGCGCCGCCTGACGCCGGCTTCCTGCACGCGAGCCGCAGGATGGCCGAGCACGTCCGGCGCCGTCAGGCGAAGCGGCGAGAGGCGTTCGCGTGAACCTCCCGCGCATCAGCGAGGGGCTGACAACCTCACAGCTGCGGGACCGCTGCCGAACACCTACAAGACCTACGAGTCCTGTCTGGACAAGCTGGCGCGCTACTTCTGCGACCTTGAGCTCTCGGGCTTCGAGCCGCCGATCGGCACGGAGCGCCTAGAGGAGTTCGTCGACGAGCAGTGGGGCGAGAGCGCAGCCAGGACGCGAGCGAAGAACATCTCCGTGCTCCAGGGCTTCTTCCAGTGGGCGACGCTCTCAGCGCCTGCACGGCGATCCGGCACGCGCGATCCGGCCCCCAAAGAAGCGAGGCGTTCACCGGGAGACGTTCTCCCAGGATCAGGAACAGGCGATCTTCGCGCAGAACGACCGGCGCGACCGGATCGCGCTGCATCTGCTGCTGAAGGGTGGGCATCCGCAAGGGAGCCCTTCAGGGCGTGCAGTTCCGGCACTTCGACCACGCGCAGAAGCGCCTGACGATCTTCACCAAGGGCGGCAAGGTGCAGACGGTGCCGGTGGTCGACCCGGCCTTCTGGGACGAGCTCGGGCGCCACATCATCGATTGGGAGGCGCAGCCGAGCGACTACGTGCTCTGCCGGCGCGCGGTCCGCCCGAACCGGCACAAGCCGGGGGAGAAGTTCGTCGTGGAGCACCGCAGCGAGCCGATGGGCGTGCACGGCCTCCACCGCTGGTGGTACGGCTGCCTCGCGCGCGCGGGCGTAGTCCCGGAGGGCACGAGCCGGGGCGAGCGGATGCACAAGGCGCGGCATACGGCCGGACAGCGCGTGCTCGACGCCACCCAGGGCAACCTGAAGGCCGTCCAGAAGCTGCTCGGGCACTCCTCGATCTCGACCACGGGCGACATCTACACCGACTAGGACACCGACCAGCTCGCCGAATCCCTGCGCGCGATCCTCGATGCGGAGGGCGAAAGGTGAATCGTTCCCG